>CACIHQ010000007.1 GCA_902586495.1 uncultured Pelagibacteraceae bacterium
TTTAACAGCAGTTCTCGGGATTTTATTTTTTGTTTTAATTGAATTTCTAGGAGATAAATTAATCAAAAACATTTTAGAAAATAATATTTCTAGTTCTTTAAATAGAAATGTGAAAATTGAAAAGTTAAATATTGATTATCTAAGTGGTAAAGCAAGTGCAAAAAACATAACTCTTCTTAATAAAAAATTCGATGGCTACTTAATTGGAATTGACTCTATTAATGTAAACTTAGATACATACTCAATCTTTTCAAATAATATTTTGATCAACGATGTTCTGTTAAATAATATTAAATTAAATTATTACTTTAATTTCTCTGATCAAAAAATTAACGACAACTTAAAGTCTTTACAAAAAGATCTTAAATATGAAAATACTAATTCTGAGTCTAATAAATATTTTAATATAAGAAATCTTGAGGCAAAGAATATTTCTTTGTCTGTTTTATCTCCAGAACTTAATGTTGAAAAAACTTTTGCAATAAGTGATATTAAACTAAACGATATTGGTAATACTAAAAATAGTAAAGATTATAAAGATGCTTTAAAAAAAATTTTTAATGACACAGTTGATAATGTCAAAAACAAAGTTCTGAATGATAATTTTCTAGATAAACTTTATGAATTAGATACTGATCTTGTGGAAGAAAAAATAAAAGAAAAACTCAATTTAAACAAAGACAAAATAAAGAATAAACTTAAAGGTTTAATTAATTAAACTTTATTTAAAACCCAGACTCTCGCCATCCACTATTATTACCAACTACATCGCCTGGTGCAGCTAAAATAGAATACAGTGTATCTTCGTCTTCACTTGGTCCTGCTACGTTAGCAAACAACTTATCACCAAATATGACAAGTTCAGATAGTACACCTTCTCTGACAAATAAACATGCTGCATCATTTACTTGTGGGTTTGCTCCTTTAATTAATTTATAAGTGTTGTTAGTTCCACACTCATCGTCTGCAACACAAATATATGCATTTCCAATGTCACATCTTCTTTCACCATCTCCAGGAGGTGGCTCATATATCGGATAATAAACTTGACCTTTGAATAATGTCGGAGGTGCTGACACTTTACGGTATGAGTGGCCTGATGCTTGTAATTGACCACCTGGGTCTAAACGAACTTTCCATGCATCCTCTGAGTCAGGACAATGTGCGGTTCCAGAGGATTCACCTGAAACATCAACACAATCTGCTGCCTCATCAATTGATCTTGCATTCAATGCACCTTCAATAGCCTTACTCATAAAATCTGTACTGTCTTTCGGTAATGGAATAGTTACTCCGTTTAAATGTTTAAACATTGGAAAATCAACATCTCTTACACCATACATTACGTTATCCATTAGTGTGGTTCGCTCAGCTAGTGCATTAAAATTTCCAGTTCCACCAAATAACCAGAAGTCTTTAGTGGTAACACCTATTCCTGCATCCATTGAGAAAAAAGTATATCTTTTGTTATCCGTATTGGCATTTAGATTAAATAATGTAGTTTGATTAAACATTTTGACATCATTTACGTCATCGTCATCTTCGTACATATTAGTTAAGTTTATTTTAGTTATTTTACCCTCTCTATCGTTGACATAAACCAATGCTCCTCTCCAAGGTATGTTGAAAGCAGTATCAGGAGTAATAACTATTGGATTTGTTGGTACTGCATTTGATATATCACTTCCTCTAATTACATCTACTTCAGAACCATCCACATCTTTTTTTATTCTAGTTGGGTTTAGGTCAGCTATCAAAATTGGTCCTTTATTAATTTCATGACCAAAGATTTTTCCTGGTTCGAGCATATCACCTAATTCAATAAGATAAAGAGCGGAGCCAGCACATAAGTGATTACTGGACATACCCGCGCCCATAATAGCAACGTATTTATCATTAGAAATATCTATATTTCCAGTAAGATCAGCACCAGTTTGAGATGTTGGGCTTGGTAGTCTTACTATTCTTGGTGTAGACCAAGTTTCACCTAACTTGCTATAATCATATTTACTCTCTATTCCTGTAGTCGAATCACAATTGGCTGATACAAAAACGTTACTAGATTCGGTCTCCACAGAGCCCTCGTCTGAAGATTGGCCGGAATTATAAGTAAGTGTTTCGCCAAATTTGATTTGTAAAAATCCATCAACCATTTTTGCTGAGGTATAATCTAATTTAGTTTTTTCATTATTCTTTACTTTAAATACCTCAAACGCATTTAATCCAAATTCTGTTCCATCAGGACCTAGTGAAAAATCAAAATTAAAAACTTTACTCTCATAGCAAGACGATGTGCCTACATCTTTAAATTTACCCGTTGTATAATCATCATCGTCTGTACATTTATCAATAAGAATTCTATTGGTATAAACTTCACTATCTGTTCCATCTCCATCGGCTTTTGCTGCTTGTTCATATTTAAGGTTAGCTCGTTTTGCCTCTCTAGAATCTGAAATATTAAATTGAGTCTGTCTATAATCAAAACCTCCCTCTTTAATATCCCCTTTGTAATCCATTACATAAACTTTGTTATTTACAAAATCATTATAAACTGAAAACATATGAAGAGGTCCTTCATCTCCTATTATTGGATAAGTTACATCAAGGACAGAAAAACCTGCTCCACCTCTACCATAAGGTATAATTAAAATAGTGTGCCAATTCTCTTCTGTCTCTGGTGTACCATCTATACTTAATCCTTTTATCCAAACGTCATGCACAACTGGAGATCCATCTACACCAAAGATTGCATTAGACCCTCCTGCAGGTTCACCTTCAACTATTCCCTCTGTCGCTCCATCTAAATCTTCATTAATTATAGTTGGAAATTTTCCAGCAATAAAAGGTGGAACAAAAGCCCACTCCTCAAGACCTGTCTTTGCATCAATTGCGTGTAAAACCCCACTATTTGAACCTGCATATATAATATTTTTTCTGTTAGCATGTTTTGTTTTAAAAAATTGATAATTTTTTAACGAACGATAGTACGCTTCTTCATTATTATTTGTGAAATCCGTATTACCGTCTGGTGGTCCAATTTCAATTAATTGTGAATGATAAATATCACCAAGAATATGATCTCTAAATTCTGTGATGTTACAATTGCCATTATAATCAAAATAGTCTTGACCTCTGACAAAATTTATTAATCCTTTTAATTCATCATCTGTTCCATCTTCCCCGACAGTTTTACTTCTACCGTTATCTATTGAGCATTCAGAAGTAGAATTATGATAATCAGTTAATTCAAACCCTAATCTATCAAACAAATCACTGATCGCATCTAAGTTGGCTTGGTTGCTGGTAGTAAAGTTATTCCAATTCCCTACGTAATCTAAAGACTCACGGTCAGCCTTATCTTCCTCAGTCTCACCAAGTTCTTCTTCAGGCACAGGTAGCGCAGTCCAAATATTTCTTCCTGTAGTTTTTGCTTGCGTAAGTATCTTTTTAGCAGCATCCCAGTTACCATCATGAGTCATTTCATGAATAACTACTGATCCTGATCCTGCTCCAGTTATTTCTTTTCTTAAAATAGTCCCTTTCCATTCTCCATATTGCTCATATTCAAATTGAGCTTGATACAAAGAACCTCCTTCTTGAACACTTGCAGTGATTGAGGGTGCCGTAAATGCTAATTTTTCAGCTAGGATCTGTCTTATCTTTGATGCCAATTTAGTTTTTAACTGAGATGGTGTTCTAGCTTCAATGGTTGGATCACAATCCTTTCTACCCTCAGCCTCTTCAAGTGTTGTTGCGTTACATGATCCATGCATTGCAAGGTAATCAAAAATAAGCTTTCCACTGTCATCAATACTATCCCCATAAGCAACCATAAGAGTTTTAACACCCTTCTCTCTTAAAGCTTCAACTTTATCTTTGGTAATACCTTTCCTATTTTTTTTAGTAGGAATTTGAGGGACACCATGATTTCTCATCTTACCGTCACTAATTACAATTACATAATTTAACTGACAAGTTACATCTGGATCGAAATTTTTTATGTCTCCGTTTGGCGCACCAGCATTAAAATATCCCTCAGCCATTTGAGACCAAGCATGGCTATCAGTACCCCAACGGATTTCAATAGTGTTAAGCATATTTATAGCGTCTGAAGCACCCTCAGTACTAATTGGAACAGCTAGACATGCGTTCTTTCCGTTTTTAACACAATCTGAATGCCTATTTTTTGCTATATCCCATTTTGTCCAATATTTGCAACGTGTACCGTCTTTATCACAAGGACCTCCGTCTTTATTATTTTCTCCACCGCTCCAATAACCAAATCCAAAATTAGCTCCGCTAGTTAATGTACTGTCAGACAAAACAGATTTAATCGCTTTTTTAGCTCCATCCCACCTGGTCATTTTTCCACCCCCTATTTGATTTCGCCATGCTGTATCTCTTTTATCTGTTATAATTTTATCTGCGTGGAATTCATCTGAATAAGAACCATGCGTAAGTAGAACCGTGTTACCAATTATTGATAAAGATGTTGGAGTGGCAGTAATATAAACTTTGTCAAAAGCTAGATTGCCTGCTGTAGCTACATTAGCAGAACCACCTTTTTTGCCTAATGTAGAGGCACGATTTATCTTACATGTTCCATTGGTAAATACTAATCTTTGAATATGTCTTCTTCCAACACTAGCTGCAATAAAGACATTATCATCACCATTTAAGACATCAAAAACAGTATGATCTTGTACTTTACTTAAATTTCCACTTTTTTTCCCTTTACATGATCTTGCTGCCGTTCTCATGCTTGTACTAGTTAATTTTGGAACAGTTTCTTTGTAATCTCCCTCAGCATCTTTATCGGTACTTAGGTTGTAACCATAAAAACCTTTATTGTTTGTTACATAGACATGACTTGCATCACTATCTAATTTAATTTGCCATGACTTATCAGCTATCGAACCAAAATGAGTACTGGATTGTCCTTCTACTTCCTCGCATTCTGACTTTGTTAAATTACAAGATGTAAATGTTGTTGTTTTTTTACTCTTACTTTTTGTACCTAAAGCAACCATAATTAAATCGCTATCTGCTCCACCTTCGCCATCTCTTAGTGCAAAATCAAAATTTCGTGTTGGTGATGCATCTTGTAGTATCGCAATTCTACATTGAAGTGTAGTTTCATTCAGACCTACAATGTAACTTTCTTTTTGATTTGCCCACATTAAGAAGAAAATTAAATTTTCACCTGAAATACCTGTATCTTCCATTGTAACATTTGTTTTGTATTGAACATGAGCTGTTCTTTTGTGACCGTTTGGTATTTCAGTAGATGATGTTTTTAAGCCATCTGCTGTAAGAAGATTATCACAAGTTCTATCTGTTGCAGTTGATGGAAACCAAGTTGTAACTTCATATGAGCGACCATTATCATCTATCCCCTCAAAATTTAGCGGGTCTCCAAGTGAATTGAACTTAAATAGCCCTCCTCTATGCACGTCAGTAGATGCTAATATTCTATCACCTGAACCATCAATTGTTGATCCATATATCTTATCTACACCTAAACCTATCTTATTGAAGGTCATGCTTTTAGAATTATCTAAAAGAATTAAAATATTCGCTGGAACATCTCCCTCACCTGAGCCAGGAGGGACAGGTTTGGCCATAACCGATTGATTTACAAAAAATAAAAATAAAATAATTGTTATCTTTTTAATAAGATTTTTCATCTTTACATCATTACTTCCTCTACATCAGGACTATATAATAATTCTCGATAGTCACCAGTAGTAATTGATAGAGTTTCAAATAATTTAGAGTCGTATGTTTTTCGTTTACTAAATAAAATAAACCTGTCCACTGATTTCACTTCAACAGTTCCAAACCACTGTTTATTTTTTACCTTATCATCAATGAAACCAATATTAGCCTTAGTAAATTTGAATAAGTTGTCTTTACTTAGGTCGTCATGCAAAATTTCCATTCTAAAGCCAATGAGTTTTAAATTTTGGACAAAAACAAATAAATAGGTGTTATTTAATTCTTCCTCTTTGCAAAAGTCATCGGCTCTATAGGTATACTTATAAACCGTATCATCTGTTTCATCTGCATCGACTTGGTATAAATTTTCATATGTGTTATATAATTTTGTTATAGAAGTCCCAATTGGCACATTTAAAAAATTACATGCGTATGAAGCGGACTGTACAAACGTAAAAAGATTTATTAAGAAAAAAAAATATAATTTTTTCATTTATAAAATATTACTAAAATATCTCTATTATACAAATACCTCATTTAAATTATAACTGGTCATTTTGTGCTTAAGTGGATAAAACCACTACAGTTTCTAAGGGTATTAAAATTTCAGGATTTTCATATCCAGTTTCATTTTTTGGCATTAAATATCCACATCCATATATTTTATAAGCTGTTCCTTTTCTTTGAACATTTGTTGAGGTTTTTTTTAAGCTTTGACCTGCGCCTTTAAAAGTTTTTGATCCTGCATTTATAGCAAAATATTCAAATCTAAATCTTTTTAAATAATTTTTTTCTTTTTCCGCATCTACATCAGATAAACCTGTTTTGGAAATAATAGGCTCAATCAAATCTCCAAAATTTTGATTATAAAAATGATTAGTTACCAATTGATCAATTACGTTATCATCTTCATCCACTGTAGTTCTTATTAAATTTTTAAAACTTTTAAAACACGGAGTTTTTGTTGGCGTTACAAGATTGCTTGGTATATCTCTTTGATCAATGTTTCTTGCAGCTCCACTTCTTTGAACATCTTTTCCATCTATTTTAGTAGTATATGAATTTTTGTTAGACTGTGACTCAAGTTGACTTATATAATTTGAATGTTCTTGCTCTGCAACAGCCTTTTCATCATCGGTTATATCGTCGGGTAATTTTTGGGTATAGTTACTCATACTACACTCTCCATCTCTATCATCCTCATCCTTACCACAATTTTCTAAGTCTTGGTCAGTCACCCATGGACCTCTCATCCTATTAATGAGATGCTTTTGTGCTTCAATTAATGCATGTTCAGCTACGTAGAAAGTCTGTTGGTATTGGTCACTGGTGTTATTACTTTGATGATCTCCAGATGCTATCACAATTAGACTTCCACCCATCAACGACATTACCAGTAATAAAACTAATGACAAAACTAAAGTAAACCCTTTTTGTTTATTTTTAATCATTAGAAAATATCACCTCCTATATTTCTTGTGTAAACCGTCACAACAATGTTGTCTCTTAATTTTTTATCATTAAATTTAACAGCATCTTTAGAAAAACCTTTTAGACTTCTGTCTGGATTTATTGATCTGAAAAAATCTCTCTTAGATTTAAATGCAATTCTAATGTCAACGGCTCTCAAATTATACAAGCTTTCTCGACCTTCTGATGTTGTTGGATTTGGATATGGAATTCTATTACCTTCTTTACCAATTGGAATGAATTCCATATCATCAACATAATCTCTTACAAGTTCATGATGATAACATTCATCACAATCAACTACCCATTCTCCGTCTTGAGGAAAACTAAGACCTACGTCAGTCCTTTCTTGCCTCCACGATATTTTAGATTTATAAATAGCGTATCTCTTATCATTTCCATCTTTATCTGATTTAGCTATTGCATAATAAGTTACTTTATACCTCTTGTAAGGTTGCTTCCAATCATTTTGGTTAAAATCATCATAAACAATATGTATCTTATCACAACACTTTGAATTATAACCAGTTATACTACTTGCTTGCTCTGTTGTGAATACGTCGTCGAGATCTCCAGTATAACCATCTATAACATCTCTTACATAATGTCCTAATCCTTTTTCTTTAGCAGGAATAATAACAATTGGGTCATGACTTTCTTGGATAGTAATTTGTCCTCCCCCAAAATATAAATAAGTTTCTTTTGGATATGTTAAAGTTTGAGGAGAACTTCCACCAACATCAACTTTAAATTTATTATTTCCTAAATAATATCTAAAGCCAGCCATTCTAGTATCTCTTATTAGTAACTCTATCAAATCTCTTGAGGATCTACTTATTTTTGCTTTCTCTACAACTTGATTGTAAGTGTTATTAATAATGGAATATGTTGAATAAATAGCCGCCATCATTAAGGAAGAAACTACAATTCCAATTAAAATTTCGACTAAGGTTAATCCAGAAGTTTTATTAAATTCTTTTCTCATTATTCCTTGATTTTGTAATCAGATTGGAAGTATATATATTTTCTTTTCTTACCATTATTTAACATCACTTCTAGCCTTCCAACATACATTGGTTCATCATAAATATTGGCGTTGTAAATTGTACAACTTTGCCATCTGCACATTTTAAAAACTTGTAATTTTTTTGTCTCTTTATTACTTCTGCATTTTAAAAATCTATTTTCTGCAAAAACTTCTTTCCATTTATCCTCTTTGTTTTGTGGCGCATTATCTTTTTGTTGACTGTAAATATCTTTTTCCGGGTTACTAGCGGTTGTTTGATTTTGTGGATCCTTCACACAAAGATCTGAAATAGCTGGATTTGAGGCTGTTTTTGCACTTAAGTATTCTGAAAACCTTGGATTTGCTGCAGTTAGTGTTTTTACATCATCTGCTTTTTTTCCATGATAAGTATTTCTGTTACCAATAATATCCTCAACTATCATAGTGGTTAAAAAATTTGCTTTAGTCCTTTCGCCAGAACTATCAATTGATTGAACAGAAAAATTTGTCATTTGCAAAATTGCTATAAATCCTATTCCTACAATAGCAGTTGATATCAAAGCCTCTAAAATGGAAAGTCCTGATTCTTTTTTACTTTTCATGTTACATCTCCGTCCATTGACCATCTGTAGAACCTTTTTCTGAAAAATTATACCTTGATAATGTAACATTACCAAATCTTGACCATGATATCTCATACAAGTGTTTATTGTATCTAGTCGGATTTCCTGTAGCGCTTACTCCACAGTCACCATCATCAGAAGCAGAACAAATGAACAATACTTGGTCAGCAACACCATCAACATCTCCAGACGATAATTGTGATGTACCTGAAAACCATTGCTCATTTTTACCAAAACAGACTGCACCAATTCCTTGTTCATCTTTAGAATCTTTAGCTGGCCAATTTGTTTGAATATTTTCAAAACTAAGTTGTCTTACCTCATTTTTTTTGACACCTTGACTTGGATCATCGTCCCAAAAATTTGAATCACTTATGTTACATCGGCTGCCTAAATTATCGCGAAAAGAATTATCACTGTTAAGCTTGTCACCTAATGTTTTTGCTTTCATGCCTTTTGATGTGACTATAATACCTTCAGCAGTTACTTCCTTCTCTGCCCCAACTTCTCCTTCTGCGCCTGTTTCACCAGCTCCAGCTTGTACGTGTACTTGGACAAAAGCATATTGACCTCTTAATATTTGTGCATTTATTCCCTCAATAAGAGATCTAACTTTTATGGCCGCATCTCTAACTTCACGATCTTTTCTCCATTCACTAAAATTTGGGTAGCCAATAGCAGACACTATTCCAATAATCACTACTACTACAATGAGTTCTATTAAAGAAAATCCCTTAATTTTCTTTTCCTGCGCTTGCATCTATTTTTCCTGCTTTTACTAATTCTTCTAAAGATTTAGTCATAGTAATCATACCATCTTTGACAGCAGTTTGCATGATGCTTGGGATCTGATGAATTTTTGATTCTCTTATTAAGTTCTGAATTGGGGCTGTACACTTCATCACTTCGAAAGCACCACAACGGCCTAGACCATCTTTAGTTTTAAGAAGTCTTTGAGTTACTACCATTTTCAAAGAAGTAGAAATTTGTGCTCTGATCTGAGCTTGTTGCTCTGGTGGAAATACATCTATAATTCTATTAATTGTACTTGGAGCACCACTAGTGTGTAACGTACCAAATACTAAGTGACCTGTCTCTGCCGCAGTCAGCGCTAGTGAGACCGTTTCTAAATCTCGCATCTCTCCGACTAAAATTACATCTGGATCCTCTCGAAGGGCTGCCTTTAAAGCTGTTGCAAATGTTTGAGTTTGTTTGCCAACTTCTCTGTGTGAGACTATACTCTTTAAATCTTTATGAATAAACTCAACCGGGTCTTCAACTGTTATAATATTTGCAGTTCTTGTTTTATTAATTTCATTTACTATTGCAGCAAGTGTTGTGGATTTTCCTGATCCAGTCGGGCCAGTCACTAAAACTAAGCCTTTGTGCATGTCAATTATGTCGTAAAGAACAGAAGGTAACTCGAACTGATCCATTGAAGGTATTACACTTTCAACTCTTCTTAAAACTGCAGCAGGTCCATGAATAGTTTTGTAAAAGTTTGCTCTAAATCTAAGACCGCTTAAAGTTACTGAAGAGTCTAACTCATGTGTATCCTGAAATCTTTTCATTTCGATTTCATTACAGTTAGTAGATAGTAAATCTTGAAGATCTTGTGCTTTAACAACTACCTCTGGCACTTTGTGAATTTCTCCTGTTTGCCTAAATGCTAATGGCCATCCACTTCTGATATGAAAATCTGAAATCTTTTTATTATTTTTTGCTAATTCTTCTAATTTTTCAAACATGATAAATATTTATATATAATTATTAGAAAAAACAATATTAACTTGGCTTAGTTTGAGTAAAATAGTTCATTATTAATAAAAAACATAATACAAAACCCATACAATTAATGAATATTCAAAAACTGTTTTTGTGGTGGTAAGTTGTTTTTCACTAAATTTTGACTTTAAAAACTTATCTAAAAATTTAAATCCAAGATGAACTAAGACTACTGAAAAAACAATCCCAGACAAAATGTACTCTATAGAAAAATTTTTATATCCAAAATAAATTGCGACAATTAGGGTTAACCAGGAAACCTTAGAGATAAATAATTTAAAAATTAAACCTGCTTTTTTGCTAAAAATAGATTGTGTTTTAATTAAAGAGTAAGACCACATTAACCCAACCAAAAAACTTAAATATTTTAGGATCATAAATAATTACATAAATTAATAAATTCAACTATCAATATGTATTTATAATTTTCCAACTTTTTGACCCAAAATGGTAACTTTAATAAATATTATTTAAGACTCTTTATTTGTTTTATTTTACAATTATTTAAAAAATATGAGCACTGAAAACATAGAAAGAAACCGATTTCATGAAACAGTAAATAGTTCTGAAATCAACGACTATATTGAAAAAAGTTTAGATAGTTTTTCTACTGCAAAAAGTAATGAGGGTTTCTGGACTCTATATAATAAAAACAATCCTAGTGATGATAGTGACCAAATAAAAACTATTTTTGGTGTATGTTTTACTTTTGTAGTGTTACTTATTTTAGGAACTTATTCTTGTCTATTTTAGAATTCCAAATTTTTTAAATTTAAAATTATTCAACCTTCCAATCGGTTAGAAATGTAACATAATTTACTTGAATGCATCTTCTTTCTTTAACAATTTTTTTCTTTTCCATCCCGTGCCAAGTATTTGGGCCACTTGAAAACAAATAACCATAATTATGTTTATATGGCACTGTTTTAACTTTCTCTAATTTATCATTATAAAAATCGGTACCCAAATCTTCAGACTCATTTTCCTTATTAACAAAAATTAATCCTGACATTAGTTTTTCTTTAATGTCACAATGAGGTTTTAACCAAAAACCTTCACGATCACAAATTACTTCTACTCTAACATAAGAATTAGAAAGATCTTTGTTAACCATTTTTGAAATTACCTCATAAGTTTCTTTAGATTGTAATTCATTAATAAATTTAACTAAATTTGGAAATTGTGCTGAATTTTCCTTTGTAACAAAGCATCTAAATTTTATTGCCTTACCTCCAGATGCAATTCCTTCTCTAAATTCTGCAGCTCCACCATCAATTGCCCTTGTGCCATCATAAGACAAATTATGTTTACTTACGTCTGGTATATCTGCTCTAATTATTTCCTGAATTGCATTTTCACTTAAAGCATTATTATATTCCCAATGATCAAATGGGAAATCATGCTTTTTGGATTGATTTAATATAGAATTAAGAAATGTCATAGTCTTTTAATTTGCTCTTTATATATCCTGATATTCTATCTGTTTCATTAAGTTTTTCATATTCCCAAACTTCTAAATTGTCACCTAAATCTTTAGTGATATTGAGTTTTCTAAACATTTCGAAAAATTTTTTAAACCTATAATTATTTTTTATATGTGGCATTTGCGCTACATAAATCGGTTTACCAGTAATTGCTGCCTCTGATATCATAGAGGTTGAGTCACACGTAACCACAATGTGATCTGCTAGTCTTAAAGAAGATAAGTAAGCCTTTTTATCAATTTCTGTAATTATAATTTGATCGTTATCAAAATAATTTTTTGCCTGATCAATTACATTTTTTGGAGTTCGCATTGAGGGGATAAAAATCAATTGATAATCATTGTTAATGAAATTTTGTTTAATTTTTGAAAATATTTCCTCTACTAAACTGAGTTTATAGTCGTAATATTTATTAGGTCCTCCTACAACTAAAGTGACAATTTTTTCTTTCTTAATCTTTGGTTTTAAATATGAAATATTTTCATCTAACTCATTTTCTCTTAAGTAATGAATTGCTCCCTTAGTAGAAATTACATTTTTTCCTATTAATCCATCATGTTCTGGGGCCACAACAAAGTCAAAGTTAGTTAAAGAAACTTTTGGATCTTGAATGTGAATATTTATAATTTTTTTTTTAAATTTTTTTTTTAAGTAAATTGATGGAATCACACTTTTTCTTCCACAAGAAATGACAATATTAAAATCATGCTCAATATTATTTTTAAATACAAAACTTTTGATTGGTGTTATTTTTGGCGGAATAAGCTTCCAAAAATTATTAAGTTCAATTTTTTCGTGTATAAAATCAAGATCTAAAGCTTTTGCAAGTCCCTCAACCTGACTAATCATACCGTGCATTCCTTCGGTCAATAATAAACCTTTTAATTTAGTCATTAATCACTATATAGCTTTCATATGATTCAAAATCCAACTAAACACACAAAAGTGTTAATAATTGGATCTGGTCCAGCCGGATACACCGCAGCAGTTTATGCAGCAAGAGCAATGCTTAACCCTATCTTAGTTTATGGCTCAGAACCTGGAGGACAGCTCACCACGACTACAGACGTTGAAAATTATCCTGGTTTTGCAGATGTTATACAAGGTCCATGGTTGATGGATCAAATGAAAGAACAAGCTAAAGCAGTTGGGACTGAAATGATAGAAGATCATATTAGTTCGGTGAATTTAAAAACTTCTCCTTTTGAAGCAATCGGTGATACTGGTCAAAAATACACTGCAGATAGCATTATCATCTCAACTGGTGCTCAAGCAAGATGGTTAAACTTAAAATCTGAACAAGAATTTAGAGGGTTTGGCGTTTCGGCATGTGCCACTTGTGATGGATTTTTCTTTAAAGACAAAGAGGTTGCAGTTGTAGGTGGTGGTAATGCAGCTGTTGAAGAAGCAATGTTTCTGACAAAATTTGCATCCAAAGTAAAATTAATTCATAGAAGAGATAGTTTAAGAGCAGAAAAAATGCTCCAGAAAAAACTAATGGAAAATAAAAAAATTGAGATTATTTGGGACTCTGTCGTAGAAGATGTTGTTGGAGATAAAGATCCTAGAAATGTTAAGGGAATTAAAATAAAGAATGTTAAAACAAATAAAATTGATGAGATAAAATTAGATGGGGTATTTATTGCTATAGGCCATGATCCAGCTACACAACTTTTTAAAGATCAATTACAAATGGATAAAGAGGGTTATCTAATCACTAAACCAGACTCAACAGAAACAAATATACCTGGTGTTTATGCAGCTGGCGATGTTAAAGATAAAACATTTAGACAAGCGGTAACTGCAGCAGGAATGGGCTGTATGGCAGCCTTAGAGGCAGAAAAATTTTTATCACACTAGCGTGAAAAATAACCTCCATGTATTTTTAGGTGCAACCGTAGCTGATGCTGCTGCGAGGCCTTTGCATTGGGTTTACAATCAAAAAAAACTGAATTCTTATATTAAAGGAAAAAAAGATTTCTCTTTCCTTAAAAAAAATAAAAGTCCTTTTTACAATATCAAAACGGGTAAAGTTTCTGGATATAATGAAATTGGTCAAGTCATGTTCAAAACCTTGCAAGAAGGACACGATAATATTAATGAACGGTTTAAGAAAAATATTAAAAAAAATTTTGGTCCTGGGAGTATTTATTGGAAAAACTTAGGTCTCAGATCAAAATATAAAAAAGTAAAAGACTGGCGGGGCATCATTAAAGGGCCATGGATACATCAAAACGTAATTGAGACTATTAGAAATATTAAATTAAAAAAAAAAGTAACGGGTGGAGTTAAAGTTAATGAGTCTGATGGTTTTTGTGCAAGCCTTCCTTATTTTCTTTATGGTTTTGATTTTAAAAGTTTAGAAAAAATAATCTCAACTGTAACGATTTCAAAAATAAGTCATAAGTATGCCCTAGCTAAATTTCATATAATAGACTTAGCTCTCAAAGGAGCACAAAATCCAATAAATGAATTTGTCAAAAAATTTGAAAAAGATCCCAAATATAAAATTATTATTAATGACATAATCAAAATTAAAAAATTAAAATCAAATGCTCACCCATCTGTTGTCAAAAAACTTGGTATGGCTTGCAGTTACCCAGGGACTTTTAATAGCTCAATACATGCAATATTAAGTTCAACAAGTTATAAGGTAGCTATTTTAAAAACGATAAAAGCTGGTGGATGCAATTGCTCTAGAGCAAACTTTATTGGAGCATATTTTTCTGCTTTAAAAGGATCTAATTCTATTCCAAAATCCTGGATTAAAAAGACCATACCAGCTAAGAAGATTCTAGATCAAAAATAAAATTATTTATTTAAAGTTTCACAAAAAGATTTAATTCTTTTCATTGCCTTTTTTAGACTCTGCATTGATGTTGCATAAGAAATTCTAAAATAACCCTCTAATCCAAAAGCGGATCCCTGCACTACTGCAACATTTTCTTTCTCAAGTAATTTTTGAACAAAATTGGTATCAGTTTTTAATTTTGTTTTTTTATTTAATAAACCCTTACAACTTGGAAACACATAAAATGCACCATTTGGTGTTAAACAATTAATTCCCCTAATACTATTTAAACTTTTAACAACAAAATTTCGTCTAGCTTTGAATGCATTAGATCTAGTTCTGATAAAACCTTGTTTTCCATTTAATGCTTCAACAGCTGCCGCTTGACTTATTGAAGAAGGATTTGAGGTAGATTGTGACTGAATTTTACCAATAGCTTTTATTATATCTTTAGGACCTGCAGCATAACCTATTCTCCAACCTGTCATTGCATATGATTTACTAACACCATTCATGGTTAGAGTTCTATCTTTCAATTTTGAAATTTGCGCAATTGTGAAAAAATTAAAGTTATCATATCGAACGTGTTCATAAATATCATCACTTAAAATAAAGATTTTTTTATTCTTTATTAGAACCTTTGCTAAATCTTGTATTTCTTTTTTTGAATAGCCTGCTCCTGTTGGGTTTGAGGGTGAATTAATGATTACCCATTTAGTTTTTTTTGAAATTGCTTTCTCTAATTTTTTTGATGTAAGCTTAAATCCCTCTTGCTCTGTACATTTTACTATTTTTGGTTTTCCTCCTGCTAACAAAACCATATCAGGATAAGAAACCCAAAAAGGCGCTGGAATAATTACTTCATCTCCTTTATTGAGGGTAGCCATAAATGTGTTATAAAGAACTTGTTTTCCTCCCGTACCGACTGTTATTTGGTCCACTGAGTAATTTAAATTATTTTCCCTTTTAAACTTTGCAACTATTGCTTTTTTTAAAGCTGGTGTGCCATCCACAGCGGTATACTTTGTGTCTCCTTTTTTTATCGCTTTAATTGCAGCACTTTTAATATTGTCAGGAGTATCGAAATCTGGTTCTCCAGCTCCTAAACCAATAACATCTTTTCCTGCAGCTCTTAGTTCTCTAGCTTTTTGAGTTACCGCTATTGTAGGTGATGGCTTAATTCTCTTTAAACTGTCTGATATTATGCTCATTGAAATATAAATTAATTCTACTACGTTCTTTAATATATGGAAAATACATATCAAGATTTAATTACAGATATTCAGAGTAAAAATCCAAAAATCAGTGGAAAACTTGAAGGTGGTAAAAAATTCAAAATTAAATCTGATTTTAAACCAGCAGGTGATCAGCCTGAGGCTATTAAAAGATTAGTAAAGGGAGCTAATAAAGATGAATTTAATCAGGTTTTACTTGGTGTAACTGGATCTGGTAAAACTTTTACAATGGCAAAAGTTATAGAAGCAACAAATAGACCAGCTTTAATTTTGGCTCCAAACAAAACTCTTGCTGCTCAACTTTACGGTGAGATGAAAACTTTTTTTCCTGATAATGCTGTTGAATATTTTGTATCCTATTACGATTATTATACTCCAGAGGCATATGTTCCAAGATCAGACACTTATATTGAAAAAGAGGCATCCATTAATGAGCAAATAGATAGAATGAGACACTCAGCTACGAGATCTCTTCTTGAAAGAGATGATGTACTTATTGTTGCGAGTGTATCTTGTATATACGGATTAGGATCAGTTGAGGCGTACAGTAAAATGACATTAACTCTTCAAAAGAACTATGATTACAACAGAGAGCAAATAATTAAGTCTTTAGTTGCATTACAATACAAACGTAATGATCAAAATTTTTATAGAGGTACATTTAGAGCACGGGGAGAATATTTAGAAATATTTCCATCTCATTTGGAGGATAGAGCTTGGCGGCTAAGTTTATTTGGAGAAAAACTTGAGCAAATAGAAGAGTTTGATCCTTTGACTGGAGATAAGGTAAGAGATCTTAGTTTGGTAAAAGTATACGCGAATAGCCATTATATTACACCAAAACCCACAATAGAACAGGCAGTAATAAACATTAAAAAAGAGTTAGATATAACCCTTAAAAAACATAAAGCTGAAAATAAATTACTCGAGGCACAAAGATTAGAGGAAAGAACTAAATTTGACCTGGAAATGATAGAGGCGACTGGATCGTGTGCAGGAATTGAAAATTATTCAAGATTTTTATCTGGCAGAAAACCTGGTGAGCCACCACCTACACTATTTGAGTACTTTCCTGACAACACTTTAATTTTTGTTGATGAGTGTCATGTGACTGTTCCCCAGCTTAATGGAATGTACAAAGGGGATAGATCAAGAAAAAGTACATTGGCAGAGTATGGTTTCAGACTTCCATCATGTATGGATAATAGACCTCTTAAATTTGAAGAATGGGACTTAATGAGAACTCAAACAGTATTTGTTTCTGCCACACCAGGGCCTTGGGAATTAGAGCAAACGAAAGGTAAATTTATCGACCAAGTCATCAGACCAACAGGTTTAATTGATCCTCCTGTTGAAATAAGACCTGCTAAAAATCAAGTTGATGATTTAATGCATGAATGCAAAAAAGTAATCGAAAATAATCATAGAGTTTTAGTGACAACTCTTACAAAAAAAATGGCTGAAGATTTAACAGAGTATCTTCACGAAAATGGAGTAAAAGTAAGATATCTTCATTCAGATATTGATACACTTGAAAGAATAGAGATCATGAGAGATCTAAGAATGGGAGTATTCGATGTTCTTGTGGGAATTAACTTACTAAGAGAGGGTTTGGATATTCCCGAATGTGCTTTAGTTGGAATTTTAGATGCAGATAAAGAAGGTTTTCTTAGATCGGAAACTTCGTTAATTCAAACTATAGGTAGAGCTGCAAGAAATGTTGATGGCAAAGTAATTCTTTATGCAGATAAAGAAACTAAAAGTATAAAAAAAGCGATTAAAGAAACTGAAAGAAGAAGAAAAATACAATTAGATTATAATAAAAAACATAAAATTGATGCAAAAACTGTAAAAAAAGAAATTAACGATATTTTGGAGAGTGTTTACGAAAAAGATTACGTTAAAATTAGTGAAGGTTCAAACGTAGGAGGAAATCTTAAAAAACACTTGAAAGCATTAGATAAAAAAATGAAGGAGGCAGCATCAAATCTAGAATTTGAAGAAGCAGCTAAAATTAGAGATGAGATAAGAAAATTGGAAAGCACAGAGTTAGAGATCACATTAAATCCAAAAATAAGACAATATGATGTAAAAAATAAACTTTATCCAAAAGGTAGATCGACAATGGGAATGCCAGGAACTAAAGTTACCAAGAAAAAAGATAAGAAATGGAAGCACAGAGGATAATAATTACTGGTGGAGCAACTAGAATAGGTGCTGCGATCGCTGAGAAATTATCAGGACCAAATAAACAAATTATAATTCATTATAATAAATCAAAAACAAAAGCTGAAAATTTAAAAAAAAAACTTCAGAACTTTGGTTCAAAAATTTATTTGGTAAAAGGAGATCTTGGTAAAGAAAAAGATATTATAAAAATTATAAAATTTGCCAAGTCAAAGTTAAGATATTTTGATTGTTTAATTAATAATGCATCTTTATTCGAAAATGATAAATTAGAAAATTTTAGTTCTAAAAGTTGGGAAAATCATCTTTCAACAAATCTTAAAGCCCCTGCCCTTTTATCGAAGGAATTCTCAAAAAATATAAGAGGAAAAAATAATAATATTATTAACATAATTGATCAAAGAGTTTTCAAACTTACCCCATTTTTTTTTTCATACACAATAAGTAAAACTGGCTTATATACTTTAACCAAAACTAGCGCTATGAGCCTGTCACCAAATATCAGAGTTAATGGAATAGCTCCAGGACCCACAATCAAAAATAAGAGACAGTCTGAGAAACATTTTAAAAAACAGTATTCAGCAACACCACTAAAAAAACAAGTTGATGTACAAGAGATATGTGATGCAGTTGACTTTTTTATAAAAAACAGCTCTATTACAGGACAAATTTTAGCTATTGATAGTGGTCAAAGTTTAAACTGGCAGACACCAGATATAATGAGAGGGAAAGAGTGAAAAAAAATAATCTTAGAATTGTTAAGATTGATAAATCTAAAAGCTTGTTTAATTATGAGAAAAAAATTCTTATAAATGAATTAATTTTGAATTTAAAACTGGGATACTATGATTTTGAAAAAGAAAAACCTCAAAAAGTTAAATTTAGTCTAGAAATTGACTATCAAGATAAAAAGCCTTCAAATGACAAAGATATTAAATCGATTGTTAATTACAGCACAATTGTCAAATTAGTGACAAAACTAGTTAAGAAAAAACATTATAATTTTTTAGAAACACTTGCAGAATCTGTTTTTGATGAGTTGTTTAAAGACAAAAGAATTGCAAAAATAATGCTAAAAATTGAAAAATTAGAAATTTTAAAACAATGCTCATCTGTTGGTATACAAATTACCAAAAAAAGAAGCCATGATAAGTTCTGAAATTGGAAAAGAAGTAATAAAAAAAGAGCTACCTTTAATACCCAAATTACCTGGTGTTTATCGCATGTTAAACGACAAAGGAGAAATTCTTTATGTTGGTAAAGCAAAAAATTTACCTAACAGACTTAAAAGTTATATAGCGGAAAAAAATCATATTATTAGAACAGAAAGAATGTTGTCTCAAACGAAAAACCTTGAGATTACAACTACTTCAAATGAGAGTGAGGCTTTATTGCTGGAGGCTAATTTAATTAAGAAGCACAAACCAAAATTTAATATTCTTCTACGAGATGATAAATCTTTTCCTTTTATTTTTATTGGTAATAAGGACATGTGGCCTCAAATAAAGAGACACAGAGGAAAAAAAACAAAGGAAGGTTTTTATTTTGGTCCTTTTGCATCTGCAGGTTCAGCAAATTGGACTATTAAAATGATACAAAAGATTTTTCATTTAAGGGTATGCGATGACACCGTTTTCAAAAATCGTGAACGACCATGTATTCTGTATCAAATTAAAAGATGTTCTGGACCTTGCGTTGGCTATATTGAAAAAGATGAATATAAGAAAACTGTCGAAGAAGCGATAGAATTCGTCTCTGGAAAATCGAGAAAAATTCAAAAAAATCTCTCAGATCAAATGGAAAAAGCTAGTGAAGATTTAGACTTTGAGAAAGCTGTGATTTTAAGAGATAGAATTAAGTCTTTAAATATTATTCAATCTTCTCAAAGAATTAATGAGGCAAATTTAATTGAAGCAGATGTAATTGCTGGTTATAAAGAGTCTGGTAAAACTTGCATTCAAGTATTTTTCTATAGATCAAAACAAAATTGGGGTAACCAAGCATTTTTTCCAAAGCATGATCCAGATGAAAGTCTTAGCAATATTATTAATTCTTTTGTTTCACAATTTTATGAAAATAAAAGTGTGCCTTCATCGATAATAATTTCTGAAGAAATAAAAGAAAAAAATTTGATAGAAAAAACACTTTCGAAAAAAGAGGGTAAACAAATCAATTTATCTGTTGCAAAAAAAGGATCAAAATTAAAAGTCATTAATCAAGCAATTAAAAAACGCAAAAGAAAGTTTAAATCGAAAACTTTATGAAAGCCAAAATAATCGAGAGTTATTCGATTCAGTAGCGAATAAATTTAATCTAGAAACAAACATTAATCTAATTGAAGTTTACGATAATAGTCATATTCAAGGAACAAATAGTGTGGGCGCTTTAATTGCTTATGGCGATGAAGGATTTGTAAAAAAAAGATATAGAAAATTTAATATCAAAATAAAAAAAAATGAGCAAGATGACTATGGAATGATGAAAGAAGTTTTAACAAGAAGGTTTAAAAGAGCTGTCCAAGAAAAAGATAATTATCTTACTTTTCCTGACTTAGTTTTAATAGATGGCGGAAAAGGCCAATATTCAGTTGCAAGAGAAAGTTTAAATGAGTTAGGTCTCCATGAAATCCCTATAATTGCTATTGCTAAGGGAAAGTTTAGAAATAGTGGAAATGAAACTTTTTTTCACAATGGAAAAGAATATAAGTTCAATAAAAACGATCCTACCCTTTTCTTTCTTCAACGAATTAGAGATGAATCTCATCGTTTTGCAATAAGTGCACATAGAGCAAAAAGAAAAAGAGGAATTAGTAAATCTTTATTAGACCAAATTGAAGGTATTGGATCTATAAGAAAAAGGGCTTTATTAAATCATTTTGGATCTGCTCGAGCAGTGGAATCTGCTAGTCTTGATGAAATTAAATCTGTTGAAGGTGTAGAGGAAAAAGTTGCAAATAAGATATATAACTTTTTTCATGATTAAGAATAAAAATGCTTAAAAAAATACCAAATATATTAACCATTGGAAGAATTTTGATTGTTCCATTTTTTGTTTTAGCATTTTACCTTCCTGGTTTTTATGGTGACTTTACTGCATTAATTCTTTTTTTAATTGCATCATTTACTGATTTTTTAGATGGTATGTTAGCCAGGTTGCTTGGTGAGGAGTCTAAGCTGGGAGAGTTATTAGATCCAATTGCAGATAAGATAATTGTTGCTGCAGCTCTTATTCTTTTAGTAATGGACGGTACTATTCGAAATTATGAGGTTATTGCTGCTATAATAATATTAACGCGTGAAATATTAGTCTCTGGTCTAAGAGAATTTTTAGCTAAAGGGAAAATTAAGCTTCCTGTTTCAAATTTAGCTAAATTAAAAACTGTCTTACAAATGATTTCGATTGCTCTTTTACTTTCAGGTGATACTGGAAATAAAATTATAAATTTTCAAGATTATAATGCTCAAACAATCGGAATTGTTTTGTTATGGCTCTCAGCAGCTTTAACTTTGTTTACAGGATACGAGTATATGCGAAAAGGTATTGACCATGCAATTTCAAAGGACAATAAAGATTAAGCTGCTTTTTTCTTTTTCACTAAAGTTTGATAGCTTTCATTAAGATTAATTATCATATCACAAACTTTGTACTGATTTTCAGCAATACAAGATACTGGAGTTACCTCTGCAGCTGTACCGGTTAAGAAGCATCCAACAAAATTTGGAAGTTCACTTGGATTTATTTTTCTTTCGTGAACTTTAATGTTCTTAGATTTTGCAATCTCAATTACAGTTCTTCTTGTAATGCCATCTAAAAATGAGTCAGGTATTGGTGTATGCAACTCTCCATTTTTATCTTTGAAAAAAATATTTGCACCTGTAGCTTCGGCAACATTCCCTTCGTAATCCAACATCAGTGAGTCTGTATATCCTTGTTTTTCTGCTTCGTGCTTTGAAAGGGTACATATCATATAAAGACCCGAAGCTTTTGTATCCCAGGGGATAGTATCTGGTGCAGGTCTTCGCCACTTAGATATGTTTAATTTAATACCTTCTACTTTAAGCTTTGGATCAAAATAAGATCCCCACTCCCAAGTTGCTATCGCTACGTGAATTTTTGTATGCTGAGCAGATATAGCCATCATCTCACTACCTCGCCAAGCAACTGGTCTAACATATCCATTTTCAACTTTTTGGGTTGCTATTATTTTTTTGCTAGCTGAGTTTATTTGCGCTTCTGTATATGGAATTTCGAATCCCATTCTTTTAGCTGAATAAAATAATCTTGAAGTATGCTCCTCTAGTTTGAAGATTGAACCATCATAAACACGCTCTCCCTCAAAAACACAACTCGCATAATGTAAACCATGACTTAAAACGTGCAATTTAACGTCTGACCAATCAACTAAATCTCCATTGTACCATATTTTTCCTGATCTTTTATCGTAAGGTATCATGTATGAAATATTTTTTTATTAAAAAATATCTTTGTATCTATAATATGTCAATATAACTTACCTATAATGAAAGAACTTTTATATCTAAAAGATGACCAATTGAAAGATTTGATTGAAAAAATATTTATCGGCTATAGAGAAACCTTTTCAGACTCAAAGAAAATTTTAGATAAATACTCACTTGGTTTAGCTCATCAAAAAGTTATACATTTGCTATCAATGTATGAGGGCATTTCAATTTCTAAATTGCTTGCAAAACTAAAGGTAACAAAACAAAGTTTGAATAGGGTGTTAAAAGATTTGATAAAACTTGAGATTATTATTTTTAAAAAAGATGAGATAGATACAAGAATTAAACATGTTTATTTAAATGAAAAAGGTAAAAAAATTTTCGAAGAAATATTTTTGTTACAAAAAAAAAGAATTTATAATGCACTCCTAGACTCAAGTTCTGAAGAGGTAATCAATTTTGATAAAGTTCTAAAAAAAATTATTAATGGATAATTTTATTGCTCATATATTAGTTATAGATGACGATGATGGAATAAGATCTTTAGTAAAAAAATATTTAAATGAAAACAATTTTTTAATAACTACAGCAGAGAATGCTGAAAATGCTAAGAAAAAAATAGAATTAATAAAGTTTGATTTAATAATATTAGATATAATGATGCCAGGTAAAAGTGGATTGGAGTTTATTCAAGAAAATAAAAAAAAATTAGAGACTCCAATTATTTTATTAACTGCCAAAGGTGAACCAAGTGAGAGAATTGAAGGTTTAGAAATTGGAGCTGATGATTATTTGCCTAAACCTTTTGAACCTAAAGAATTAATTTTAAGAATTAAAAATATCCTAAATAAGACAAAAAAAATTAATCAAAAAAGAGTAATTGAATTTGATAAAATAAAAATTGATCTTAATAAACTTATAATTCTAAAGAATAATAAAGAATTTAAGATTAATAATACTGAAAAAATTATTTTAGAGAAAATGATTAATAATCCAGGCAAGACTTTTTCTAGAGAAAATATTGGGATACTAATTAATTTAGATAAAGAAAGATCTATAGACGTAATTATTACTAGATTGAGAAAAAAAATTGAGGATGATCCAAAAAATCCTAAATTTTTACAAACAATGAGGGGAGCTGGATATGTTTTATGGATTAAATAAAATTATCAAAAATATTCTTCCAAAAAGTTTGTTTTATAGAGCACTGCTTATTGTAGCGGTTCCAGTTCTAGTGTTACAGCTTGTTGTAACAGTTGTTTTTTTCGACAGCTTATGGATCAAAACAACTAAAGGTATGACAAGAGCGTTAGTAAACGAAATGAGTACACTTCTTGAATTCTATAAAAATGATAGTTATGATAAAAGTGAAATAAATAATCTTTTTTCTATCTACCAAGACTTAAATTTTGAATTTGTAAAAGACAAAAAATTTGATTTTAATTATAGGGATAGATGGTTTAGTCCAATCGATCGAACTTTAAGACGTGAGCTGAAATCTAGGTTTAATTTAGATAATTTTTGGTTTGATACAACCAACTATAAAGAGTTGATCGATATTAGAATTAAATATGAAAATGGTTATATCAAATTTCTTGTACCAAAAGACAGAGTTACTAGTTCATCAGCAAGAATATTTGCACTTTGGATAACTGTTCCAGCTTTGATTATGGTTTTAATATCTTTAATTTTTTTAAAAAATCAAACAAGGCCCATAACTAATCTCGCTAGAGCTGCAGAAAAATTTGGTAAAGGTGAGGAAATCGTTGAATTTAAACCATCAGGCGCTTCGGAGATAAGACGTGCAGGTTATGAGTTTGATAAAATGAGAAAAAGAATAATAAGACATCTAAATCAAAGATCTGAAATGTTATCAGGAATTAGTCATGATTTAAGAACTCCACTAACAAGAATGAAATTACAAATAAATTTTATAAAAGACAAAGAACTTTCAAAAAAATTAACGGAAGATGTTGATGAAATGGAAAAAATGCTAAACGAGTATCTTCAATTTACAAGTTCATCCTTTGCTGAAAAAGATCAAATGTTCAATTTAACAGATCTTATCAATGAAATTACAGAAAAATATGAAAACGATAATATTTCATTAGAGCTTATGCCAAGAGTTTATTTTAATGGAAGAAAAAATTTAATTACTCGTTGTATAAATAACCTTCTAAATAATGCAATTAAATACGCAAAAAAAGTAAACATAGAGTTAAACAAAAATAACAATAATCTTTTCATTAAAATTGAGGATGATGGTCCAGGTATTCCAAAAACTGAGTACGAAAATGTATTTAAACCATTTTATAAAATTAATAAAGGCAGAGCAGACTCAAAATCTAGTGTAGGATTGGGTTTATCTATAGCATCAGATATAATAAAATCCCACGGAGGTAATATTAAATTAGATAAATCAAAAATGAAGGGTTTGAGCGTTAAAGTTTTTTTGCCTGTTTAGATTTAATATTTTTCTTTGATTTAATCTTTCCAATTTTTTTTTCTAAAATTTCAACCCTTTTCGAAAGAACCTCAAACTCATCTTTACTAGTTAATTTAAGTTTGAAAACCAATTCATCTCTTTTAGATTTTAAAATAGTCATAATTTCATTAGCTATATCTTTTGACGATACTAAGCCTTGTTCAAATAATTTAGCAAGTTTTTCAATTACAAACTTTGAGTTTTTCATATATTAATCTAATAACTTATTATAATTATAATCTATATTTATAAATAAAAATGTTCATTAATAATTTTGACCCAGTCGCATTTCAAATTTTTTCCTTAGAGATCAGGTGGTATTCTCTAGCTTATATAATTGGTATTTTACTAGGGTGGTTTTTAAGTAAAAAACTTTTTATTTCTGAAGCAAAAATAAGCGAAA
This sequence comes from uncultured Pelagibacteraceae bacterium, assembly GCA_902586495.1. GTDB lineage: Bacteria > Pseudomonadota > Alphaproteobacteria > Pelagibacterales > Pelagibacteraceae > Pelagibacter. The sequence goes on from CACIHQ010000007.1 coordinate 25,651, forward strand.
AATTTGATGATTACATAACTTTTCTAATTTTAGGTTTAATTATTGGTGGCAGATTAGGGTATGTTATATTTTATAACTTTGAATTTTATATCAACAATTTATCAGATATTTTTAAAATTTGGCAAGGTGGTATGTCATTTCATGGAGGAGTTATAGGGATCATAATTGCAAGTTATTTCTTTGCAAAAAAAAATTCTCAAAATTCATTTAGTTATTTAGATATTGTATCTCTTGTTGCGCCTATAGGTATTTTCTTTGGTAGGATAGCAAATTTTATAAATTCAGAACTTTATGGTGTCGAAACTAATGTTGCTTGGGCAGTCCAATTTATAAAAATAGATAACTTGTATCGACATCCCACTCAGTTATATGAGGCGTTTTTTGAGGGTATAGTTCTACTTTCAATTCTATTATATTTTAAAAATAAAAGTTTCTCCAAAAGACCTGGTTTTATCTCTGGTATATTTTTAGTTTTTTACTCAATTTTTAGATTTACAATTGAGTTTTTAAGAGTTCCTGATGACCAACTAGGTTATTTGTTATTCAATCTGACTATGGGACAACTTATAAGTATCTTTTTTTTAATAATTGGGTGTTATTTATCAATCTCTAAATATGAAAACAGACAAAATAGTTAACCTACCCTTAGACAAGTTTATCAATATCTCTCTGTATAATAAAAGGTCTGGGTACTACATAAAAAAAAACCCATTTGGTAAAAAAGGAGATTTTATTACGGCTCCTAATGTATCAAGATTATTTTCTGAAATGATTGCTATTTGGGTCGTAAGTTTTTGGAAAAGTATAGGATCGCCAAAAGAATTTAATTTAATTGAACTTGGTGCAGGAAACGCTGCAATGATGAAAATTCTTATAGAAAGTTTTAAAAAGTTTCCATTATTTTTCAAATCCTGTAGGTTTGTAATTTATGAAATAAGCCCTACTTTGAAGAGGTTACAAAAAAAAGAATTATTAAATTCAAATATAACTTGGATAAACGATTTAAAAAAAATTAAAAAGGTACCTAGTATATTTGTTGCAAATGAGTTTTTTGATGCGCTAGCAATTAAACAATTTCAAAAAAAAGGGAATCTGTGGTTTGAAAAATTTGTTAGTTTAAACAAAGAAAAAACTTTTTTCTTAGACAAAAAGATTAATATGAAAAATTATGAGAAAAAGATTGATTTTAAAATATCTAAAAATCAAAATTTTATAGAATATTCAGAGCTTGGTATTAATTACCTAAAACAAATTTCAAAGATAATCAAAGCAAGATCTGGAGGAATTTTAGTCATAGATTATGGATATACTGAAAATAAAATGAAAAATACTTTACAGGCATTATATAAACATAAATATTCAGATGTTTTAACTAAAATTGGAAGTTCCGATATCACGCATAATATCAATTTCCGATTATTTGAAAAAATAATAAAGAAACTTGGTGGATTAGAGCATAGTTTAACAACACAAAAAGAATTTCTTACGAAAATGGGTATCCATGAAAGAGCGGAGATGATTGCAAAAAATCAAAACTTTTTAAAAAAAGCAGATATTTATTACAGATTGAAACGACTAACAGATGATAAACAAATGGGAAAATTATTTAAAGTAATGTTAATAAAAAATCAAAATAACAATTTTAATTTAGGATTTTGATCTGATCACTTCTCAAAAATTATCTAAAAACAAATACATAAGTCATGGTTTTTTTAATAAGAATGGAGGTAAATCCAAAGGAATATATAAAAGTCTTAATTGCGGTATTGGTTCTCTTGATAATAAAAAAAACATTTATAAAAATTTGAAAATTGTCAAAAATAAAATAGGAAAAAAAACAAAAAATATTTATTTTGTTCATCAAGTACATAGTAGTAAGTTAGTTTTTGTTAACAAAAATTCTAAATTAAAAAAAAGGATTAAAGCTGATGCAATTATAACTGACCAAAAAAAACTTCCAATAGCTGTACTAACTGCTGATTGTGCGCCAGTGTTGTTATATGACTATAAAAAAAAAATTATCGCAGCTATACATGCTGGTTGGAAAGGTGCATATAGAGGCATAATAAAAAACGTTATTAATTTTATGCTTAAAAAAGGCTGTAATCCAAAAAATATTACTGCAGCAATTGGTCCATCAATTACCCAAAAAAACTACGAAGTTAAAGCTGATTTTAAAAAAAAATTTATTAAAAAACACAAAAAAAACAAAATTTTCTTTAAAAATAAAAATAAATTAATTTATTTTGACTTGCCAAAGTATGTCAAAACTCAACTTAAATCACAAAAAATCAATAGAATTGATATGATTAAAATTGATACGTTCGATAAAAAAAATAATTTTTTTAGTGCAAGAAGATCATTAAAATTAAATCTTAATGATTATGGTAGAAATATTTCAATAATTATGATTAATTAAGTTTTTCATGAAATTATTAACTGGAAATAGTAATAAAATCCTTAGTAAAAATATCTCTAAATATTTAAAATCTAAACTTGTCAATTCCAGTATAAGAAAGTTTGCCGATGGTGAAATTTATATTGAAATAAATGAAAACATAAGAGGGAATAGTATTTTTATAATTCAATCAATTTCTTCACCAGCTAATGATAATTTAATGGAATTATTGTTATGTATTGATGCTTTAAAAAGATCATCAGCAAAAAACATAACTGCTGTAATTCCTTATTTTGGTTATGCAAGACAAGATAGAAAAGTTGTACCAAGAACATCTATTTCAGCAAAGCTTGTTTCAAATCTAATTACTCAAGCTGGAGCAGACAGAATCGTAACAGTTGATCTCCATGCTGTTCAGATTCAAGGTTTTTTTGATATCCCAGTAGATAATCTTTTCGCAACTCCAATATTTGCACGACACATTAAAAGAAAAATTAAAAGTAAAAATATAATCTGTGTTGCACCAGATGTGGGTGGCACAGAGAGAGCTAGAGCGCTTGGAAAAATTTTAAATGTTGGACTTGCAATAGTTGATAAAAGGAGACCTAAACCGGGCCAATCTCAAGTAATGAATGTGATTGGTGATGTTAAAGGTAAAACTTGTATTCTTGTTGATGACATAATTGACTCTGGTGGAACTATAGTTAATGCAGCAAAGGCTTTAAAAAATAGAGGTGCAAAAGATGTTTTTGTTTATATTACGCATGGAGTATTAAGTGGAGATGCAGTAGGAAAAATTAAAAATTCTGTAATCAAAAATTTAGTGATAACTGATACAATTGATAATTCTGAAAGGACAAAAAAAGTAAAAAATATAGAAGTTTTACCAATTTCTGGCCTTATGGGTGAGGCAATTAAAAGAATTTCCAATTCAACTTCAGTTTCAGATTTATTTAAATAATTACCTTGATTATTTATCAACATGGGTTAAAAAGCTCTGTTTTATGAATTCATTAGAAGCTAACATCAGAAATAATAAGACTAAAGGCGACTTAAATTCTATTAGAAAAAATGGAGAAGTCCCTGCGATTGTTTATGGTGGTAAAGATGAAAATCAAAAAGTTTCTATATCAAAAAAAAAACTCAAAAATTTAATCGATAAAAAAAATTTTTTATCAAATATAATAACATTAAATGTTAGTGGTAAAAATCTTAACGTTTTGCCAAGAGAGGTAAAATACCATATCTTAAGTGATGAACCAACTCATGTTGATTTTTTAAGAATTTTACCTGGTGTTAAAATTAAAATTGAAGTCCCGGTAAATTTTATTAATCATGAAAAATCTCCAGGACTAAAAAGAGGTGGAGTATTAAATATTGTTAGAAGAAAAGTTGAATTAAAGTGCCCTAGTGAAAAAATCCCTGAAAATATTACAATTGACTTAGATAATGTCGATATTGGTGAAAGTTTTAAAATTTCTTCTGTAAAATTAGATAGTGAAGTAACTCCAACCATTCAAGGTAGAGATTTTGTAATTGCGACTCTAGCTGCACCAACTGTAATGAAAGAGCCTGAGAAACCAGCTGAGGCTGAAACAACAGAAGGTGAGCCAGGAGCAGAAGGAGCAGATGCAGCAGCAGCTGATGGCGAAAAAACACCAACTGAAGGTGAAAAAAAAGATGCTGATGATAAAAAAACTGCTGATAAAAAACCTTCAGAAGAAAAAAAATAATCCAATTAAATTGAATATAACTTTTCAATAATTTATGCTTTTATTTGTAGGTCTAGGTAATCCAACTCCAGATAGCGAAAATAACCGTCACAATGTGGGTTTTAAGATTATAGACAGTATTAATAAAAAATTTAGTCTTTCTAAGCAAAAGCCAAAATTTAAAGGTCTTCTTACAACCGGAAATATTAACAATAAAAAAATCTATGCAATTAAGCCCCTGACATTCATGAACAATTCAGGCATTTGCATAAGAGAATTAATTGAATATTTTAAAATTGATGCTGAAGACGTGATAGTTTTTCATGATGATCTTGATGTTGAACTAGGAAAGATTAAAGTAAAATTTGGTGGATCAAGTGCAGGTCATAATGGGATTGCATCAATTGATAAATTCATCGGCAAAGACTACTCAAGAGTTAGAATAGGTATTGGAAAACCTAAGAACGGTATTGAAGTTACAGATTATGTTTTGCAAAATTTTGATGAAGATGAAACAGTTGGTATTAAAAAAATTTCAGATAACATTGTTGAGTCAATTTCTATTCTGGTAGAAAAAAAATTAGATCTTTTCTCAAGTACTGTTAATAATAAATAATGGGCTTAAAATGTGGGATCGTTGGTTTACCAAATGTTGGTAAGTCTACATTGTTTAATGCTTTGACTAATTCAAATAAAGCACAAGCTGCAAATTTTCCATTTTGTACAATTGATCCTAATATCGGTATTGTTGCTGTCCCTGATGATAGGCTAGATAACTTAGCAAAAATATCAAAATCTAAAAAAATTATTAATACCACAATTTCATTTGTTGATATTGCGGGATTAGTCAAAGGCGCCTCAAAGGGTGAAGGTCTTGGAAATAAGTTTCTTTCTCATATAAGAGAAGTTGATGCAATAATTCATATGATAAGATGCTTTGACTCTAGTGACATACAAAATGTTAATTCAACTGTAGACCCAGTGAGAGATCTAGAAATTATTGAAACAGAAATGACGCTTGCCGATCTTGAGTCGATAGAAAAAAGGCTTGAAAAAAACAATAAAAAAAATGTCGATGAATCAATAATTAAAATTCTTAAGGATGCTTTAGATTGTATTAACAATGAAAAAGATATTTCTATATTAAAAGACCAATTTGATAAAAAACTGTTAAATCAAAGTGGGCTATTGTCTCTTAAACCTAAAATATTTGTGTGTAATGTTGATGAAAAAAGTGTTCAGATTGGCAACAATCACTCAAAATCTTTTATAAATAAATTCGGCCAAGAAAACACACTAGTTATATCTGCAGATATAGAAAATCAAATTAACGAATTAGACGTTGATGAAAGAAAAAACTATATGAAAATGATTGGCTTAAAGAGCGCAGGATTAAACTTATTAATACAAAAAGCTTATAATATTCTAGGATTAGAAACTTACTTCACGTCCGGTCTAGAAGAAACTAGAGCATGGACTATTCAAATAAATAGTACTGCGCCGGAGGCAGCGGGTGAAATTCATTCAGATTTTGAAAAAGGATTCATTAGAGCTGAAACAGTTTCATATGATGATTTCGTCAGTAATGGGGGTTGGGTGAATTCAAAAACTAATGGTAAAATGAGATTAGAAGGTAAAGATTATATAGTTCAAGATGGAGATATTTTAAACTTTCGTTTCAATACGTGACCAAATTCTTTTCATACTAAAATAGACTAAAATTGTAAGAATAATTAAGTATACGATTGCTTTAAATCCCATTTTGTGTCTAGACTCTAAATGAGGCTCAGCTGCCCACATCAGAAAAGTAGTGACATCTTTTGACATCTGTTCAACAGTGGCCTTTGTACCATCTGAATATTCAATTAATCCATCAGATAATTGGTTGGCCATTTTTATTTTATTACCGTACATATATTTATTGTAATAAACTCCATCATCTAAAGTAACTCCTGCTGGTGGATCTTCATACCCTTGCAATAATGAGTAAATATAATCAACTCCACCTCCCCTTGCTTTAACCAATACAGACATATCAGGTGGATAAGCTCCTCCATTAGCAGCTTGGGCTGCTTTTACATTTTCGTATGGCATAACGAATTTATCTGATAATTTTCCAGGTCTTGTGAACATCTCTCCATCAGAGTTAGGACCATCCGTTACTTCAAAAGAGGCTGCTATTGCTTTGGCCTCAGCTTCAGTAAATTCAGGGCCTCCTTCTTGGGCTAAATTTCTATAACTTAAGTATTTCATAGAATGACAAGAAGAACATACCTCAGTATAAACATGGTAACCCCTCTGTAATGCTGAGCGGTCAAACTTACCGAATAAACCTTTAAAACTCCAATCAGTGGTCAAGTACTCCACTTTTTCTGCAGCATATACCTGAGGCAAAAAAGGGATTAAAAAGAAGATGTAAAAAAATAATTTTAAAAATTTTTTCACTTTAACTTTTCTAACCTACTATCATCTCTAGCAGCTGCTAAATTTGAAGAGCCACCTAAAACTGGTTCTGTAATGCTTAATGGAACTGGTAATGTTCTCTCCTTAAAGCCTAAAATAGGTAAAATAACTAAAAAATGTAAAAAATAGTATGCGGTTGCTACTCTAGCAATAAGCAAATATAAACCCTCAGCAGGCATTGCTCCTACGTATCCCAAAATTAAAACATCAGCTACAAGGATCCAATAAAATTGTCTGTATAAAGGTCTAAATACTGCTGATCTTATTTTTGAGGTATCTAACCAAGGTAAGGCTGCTAAGATAAAAATAGCAGATAGCATTGCTATTACGCCCATTAATTTATCAGGTACTGATCTTAAAATTGCGTAAAATGGTAATAGGTACCACTCGGGAACGATATGAGCTGGTGTAACAAGCGGATTTGCTTCTATGTAGTTGTCTGCATGACCTAAAATATTTGGTGTATAAAAAACAAAAAAAGCAAAAACAATCATGAACATTAATAAAGCAAAAGCATCCTTTATTACTATATAGGGATGAAAAGGAACAGTATCTTTAGAAGGTTTTTTAACGTCTATACCAATGGGATTATTATTACCTGGAACATGTAATGCCCATATATGAAGAATAACTAAACCTAAAATTAAAAAAGGAATTAAATAATGAAGAGTAAAAAATCTTGTTAATGTTGGGTTATCAACAGAATACCCTCCCCATAACCATGTTACAATGCCTTCTCCAACTAATGGAATCGCACTAAACAGATTTGTTATGACGGTCGCTCCCCAAAAGCTCATTTGTCCCCAAGGAAGTACATAGCCCATAAAAGCTGCTGCCATCATTAATAAATAAATAACAATACCTATAATCCAGATTATTTCTCTAGGAGCTTTATAAGATCCGTAGAACAAGGATCTAAATATATGTATGTAGACAGCTAGAAAAAACATTGATGCTCCATTTGCATGTATGTATCTTATTAACCATCCATAATTCACATCACGCATTATATGTTCCACACTATCAAATGCCATATCGGCATGAGCAATATAGTGCATAGCAAGGACTAAACCTGTAACTATTTGGGTAACTAAACAAAAAGTTAAAATACCACCAAATGTCCACCAATAATTTAAATTCTTAGGCGTTGGATAATCAGTTAAGTGATTTGCTAAAGTTAATAATGGTAATCTGTCGTTGAACCATTTTCCAAAATTTGACTTGGGTGTGTATTCGTGATCACTCATAGTTTTTATCCAATCTTAATAGTATTAGCGTTAACAAATTCATATTTAGGGATTTCCATATTTGTAGGTGCCGGACCTTTTCTTATTCTTCCAGAAATATCATAATGAGATCCATGGCACGGGCAGAACCAACCGTTGTAATCACCTTTTTGATCCAAGGGCACGCAACCTAAATGCGTACATACTCCTAGCATCACAAGCCACTCTGGATTTTTAGCTCTATCCTCATCTTTTTCAGGGTGTTTCAAATCTTTCAGCTTAACTGCTTTTGCTTCATTAATTTCATCTTGAGTTCTTCTTCTTATAAAAACAGGTTTACCTCTCCACAAAACTGTTATTGTCTTTCCTGGGTTCACTGAACTCACATCTACTTCGGTGCTGGCCAAAGCCTTGACTGAAGCATCTGGATTCATTTGATCTATCATTGGCCAAACTGTAGCTCCTACCCCTACAGCTCCAACAGCAGCTGTAGCTGTGAATAAAAAATCTCTTCTTTCAGTTTTTTTTTTAGTCATTTCTAGTTTTTATTAAATATACTCAATTTTGATTTTTTCTACTTAAATATATGTTTCATATAATATAAAATATCCAATTTACTACTGAAAGAATGACACATAATAGTTTAAAATTTACAGGGCCTAAAATAGCTTTATTTGAACCTGATATACCCCAAAATACAGCAGCCATAATTAGAACTTGTGCCTGTCTTGGGGTAGAATTAGAAATTATAGAACCATGTGGCTTCTTATTGACTGACAGGAGATTTAAAAGAGTTGTAATGGATTATATGGATGATAAAGAAATCAGATTTTATCAAAGCTTTGACAGATTTTATAAGGATAAAGAGAATCATAGAATTGTATTGATGACAACTAAAGCTTCAATTTCATATACTAAATTTAAGTTTGAAAAGAGTGATACTATTTTATTTGGAAGGGAAAGTGCTGGAGTGCCAGAAAAAGTACATAAACTAATTAAAAACAAATTAAAGATACCAATGAAAAAAAATAAGAGGTCACTTAATATCTCCTCATCTGTTGCTATTATTTTGGCCGAAAGCTTAAGACAAACAAATTTGATTTAACATGGATTTTGAAATTAGAAAAGATTTAACAAGTAATTGGTTTAAAACTTTACAAGACTCAATATGTCATAGCATAAGTGAGCTAGAAAAAAATAAAATCAAATTTAAATCAACAATATGGAAAAGAGATCAAAATAAAGATGAAGGTGGTGGTGAATATAGAATACTTAAAAATGGTAGAGTATTTGATAAGGTAGGTGTAAATTTTTCAAAAGTTTATGGAAAATTTCCAAAACATTTTCAAAAACAAATACCAGGAGCTGAGAAAAATCCAAACTTTTGGGCATCAGGTATTTCTGTAGTTATGCATATGAAAAACCCCTTAATTCCAGCGATGCATTTTAATACAAGATATATTTGCACATCTCATGATTGGTTTGGTGGTGGTATGGATGTCACTCCATCCAAAAAAGACGAGAATGAGAAAAAAGAATTTCACAAAATATTAAAAAGTATGTGTAATCGTCATAACAAAAAATATTATCCAAAATATAAAAAGTGGTGTGACGAATACTTTTATTTACCTCATCGAAAAGAGGCAAGAGGTATTGGGGGAATTTTTTTTGACTATAAAAAAAATAATTTTGAAAGAGATTTTAAATTTGTTCGAGAAGTCGGTACTACATTTGAATTAATATTTAAAAAAATTATAAAAAAAAAAATTAAAAAAAAATGGACTTTAAGAGATAAGGAAATACAGTATATAAAAAGAGGTAGATATACAGAATTTAATTTGCTTTACGATAGAGGAACAAAATTTGGATTACAAACAGGTGGAAATGTTGAAGCTATTTTAATGTCACTACCGCCTATTGCAAAATGGAAATGAAATGGAAAAAGAACCAATTACTTTAAACGGTTTGAATAAACTCAAAGAAGAACTAATTTTTTTAAAAGAAAAAAAACGTCCCAAAATTGTTGCTGCAATTGCGGAAGCACGCTCACATGGAGACCTGAAAGAAAATGCTGAGTATCATGCTGCTAAAGAGGAACAATCTCATAATGAGGGAAGAATTACTGAAATCAACGATATAATCGCAAGAGCAAACATTATTGATGTTACAAAACTGAATAATGATGGCAAAGTCATTTTTGGATCAACAGTCTTCTTGGAAAATTTAGATACAGGTGAAAAAATAAATTATAAGATTGTTGGAAGGGATGAAGCAGATCTCAAAAGTAAATTAATTTACTATCAATCACCAATTGGAAAAGGACTTATCGGAAAAAATAAGAATGATCTAGTCGAAATTGGTACTCCAGCTGGAAAAAAAAACTTTGAAATTAAAGATGTTAAATATATTTAATTATTAATTATATTTTCAATCTGTTTATCTGATATTTGAAAATTGTTTTCAATCCATTTATCTTCAATAAGTTTTAGTTTTTCTCCCAACATTTTTCCCTGTGGGATATCATATTTTGACATCAAGTAATCTGCTTTAAATGGCATAGTCGGTATCGATTTTATTTTAAATTTGCTAATTAATGCCAATATATTATCATCTAATTTGTTAGTTTTTAATATTCTATAATTTAGAATATCCAAGACCGTCTCTTTGCCTGAATAATAAAATATCAAATTTAAATTTTTTTCAGTGAAAGTTTTTGAGGTTATTTTTTTTTTAAAAAAATCACTTATATTTCTAATCCTTTTTTGATCTTTTTTAGATAAATTAAATTTATAAATGAAATAATCCACATTATCAGTTTCATCGATAATTAACAACGAGACAATAAAGATAAAATCAACTTCAGAAAGTATATTCTTTAAATTAGTATTTAGCTTGGAAAAAATATTAAAGTATCTTAGTTGCGGAAAAACTGAGACTAAAATTTCTAAAATTATTTTATCTTTTGACAAACTTTCTAATACATTTGGTTTGAGAATCTTTCTTAGTTCACTTATCAATCTTTCCTTAGAAAGATTTGAAATGCCAACAAGATTCATTTTTAAAACTTTAACAATTTTAGGATCGTGTGGTTGTTTAGAATAATTTAAAAAAAATCTTAGATATCTTAATATTCTCAAGTAATCCTCTTTAATTCTTCTCTCTGGGTTACCAATAAAATTTATTTTACCCTTTTTAATATCCTCACAACCGTTGTATGGATCAAACAAGTTACCTTCTTTATCTGAATAAATAGAATTAATTGTAAAATCTCTTCGCGAGGCATCAGTTTTCCAATCGTTAGAAAATTTAACTTTTGCGTGACGACCGTCAGTCAAAATATCTTCTCTTAAACTGGTAATTTCAAATTTACTATCCTCTATTATTGCTGTTATTGTTCCATGATCTATTCCGCTCTCATAGAATTCAACGTTACTTTTTTTGAGTGCAGAACAAACCTCTTTTGGATCTATATTTGTTGCTAAATCGATATCATCAGAAATTTCATTATTTATCACTTTTCTTATACAACCACCAACATATCTAAGTTCACTTGTGGTTGAATAAGAGTTTATGGCATTAAATATTTTAGAAACTGGAGTTTTTTTTGATATGTCTTTTATTCTATTACTTATCGGGTCTAGATTATTTTGTCTGAAAAAAAATTTGTCTATTAAACTTTTCATATTTGGCTGGGGCGCTAGGATTCGAACCTAGGATGCAGGTACCAAAAACCCGTGCCTTACCGCTTGGCTACGCCCCAATATAAAATTGATATAACACAAAAAAATAAAATTTATATAGTTTTTGAGCTTATACACCAATATTTTGTATAATCTTTATTAAATTGTCTAAGTGCTTTGTCGCATTTTTTTTTAGAATTATAATAGGCAATAAAAGCTGATCCAGAGCCAGTCATTCTTACAAACTCAGGATTATATAAATTTGTTAAGTAAATTTTAATTTTTTTCAAAATTGGGTGTTTAACCAAGACAATTTTTTCCAAAGAATTACTCATTTTTTTTAAAAAATTAAGATTAAACATTTCCTTTCTTGGAATATTAAATTTGGCAGTCTCATAATTTTTTACTTCTGCGTAAATAGCTTTTGTTGAGCAACCAAAATTAGGTTTGACAACTAATGTATACAATTTTTTACAATTTTTGAATTTTTTAGTTTGGTTTTTAGAGGTTAAAACTTGATAATCACTAGTTAATCCTAAAATTACATCTGATCCTATATATCTAACTATTGAATGAATTTTTTCTTTATCTAAAGAGAATAGTTTTTCCTTAATAAAATAATTAAGAATACTAGCGGCATTCATTGAACCACCTCCTAAACCAGACTGTTGTGGTACATGCTTGACTATCTCGATATGAAATTTTTTTTGAAGTAATTTTTTTTTATCAAGTATTTTTAATAATTGAGTAACACTATTTTTCGAGCCAATATTTTTTGAAAATTTTCCTCTAAATTTTACAATATGATTTTTTTTTTTTATTTTTTTTATGAGAATAAGATCATAGATATCTATAAAAGCAACTAGGCTTTCTATTTTGTGAAGCTTTGATGATTTACCTGTAACATTTAATGCTAAATTAACTTTAGCATATGACTTAATCTTCTTAAATTTCATTAATTATGATTTTTTTATGCCTCTTATTAATTTAAGATTGATCTTATCTTTCATTTCTTTCTCTGCCTTTTTCATTTTAAGCACATTTCTCCAAAAATATCTTGCTTGTATTTTTTGATCTAATTTCCATAAGATGTCACCATAGTGATCATTTACTATTGGATCTTCAGGCATTAATTCTACTGCTCTTCGCAAAAATTTTTCAGCCTTCGAATAATCCTCAATTAAATAATAAGCCCAACCAATTGAGTCAATTATATACGGATCATTGCTTTCTGACTCATAGGCTACTTTAAGCATATCTAATGCTTCATCTATTTTATAATCTCTTTCAAGCCATGAATATGCTAAATAATTTAAAACGTAAGCATCATTTGGTTCTATATTTAAAGACATTAACAAATCTTTATCTGATTTTTCATATTCACCAATTCTCTCATAACTTCCGCCCCTTCTGTAGAGTATATCAGCTTTAATTTTGTTATTATCGTCTAGATCCTCAATTATTTTTGAATAATATTTTATTGCATTTTCATAATCTTTAGAACTTTTATAAAAGTTAGCTATATCAAAAATCATCTTATTATTATGTTTTTTAATTTTATTAAATTCAGATTTTATAAAAGCAACCGATCTTTTTTTGTTGTTATCTTCCTCAGCTATAATTTGTGCCTCTTTTTTAATACGAAACCAATAATAAATTTTGTCCTCTTTATCAAATTTTTTTAAAATTTTTTTTGCTTTAACTAAATCTTCATTAAAGTAATAATTCTCGGCTACTAAAGACAAATTATATATAAACCTTGGATTCAAATAATTTGAGAGATATAAATAAAAATTAGATTTTTCAAAATCGTCTTGTGATGAATAAAGGTTAGAGACTAAAAATAAAAATTCACTAATTACATGATTATGATTTTTGCATGAAAATATATTCGTAAATTTTTCATATTTTCTATCCTCCAACCAGTTTTTGGATTGAGATATTAATAATTTAGAATTTATATAATCATGTTCTGATAAAACATTATCAACAGTAAAAAATCTCTTTTTTTCAACTAAATAACTGGCATAAAAAAATATGTATCTTGAGTAATCAGAATCACTTTCATTAATTACTTTCAAGAAATAATTTTCAGTATTTATATCATCTAAATAGCATTTTTGAAAAGCGTCTGAAATTTTCGATAAATTTCCATAACTTGTTCTGTTTTCAAAATAGTTTTTCTCTTTAAAAACATAAATGTATTCTTTTAAAATATTAAGAATTGCCAACTTTAATTTTTCTTCACTAAAAAAATCTGTTACTCTAATAGTTTGATCGTAAGCATCATCAAAATTACCACGTTTTAAACTATCAATAATTAATAACAAATATGCATCAAAAAATTTTGTATTTTCATTTTCTTTATTTAACCTAATAACATTTATCGCTTGAGAAACTTTATTTTCTAATACTAAACTTATTACATATCTTTTTAAATATGGATCATGCTGATTAATCAGTATTTTTGATGAATTGTAAAAATTCAAAGCATCAGAATTTTTTTTATTTTCGAAAGCAACTATACCAGAAAAATAATTCGATAAATTTTTTGGATTGAAATTATTAAAACTATTGCTTTTAGAATAAAGATGAGTCTGATAAAGTAATATGAATATTATTGCCGTTAAAACTTTTTTTAAACACATTAATATATTTTATGTCTAAAAAACCATTAAATCAAAACACTAAATTTACGCAAGATTTCATTAAAACATTTGAGACAGATTTTATCTTCTATAATGAGCCACAAAATAGATATAAAGATTTAAAAAGTAATTTGATAAATTCAAATTCAGAAAAAAAACAAAAACTATCTGATCTTAAAAATCTAATAAATACAATTGAGGATTGCAATCTAAAGAAGGCCTCAAAAAATCTTTTATTTGGTAGGGGAAACATCAATAGTTCTATAATGTTAATTGGCGATACACCTGGTGACAAAGAAGATGAGTCTGGATTACTTTTTCAAGGTGAAGTGGGAAAACTTTTAGAAAAGATGCTCTTAGCTATAAATGTATCGATGGATAATATTTATTTAACTTATTCAATAAACTATAAGACAATTGATGAAAGAAAATCTAATACTAGTGACATAAAAAGATATTCTAAATTTTTGAAACAACATATTTCAATAATTAATCCACAAATGTTAATTCTAATGGGTGGAACTGCGATGGAGGCTGTCACTGGGTTAAAGAGTAAAATTTCAAGTGAAAGAGGGAAATGGAGGGAAATAATTATAGGAAATAAAAGTGTTCCCTTAATGATTAGTTATAGTCCATCATATTTAATTAGATTTCCAGAAAATAAAAAATATTCTTGGGAAGATTTAAAAATGATAAAGCAAAAGATTCAAGATCTAAATATAAAGTTTTAATGAAAGTAATTGCTGGAGTTGATGAGGTTGGACGTGGAAGTTTAGTAGGACCTGTATATGCAGCGGCTGTAGTTTTAAATCACTCAATAAACAAAAAACTATTAAAAGACTCTAAGAAGTTATCAAAAAAAAGGAGAGTAATTTTAGCTCAGTATATCAAAAAAAATTCTACATGGGCCATAGCAAAAGCATCGATCAGTGAGATTGAAAAAAAAAATATCTTACAGGCTAGTTTGATGGCAATGAAAAGAGCAATCCTTAAATTGAAAAAAAAACCCTCAATGATTTTAATTGATGGAAATAAATTACCAAAGATAGAAAACTACAAACTTAAATCTGTAATCAAGGGAGATCAAAAAATACCATCAATTTCTGCTGCATCAATTATTGCAAAAGTAGCTCGTGATAATTTTATTTCAAAGTTAGGTATTAGATATAAAAGTTACTCATGGGGTGAAAATTATGGGTATGGTACCAAAAAACATTTGAGAGCTATCAAAAAGTTCGGGGCCACAGTTCATCACAGAAAGACTTTTTCACCTTTAAATAAATTAAATACCTCAAAATAATAAACACTAGATATAGATATTTCTAAAATTAAATACACAAATTGAGTCTTCATAATTCAATCATAGGTTGACCCAAGAATCTTTTTCGAGTCTAATTTATTTTTTATAAATGAACTCGATTTTCAAAAATAAATTAATTAATGGTGATAGCCTAAAGGAATTACAGAAAATTCCAGATGAGACTTTTGATTTAATTTTTGCAGATCCTCCCTATAACTTACAATTAAAAAATGAACTTACAAGACCTGATAGAACAAAGGTTAATGCAGTAAATGATAAATGGGATCAATTTGAAAATTTTAAAAAATATGATGACTTTACTTATTTGTGGTTGACTGAGTGTAAAAGGACTTTGAAAAAAAATGGAGCTATTTGGGTAATTGGTAGTTATCACAATATCTTCCGAGTTGGTACGGTAATACAAAATTTAGGTTTTTGGATTTTAAATGATGTCATTTGGAATAAAAAAAATCCTATGCCAAATTTTAGAGGGACACGTTTTACAAATGCTCATGAAACTTTAATTTGGGCTTCAAAATCTGAAAAATCAAAATATACCTTTAACTATCAATCTTTAAAATGTTTAAATGATGATCTACAAATGAGGTCTAATTGGGAATTACCAATTTGTAATGGCTCTGAAAGATTAAAAAAAAACGGTAAAAAAGTACACTCTACACAGAAACCTGAAGCCCTACTTCACAGAATTTTATTAGCAACTTCAAATAAAAATGATTTAATTTTAGATCCTTTTTTAGGTTCAGGAACAACAGCATCTGTTGCTAAAAAATTAGGAAGAAATTATTATGGAATTGAAAAAGAAAAGACTTATTTTAAAGCTGCTGAAAAAAGATTAAAGAAAACTAAACCTATAGAAGATGATTATTTAGATACTCTACAGAACGGTAGATCTAAACCAAGAATACCATTTGGCTCTTTAGTTGAGTTAGGAATAATTAAACCAGGCACCACTATTTTCGATAATAAAAAGAAAATCAGTGCAAAAATTATGGCTGATGGCAGTATCAAACATGCTCAGACTGAGGGCTCAATTCATAAAGTAGCAGCTACAATCTTAGGTGCTGATAGCTGTAATGGATGGACCTATTGGCATTATAACTTAAATGGAAACGCAGTCCCTATCGATCATTTAAGACAAAGATTAATTTCTAATAGTTAGTTTTTATATATTTTACCAAGATAGGCCTCTAGAAACTTTTTATTTTTTACTAATCTTTTCAAAAAAATATTTCTTAATAATGTTGTTAAAGGATTAGATAAATGAAAAGCAAATTGATTAAATTTTGAGCGATTATTTACCATCTTTATTTTATCAACTCTATTTCTAAAAAAATTACTCTCAGTATTATTCTCTATATTCTCAAATAATTCATATGCGCCCTCTATTGATTGCGATGCACCTTGAGCAAATGATGGTGAAAAAGCAAAAAAAGCATCTCCTATTAGATGAATATTATTATTATTAAGCTCAAAAAAATCATGGCTTACAAATACTGGGTATATCTTTAAATCATTAATACTGTCAAAAAATTCCTTATTTAAGTTTGGAACTTTTTCTAAAATCTTTCTGATAAAATTATCATTTTTAAACAACGAAAAATCTTTTTGCTCATCCCCTGAAAGTTTAAATTTCATTACAGCTATGAAGTTTAAATCACCATTAGGAGATACAGGATAAATAACATAATGAAAATTTGAACCTAGAAACAATGAGATGTTTTTTTTATCAGCCATGTTTGAAGAACTTGGTATAATCCCTCTAATAGCTAACGTATCATTAAATTTTGCTTCAATTTGATTTTTTGATAACAGATTTTTACTCTTTGAAAAGACTCCATCTGAAATAATTAGATAATCAAATTCATAAATTTCATTATTTTCAAAAGAGACTTTAACGATTTCATCTTGTTGTTCTATCTTTGAAATGATGTGGTCAAATTTTATTCTTTTTTCTAAATCTTTTTTTAAAAAATTAATAAGTGA
The DNA here is from genome assembly GCA_902586495.1 of uncultured Pelagibacteraceae bacterium. Taxonomy (GTDB): domain Bacteria; phylum Pseudomonadota; class Alphaproteobacteria; order Pelagibacterales; family Pelagibacteraceae; genus Pelagibacter. The sequence goes on from CACIHQ010000007.1 coordinate 43,082, forward strand.
TGATCTTTTAAGAGTAGTATATTTACAATTTTCAGTGTTAAAATCTGATATATTTAACTCACATATCTTATTAGAATTCTTAACTGAGTAAAAATTAATTTTATCTGGATTAAATTTTTCACTGTTTTCTAATTTATCAAACTGAATTTTATTTAATAGTTTGATACTGTTAACAGATAATTGAATACCATAACCTTCTTTTGAGTTGATTAAGCTATTTCTCTCAAAAATATTTACTTGATACTTTTTGTTTCTCTTAAATAAATTGGCAATGAATAGCCCTGAAATTCCAGCACCAATTATAGCTACTTTTTTCATTAATTTTTTTCTAAATATTTAACAACTTTCTTAGTGAATGATGGAAGCATATAATTATCTAATTTTCTTCTATCAAACCAGTAAGATGAAGGAAATCTTTTTGCATTTTTGAGATATTGAATTTTTATGTTCATATTCATGTTAGACATTTTAAAATTAAGATTTTCATTAAAATTTTTTGGGTTAGATAACTCTTCCATTGGAAAAATTTTTAAATTTTTAAGAAAACTAAATTTTGTGTTTTTAATCAATAAATATTTTCGATTTTTTTTATAAACTTTAAGAATGAAATATTTTTCTTTATTCTTTTTTATAATTTTAGCTAAATCAAAATCTTTCTTCTTAAAAGACTTACAATTTTTTGAGATTGGACACCCACCACATTCAGGATTTTTAGGTTTGCAAATAATTGCTCCCAATTCCATTAAAGCCTGTGCATAATCGTTTGCTCTTGATGAAATTCCAAAAATAGATTTTTTTTTTATTAGATTGTCTTTTTGAATTTCCTTATATTTTTTTAAATAAAGATATCTTTTTATAACCCTTTCAATGTTTCCATCTAATGGAATACAGGATTTATTAAAGGCAATAGCTAATATTGCATTAGCAGTGTAATTCCCTATACCAGGTAAAGATATTAAATCCTCATAATTACTTGGAATTTTTCCATGATATTTACTAATTATAATTTTAGCAGTTTTTTGTAAATTTCTTACTCTTGAATAATATCCAAGACCTTCCCATAATTTTATTAAATCATATTCTTTAACTTTAGCGAGATCCGCAAGAGTGGGTAATTTTTTTATAAATCTGTTAAAAAAAGGAATAACAGTTACAACTTGTGTTTGTTGTAACATAAACTCACTTACCAATGTGTAATAATGCTTTTTATATGATGGTACTTTTTTCCTCCATGGCAAATTTCTTTTATTTAAATCATACCATTTAAGAACTTTTTTTGTTATTATCTTTTCTTTCATATGTATTTTAAAAATAATACTAAGCAGAGATTAAGATCCATTCAAGGCTTAAGATCTTTTAAAGACACCTTACCAACAAATATAAAAAAAGTTATTAACAAAAGAGGCCATATTTTTTCTGAAATACTTAATAATTGGAAATTTTTGGTAGGAGAAAGTCTCTTTAAAGTTTGTTTCCCAAAATCATTTAAAAATTCAAATAAATTTGGAGTTAGCACGTTGCTAATTATGGTAAAGAGAGGTCATGAGATAGATTTAGAATATTCAAAGAAAGAAATTATGGATAGGGTAAATAATTTTTTTGAAAATACAATAATTAAAAAAGTTAAATTTACTACTTTTGAGGAGGAAAGAAAGCAGGTAATCAGTAACAAAATAGAGAAAAAAACTGTGACAAGAAAAACATACCACAAAAAAATTGAGAGTGTTAAAAACGAAAAAATCAAAAAATCCCTAATTGAACTATCAAAAGTATTTAGAGAAAAATGAAAAAAACTATTTTATTAATTCTAGTTATTTTAGGATTTTCTATTCAAGTTAATGCTGAGATTAATCGTATTGTTTCTGGACAAGATGATGCCAAAATAACAATTATTGCTTACGAGTCCATGACTTGTAGTCATTGCGCAGATTTTCACAATAATATTTATCCGTTACTTAAAAAAGAATTTATTGATACTGGTTTGGTAAAAATAGAATTTAGGCACTTTCCCTTAGATATTGTCGCTCTTAATGCATCAAAAATTTCACAGTGCAAACAAGATCAAAGTTTAGAAATTATGATGAGTTTATATTCTGATCAGCAGGCTTGGATTAAAGGCAAAACAATAGAGGAGGCTAATGAAAACTTAAAAAAATTTGTTAAAAACAAAAATTTTACTTTAAATTTTGAAAAGTGCATAAGTGATAAAAAAATTGAAGATTTTGTTCTAAGTGATCGAATCGAAGGCACTAAAAAATTTGAGATAAATTCCACTCCTACGATAATAATTAATGGAAAAAAGTTTGAGAAAACTCTTAATTATAAAAATTTAAAAAAATCTCTAGAAAAGCTGATATAAGCTAATTAATGGAGTTTAAAAAAATCCAATTAAATGGGTTTAAGTCTTTTGCTGATAAAACCAATTTCTTAATCGAAGATGGTTTAACTGGTATAGTTGGGCCTAACGGTTGTGGAAAATCAAATATTGTCGAGTCCATTAGGTGGGTTATGGGCGAAACATCTGCAAAAAGTTTACGTGGCTCAGGAATGGAAGATGTAATTTTTTCTGGCACTTCAAATAAACCATCTAAAAATATAGCTGAGGTTTCTATAACAGTTAAAAATGAAACAAGCGAGGGACCTGTTCAATATCGAGATGTTAATGAAATTAACGTAAGAAGAAAAATAGAAAAAGACAAGGGATCCAAGTTTTATATCAATGATAAAGAGGTAAGAGCAAGAGATTCTCAAATGTTTTTTGCTGATTTATCCACTGGAGCTCACTCTCCATCGATGATTAGTCAGGGAAGAATTGGGGCTTTGGTAACAGCAAAACCTACTGATAGGAGAGCAATTCTTGAAGAGGCGGCTGGTATATCTGGTCTGCATGTAAGACGACATGAAGCTGAATTAAGATTGGGTGCAGCTGAAAATAATCTAAAGAGAGCAGATGAATTAAGAAGACAGCAAGAAAGACAACTAGCAAATCTTCAAAAACAAGCGGATGAGGCCACAAAATATAAAAACATAACAGATGAAATAAAAAAAATTGAAGCTGGTCTTTACTATCTGAAATTAATAGAAATTGATAAGGAAATAACAATCGAAAATGAAATAAACACAGAGGCAGAAAGTGAAGTTAGTGGTTTTAATGAAAGAATTACAGAAATTGAAAAGTTAATCAAACTAGAAACAGAAAAGGTTACTCCATTAAGAGAAAAAAACATAGAAAATTTGTCTAAAATTCAAAGATTGAATTTAGAACTTCAGAGTTTGGATAAAGAAAATACTAGAACTCAAGAAGAGATTGAAAATATTAAAAAGTCGTTAACAACACTTAATGAAGATGTTTCAAGGGAAAAAGGAATTATTATAGATGCCAATTCTAATGAAAAAAGACTAAAGGAAGAAAAAAATGAATTGATAGAAGTTGACTCAAAATATTTTGAAACAGAAAAAAAATCAAATCAGGATCTTAGAGAGTCAAAAAATTACTTAAGTGATGAGATTGAGAAAATAAAAGTTTTAATAAATTCTAAACAAAATGATGAAGCAGTAAATAGTTTAGATAATCTTGATAAAATAATTGATAAGTATGCTGACAGTTACAGTAAAAATCAAAATATTAAAGAAGAGTCGGTTAAAAGAAATGAGAGAATTAAGATAATTGAAAAAGAAATTGAAAGCTGGAAAAATTTACTCTCAAATTCTGAAAAAATGGTCAATGAATTGATTGGTAGAAAGAATAATCTAAACAATCAATTGGAAATACTTGATAACCAACCAAAAGTACAAGCTGAAAAAAAAGGACAAATTTCTGAGAATTTAAGAAATTCAGAGGAAGAAAAAGAAGAAAATGAAAAAATTATAAATAATACTGATGAAAAAATTGACTCACTCAGAACGAAGCTTAATGAAATACAAGAACAATCTATACAAATAAGAGAGAGAAAAGCAAGTTCTGGTGCAACTGTCGAAGGATTAAAAAAAAGAAAAAATGACCTTATAGATCGAATTACCTCTGAGCTTAATTTGACTGAGGAAAATATCTTAGAGAATTCAAATTTAAATGGTATCGAAGAACTACCTGACGCTGTTAATCAAGAAGATTTATTAGATAAAAAAAAACAGGAGAGAGAAAAATTAGGATCCGTTAATTTAAAAGCAGACGAAGAAACTAATAAATACGAGACTGAAATTAAAAAAATGGAGTCTGACCGAGCAGATTTAGTGACAGCAATTGAAAAATTAAAAGACAGTATTAATGAGCTCAACCAAAAAGGTAGAGAGAGATTGGTGGAAGCCTTTGAAAAAGTTAATAGAAAATTCAATGAAGTTTATACAAAATTATTTAATGGTGGTAATGCAAAACTTGAACTCGTTGACTCAGATGATCCTCTAGAAGCAGGTTTAGAAATGTTGGTTAGTCCACCAGGAAAAAGACTTCAATCAATAACTCTATTATCGGGTGGAGAACAAGCTTTAACTGCACTATCACTTATCTTCGCAGTTTTTTTGACTAATCCTTCTCCAATTTGTGTGTTAGATGAAGTAGATGCTCCTTTAGATGATGCTAATGTTACAAGATTTTGTAATTTATTAGATGAACTTACAAAAATAACAAATACAAAGTTTATTATCGTTACACATCATGCATTGACAATGTCAAAAATGGATAGATTATACGGTGTAACCATGCCCGAAAAAGGAATAAGTCAGCTGGTAGCAGTTGATTTACAGAAAGCAGAGAGTATGGTTGCTTGATTAAAATAATCAGATGTCTAAAAATCAGTTCAAAACTCGCTTAGAAATTGCAAAAAAAAAACTCTCAAAGAAAAACAATGAAAATAAAAAGCAGAATTCATCGCCTATTGGCTCAGCTTTTAAGCTAAGTACAGAGCTAGTGTCTGCCGTTGCTGTAGGGACAATTATTGGGTTTATTTTAGACAATACCTTTGGTACTAAACCATGGTTAATATTAATTTTTTTTTTTGTAGGTGTAATCGCAGGTATTATGAATGTGATTAGATCTGCTAAAAACATGCAAAAATAGATGTAAGATTTATGGCAGCAAATCCAATGACTCAATTCGAAGTTTACAGAATTGGGCCAGAAATAAAAATCGGGGCTTTTGATATCTCATTTACAAATGCAAGTTTGTTTATGGTGGTCAGCTCTCTTGCAATTCTCGTGATCTTTAATTTAGGGGCTAAAAAAAATTCTATGCTACCTAATAAGATTCAACTATTAGCAGAATTAAGCTACACATTCGTATCTAAAATGATCAGCGATACAGCAGGATCTAAAGCAAAACCTTATTTTGCTTTTATATTTTCATTATTTATGTTTGTTCTTTTTTGTAACATGTTTGGAATGATACCTTATACCTTCACAGTGACTAGTCATATAATAGTAACATTCATTTTAGCTGCATTCATATTCATCGGTGTAACAATTATTGGTTTTATAAAACATGGACTTGGTTATTTAAAACTTTTTGTACCAAGTGGAGTTCCTGTTGTTTTATTGCCTTTGATAGTTGTCATTGAAATAATCTCGTATCTAAGTAGACCTATTAGTTTATCAGTCAGACTTTTTGCTAATATGATGGCAGGTCACACAATGATGAAAGTTTTCGGAGGTTTTGTTATAAGCCTTGGGATAGTTGGAGGATGGCTTCCTTTAACATTTTCTGTTGCATTAACTGGTTTGGAGATCTTAGTTGCTTTTCTTCAAGCTTATGTTTTCGCAATTTTAACATGCATCTATTTAAATGATGCATTAAATTTACACCATTAACTAACAAAGGAGGATATAATGGAATTAGAAGCAGCAAAAATGATCGGGGCAGGTTTAGCGGCAATCGCTTTAGCTGGTGCTGGTGTCGGAATTGGGATAATTTTTGGAAATTATCTTTCAGGTGCAATGAGAAATCCATCTGCAGCACAAAAACAGTTTCCTAATTTATTATTGGGTTTTGCTTTAGCAGAAGCTACAGGACTATTTGGTTTGGTAGTCGCGTTAATCATTCTTTTCGCATTTTAATTTGATGATCAAAAAATATTTTTTTCAGTTAATATTTTTTTACACCTTTTTTTCAAAAAGTGTTTTTGCAGCTGAAAGTGGAGGTATGCCTCAATTAAATCCTGAGTTTTGGATTTCCCAAATTTTTTGGCTTACATTAGTTTTTGGTATTTTGTATATCGTCTTATCTAAGCTGATATTGCCAAAAATAAGTTCGAATCTTGAATTAAGAAAATCCCAGATACAAGAAAATATTGAGGCAGCTGATAAACAAAGAGAAGATAGTGAAATAAAGCTTAAAGAATATGATAATATAATCTCCAAAAGCAAACTGGACTCAAAAAATCTTTTTAATGAGACTAGAGAAAAAACATTAAAAGCTATAAATATTAAAAAAGAGACTTTAGAAAAACAAATTGATGATGAAATCAAAAAAGCTGAAATTGAAATTAATCAGCTTAGAAAAAATGCTCCTCAAAAAATAAATAGGATCGCAATCGAAACATCTTCAGAAATACTGAAAAATGTAATTGGTGCTGAAATCAATAACAGTAGTATTTCAGCTATTGTTGATGACCTATATAAAAAAAATGAAAACAAATATTATGGTGATTGATTCAACATTTTGGGTTGCAGTTTCATTTTTTATATTCTTAGGTGGATTAGTCTATTTAAAAGTCCCTCAGAAAATTAACACAATTTTAAATAAGCTTATAACAGATATAAAAAATGAGATTGAAGAGAGTGAAAAACTTAGAAAAGAAGCAAAAACTTTATTGATCAACGCTCAGAGTAAACTTGATACCGCACAATCTGTAAGAAATGAAATTTTGGAACAGGCTAAAAAAGATAGCAATAGATTAATAATAGATCTTAATGACAAATTTCATAAGTCTTCAGAAATTAAAAAAGCATCTGCTGAAAACAAAATAGTTCAAATGAAGGAAGCAGCGATTAAAGAAATAAAAGACGCATCAGTAAAAATTGCAGTAGACTCTGTTAAAAAAATTATTACCACATCCGTTGATAAGTCTAAACTCGATAATTTATTTCAAAAAAATTTAGAAGAGACTAAAGAAGAGTTAAAAAAAATTAATTCATAATTTTCTTACAATTTTTTTAAAAAAACTATAGATTATTAAGATGAATTCTATTGTGGTAGGCTCAGGTTTTGGCGGCATTGCTGCAGCTCTAAGATTAAAAGCTAAAGGTCATCAAGTAACATTAGTTGAAAAACATCCTGATCTTGGCGGTAGAGCAAGAGTTTTTAAAAAAAATGGTTTCACTTACGATGGTGGACCCACCGTTATTACTGCACCCTATTTAATTGATGAATTATTCAAATTATTTAAAAAAGACTCAAAAAATTACATAGAACTTTCCCCTCTTAAAATTTGGTATCAATTTATTTTTGAAGATAACTCAAAATTTAATTACTCAGGTGATGAAACTGAAATGAAGAAACAAATTGCAGAAATTAGTAAAGATGATGTTGAGGGATATGAAAAATTAGTAAGTTTTACAAAAAAGATTTTTGACAAGGGTTTTTTAGAACTTGCGGATGTTCCTTTTGATAAACCTTTTTTTATGATGCAGCAACTTCCTTCACTTCTAAAACTTAAAAGTTACAAATCAGTTTATTCATTAGTTTCATCTTTTATAAAAAATGAAAAATTAAGAAGAATGTTAAGCATGCATCCTCTTTTAGTTGGGGGAAATCCTTTTACAACTACTTCTATTTATGGGCTAATTTTATATTTAGAGAAAAAATGGGGAATTCATTACTCAATGGGTGGGACAGGTAATATTATTAAAGGTTTTGAGAAACTTATGAACGAAGTTGATATTAAAATCATAAAGGGCCATGAAGTAGAAAAAATTATTTCAAATGGAAATAAAATAACTGGTGTCAGACTTGATAATGATACTAATATTTTAGCTGATAATGTTATTTGTAATGCCGACCCACCTGCAGTTTATGAAAAATTGCTAAATGGAAACTCAAAAAATTCAATGATGTTCAAATGGAAAAGAAAAAGGATGGAATACTCAATGGGATTATTTGTTTATTATTTTGGAACAAAAAAAACTTACCAAAACGTTGAACATCACACAATAAAATTTGGAAATAAGTATAAAGAACATCTCGATGACATATTTGAAAATAAAAAATTAAATGATGATATAAGTTATTATCTTCATAGACCCTCTGCTACTGATAAAACTATGGCTCCTGCCGGACAGGATTGTTTTTATGTTCTTGTTCCAGTTCCCAATAATCAATCTAAAATTAATTGGTCTATTCAGGGAGAAAAGATGAAAAATTTGGTAATTGAAAAAATGGAAAAGGATCTTATGCCAAACTTAAGTGAAAATATTGTTGAAGATTTTTATTTGACACCAGACTATTTTGAAAAAGATTTAAACACAAAGTATGGATCTGGCTTTTCAATTCAACCAAAATTTACACAATCTGCTTATTTTAGATTTCATAATAAATCTGAAATATACGAGGGACTTTATTTTGTTGGAGCTGGAACACATCCGGGGGCTGGTGTACCAGGTGTATTATCGTCAGCTAAAGTGTTAGATAAAATTTTATAATGTCTGATAAGAATTATTTGTCTGTTTATGCTAAGTCATTTAGCTGGGCCGGTTTTTTTTTACCAAGGGAAACACTTAAAAAATGTTCTGTATTATACGATTTTTGTAGAGTTGCAGACAACATTGCAGACGATAAAGACGAGATAGAGGTCAAAAAAAAAAAATTTGCTGAATTTGAAAATGACTTTAATCAAAAAAAATTTGATAACCTTATTATAAAAAATATGTGGGGTATCATGGAGGAATTCAACATATCCATAAAAATAGTTCAAGATTTATTGGCTGGTATTAAATCAGATATCAAAGAAAAAGTTGAAATAAATTCAAAAAAAGACTTATTAATTTATTCATATAGAGTAGCTGGGACTGTTGGCTTAATGATGGCAAAAATTTTAAATGTAACAAAAAAAAATTCTCTTAAGTCAGCTATTGATTTAGGAATAGCAATGCAATTAACAAATATATCTAGAGATGTCTCAGAAGATTCAAAAAATAATAGATTTTATATTGACGAAAATTTTGAAAAGATCTCCTCAACTATTAATCTTGCGAACCGTTATTATCAAGATTCTTTTTATGCAATAAAAAGCATACCAATAAGTTTCCGTTTTTCTATATTGGTTGCTAGAAGAGTGTATAAAAAAATAGGATATAAAATTTTAAAAAAAAAAAACTTGGAGGACTACCAAAGATCTGGGAAGATTTATGTCACAAACATTGAAAAAGTATTGGAGACTTTTCTGTCAATTTTTGACTTAGTCAGTTTATATTTGATTAATAAAAACGAAGATCAAATTCAACATGATCACATTCTGATAAATGAGGAAATAAATTTAAATGAAAGAATTTGATTATGTAATTATCGGTGGTGGTTGTGCAGGATTATCTCTTGCTTATGAGTTAGAAATTCATGAAAAAATTGAAGATAAAACTTTAGCAATTATTGAACCTAGGAAGGAATATAAACGAGATAAGACTTGGTCTTTTTGGAAAGTAGCACCTCATAACTTTGACGACTGTGTAAAAAAAAATTGGGAGAATTTTTCAGTTAATATCCCAGGTAAAACAAATTATTTGAAATGTAAAAATTATCCATATCAAAGCATTGATAGTGGTTTATTTTATGAAAAAATTAAGAACAAACTAAAAAAAAACAAAAATATTTTCTTTTTTAAAAATATAGAAGAGATTAACAATCAAAATTCTTTGGTTTTTAATAGTGTGCCAAATATTAAAAAAAACCATTTAAATCTTTGGCAACATTTTTGTGGTGTAGAAATAAAAACAGACAACGATATTTTCGACGAAAAAATTTTTAACCTCATGGATTTTGATTGTGAGCAAAGAGAAAGCGTACATTTTTTTTATACATTGCCATACACAAAAAATAGAGCTTTAGTAGAAACAACTTGGTTATCAAAAATGAATGACAATTCACAAAAAGATTATGAAAATCAAATCAACAATTATATTAAAAATAATTTAAAAATTAAAAATTATGAAATTACATATAAAGAAGAGGGAGCAATACCCCTGTTTTATCCATTTAATAAAAACGAAAAAAATAAAATTAATATTGGAACGGCTGGTGGAATGACAAGATTAAGCACTGGATATACTTTTTTGAATATACAAGAACACAGTAAGTATATTAGAAAGAATATTGATAATATTTCAAATGCTAAAAAATTTGAAATAGATAAAAAATATCAATTTTTGGATGAAATTTTTTTACGTGTTCTTGAAAAAAATCCTGAAAAAATGTCTGATATATTTTTTAGGATGTTTAAGACTTCACCGAAGACTGTTATAAAATTTCTATCAAACAAGAGTAATTTTTTAGAAGATATAAGTATAATTTTTAAAATGCCAAAATTAATTTTTATTAAAGCTTTATTTGACTAATTGATAATGACTATACAAATTAAGAAAATTAACTTTAAACATTCTTTTATTTTTTTTTTATTTTGTAATATTATTTCTCTACCTTTTATAAAAGCTTATAATTTAAGCATTTCTCCATTGGCTTGTTTATTATTAATTTTAATAATTGGCGTATCTCATGGTTCTTTAGATCATATAAAAGGAAAAAAACTTCTTAAAATTTTCCAAATAAATAACATAATATCTTTTTATATATCCTATTTTCTGCTTGCGGTAACAATTATAATTCTTTGGGTACTTTTTCCAACGGTGGTACTTATTGCTTTTTTAGTTGTTGCCTCATTTCATTTTGGTAAAGAAGATACCCAATTTTTAATTGATAATAATTCATATTTAAATCAATTTTTATTTTTTCTCAAAGGATCTTTGGTAATATTGGCACCACTGTGTTTTAATTTCAATGAAACAGTTTCTATTTTCAAATTACTATTAATTGATAATGAATCATTTTATAAAAGTTTAAATATGATCGAAAGTAATAATTTTTTGATAATTGGTATTGTGTTAAGTACGTTATCCAGCATTATTTTATTTTTCCAAAAATATGAATTAAGAAAATTTACAATTTTTTTTGATTATTTCTCAATTATAATAATAAATATCTATTTCTCTCCACTAATAGCCTTCACAATTTATTTTTGTTTTTTACATTCTATAAGACATAGTATTTCATTAATGACTGAACTTGATCAGGAAAGTTTAAAGAATGGACTTTTGGTTTTTATTAAAAAAGCTACTCCGTTAACTATACTAACTAGTGCTTTTTGTTTAGTGGGTATTTATTTTTTAAATAATAATTACAATTTTGACAGTGCAATTTTAAAATTAATATTTATAGGTTTGGCGTCTTTAACTTTTCCGCATATATTGCTCGAATATTTAATTGAAAAAAATGAAAAATAAAGAAATCAAAATTTTACTATCTGCACCAAGAGGATTTTGTGCAGGTGTAGAGAGAGCAATTGAAATTGTCGAAAAAGCCATAAAAAAATATGGTGTCCCGGTTTATGTTCGACACGAAATTGTTCACAATAAATTTGTTGTTGACGATTTAAAAAAGAAAGGGGCTATATTTGTTGAGGAGCTTGAAGAAATCAAAGATAAAACTAGGCCTGTAATTTTTTCTGCGCACGGGGTTCCAAAAAAAGTTCCGTCTGATGCTGAAAGTTACAAAATGACATATGTAGATGCTACTTGTCCACTAGTGTCGAAAGTCCATCGTGAAGCTGAAAATCTTCATAAATCAGGTTATCACTTAATTTTGATTGGACACCAGAACCATCCTGAAGTTGTTGGAACAATGGGACAGTTGCCAGAAGGTTCGATAGATCTTATTCAAGATGAAGATGAAGCAAAAAAATATCAATTTAAAGAGAAAAAAAAATTAGCTTATGTAACTCAAACAACTTTATCAGTAGATGATACAAGAAGTATAATTAGTATTTTAAAAGATAGATTTCCTGGTATTAGAGAACCACATAAAGAAGATATATGTTATGCAACGACAAATAGACAGATGGCTGTGAAAAATATTGCAAAAAATTGCGATGTGTTTTTTATAATTGGAAGTAGAAATTCCTCAAATTCAGTGAGACTTGTTGAGGTTGCAAAAAAATCAGGTTGTAATAATGCTCATCTTATTCACTCACAAAGTGAAATACCTTATGATTTAATTGAAAAATCTAAAATTGTTGGGATTTCTTCCGGGGCCTCTGCACCAGAGATTCTTGTAGAAAATTTCATAGAGAATTTAAAAAAAAAATTTACAGTATCCATAGACGAGGTTGAAATAATCAAAGAAAACGTTGTTTTCAAAGTACCTAAAAAATTAAATTAAATGGCTGTCTATACTAAGATTAATAAGAGTAATTTAACATCTATAAACAGAAAATTTAATTTTGAAAATTTTCAAAGTTTTAAGGGAATAAAACAAGGTATTGAAAATACAAATTATTTACTTAGATCAAAAAATAAAAAATTTATTCTTACAATTTTTGAAAAAAGAGTTTTGAAAAAAGAAATACCTTTTTTTATGAAATTAATGGATCAATTAAGTAATCTAAATTTTAATTGCCCTAAACCTCTTAAAAATTATCGAGGAGATTATTTGATTAAAGTTAAGAATAAAACAGCCTGTGTTGTATCTTTTCTTGATGGAAAAGACAAAAAAAAACTTAATTTTAAGAATTGTTTTGATATTGGAAAAACAATTGCGCAGATGCACTTATCTACAAAAAAGCTAAAGCTCTACAGAAAAAACTCAATGGGTATTAAAAATCTTAATCCTTTGTTAAATAGTATTAAATTTAAGTCTAAAAAATTTATTAATTTAGAAAAGTTTTTAAAAAATAATTTTAAAGATATAAAAGATAAATGGCCAAAAAAATTACCTCATGGTATTATTCATGGAGATTTATTTATAGATAATATTTTTTTTAAAGGTAATAAACTATCTGGCATAATTGATTTTTATTTTGCAGCTAATGATTATTTTATGTATGAGATTGCTATTTGCATAAATGCTTTATGTTTTGATAAAAATAAAACAAAATTTAGAATTAATAAAAGAAAAATCAAAAATTTAATAAAAGGTTACGAAAGCGTAAAAAAAATTTCTGTAAAAGAGAAGAGGTCACTTAATATTCTATGTAGGGGTGCAGCAATTAGATACTATTTAACTAGGCTCTATGACTATACAAATACTCCTAAAACAGCTTTAATAAAGATAAAAGATCCTGGAGAATATTATCAAAAATTAATAATACATAATAATTTAAAAACTTATAAAGATTACTTGAATTAATGATTAAGATCTACACTGACGGTTCATGTATTGAAAATCCAGGTAAAGGTGGTTGGGCGGCAATAATATTAAATGATGGAAATAAAACTGAAATACAGGGAAATAAAAAAGACACCACTAATAACCAGATGGAATTATTAGCACCTATACAAGCCCTTAAAAAAATTCCAAAAGGTAGCAAAGTTCAAATTTTCACAGACTCTAAATACGTAAAATCTGGAATAACAGAATGGGTTCATAACTGGAAAAAAAATGGATGGAAAACAGCAAACAAACAAGATGTAAAAAATAAAGAACTTTGGTTAGAGTTAGATCTTTTAAATAACGAATTTGAAATAAGTTGGAACTGGGTAAAAGCACATTCTACTGATGAGTTAAATAATGAAGTAGATCTACTTGCAAGATCAGCAGCAAACAATTAAAGCGTGCGCTTGGAAAGCGCATAACTTATAGTAAATTATTTAATAAATTTTCTGCGGAGGTCAAACCACACTCTTTAGTCTCTTTTTCTTCGTGAATATTAACAACTGTGAAATTTTCAATCACCATTAAATAACGATTTGATCTAATTCCCATTCCTTTTGCATTACGATCAACTTCTGCGCCAATCGCTTTCGTGAATAACAAATAAGGATCAGATAACATTTTTATTTTACCTGTAGTATTATTTATCTCTCCCCAACCATTCATTACATAAGGATCATTGACCGATAGACAAAATATATGTTCTATTCCTTTTGCTTTAATTTTATCTGCATTTTCCACAAATCCTGGAAGATGAAGTTTAGAGCAAGTTGATGTAAATGCACCGGGTAAACCAAACAAAACAACTTTATCATTACCTATAATTTCTCTTAATTTGTTTTTTTGTGGTTCTCCATCAATAAGTTGAAAAACCTCTGTGTCTGGTAGTTGGTCTTTTATTTTAAGTTTCATATTAAATTTATTATATATTTCTTTAATTTTTCAATGTCATTTGTCAAAATTTCAAATTTTTCTTTTCTATCATTAACATGTTTAAGACTTTCTGGTAGATTTTCGGTTTTCGAGATTGCATCTTCTATTGCTTTTGGAAATTTGCACGGGTGCGCAGTTGATAATACAACACAATTTTTTTCTAATCCCAATTTTCTCACTGCACCAATGCCCACTGCAGTATGCGGATCAACTACCATCTGATGTTCATCATTGATGGTTTTTATCATTTCAACAGTTTCGCTTTCATCGAGCATTTCAGATATAAAATTCTTTTTGATTTTATCTAAGTCATTTTTATCAATTTTATAAGTGTTATTTTTTATTTCAGCCATTACATCTTTTGTAACATCCGAGTTACAATCTTTTATGTCGTATAAAAGTCTTTCAAAATTACTTGCTATCTGTATATCCATACTTGGTGTATTTGTTTCCTCCACTTTCTTTTGACTGTAATCACCACCAGATATAGCTCTGTGCAGTATGTCATTTTTATTTGTAGCTACGATAAGTTTATCAATTGAAAGACCTAATTTTTTTGCTAAATAGCCAGCGTAAATATCACCGAAGTTTCCTGTTGGAACAGAAAAGGACAAAGGTTGACCATTTCCAACTTTAAAGTAAGCATAAAAATAATACACTGATTGAGCAATAATTCTTGCCCAATTAATTGAATTAACACCCGACATATTGATTGCTTTAGAAAATTTTTCGTCATTAAACATTGCTTTTACTAAATTTTGGCAATCATCAAAATTACCCTCTACCGCAATGTTAAATACATTGCTCTCCTCGTGTATTGTCATTAGTCTTCTTTGCACTGGTGAAATTTTATTGTTAGGGTGTAGTACAAAAACATTTAAATTATTTTTTCCCTTTAAAGCGTCTATAGCAGCAGCACCTGTATCACCTGAAGTTGCTACTATTATATTAATTTTTTTTTGATCACGGCCTAAATGATATTGATAAAAATTACCTATTAGTTGCATTGCGATATCTTTAAAGGCAAGTGTAGGTCCATGAAACAATTCTAATACTTTTAAATCTCCTAGATCTGATATTTTAACAACGTCGTCGGATCTGAAATTTGAATATGACTTTAGAATCAAAGAGATTAGATCATCTTTAGACATGAAATCTCCTATAAATGGATAAATTATTTCAGCTGCTAAATCATTGTAACTAAGATTTTTTAGATTATTTAATTCTTCCTCTTTAAAAGGTTTAATTGACGCGGGAACAAATAGTCCCCCATCGTCTGCCAAACCTTTAAGGAAAACGTCTTTAAAAGTAAAGTTTTTTTGATTGTTTCTTGTGCTTATGTAATTCATTAATAATTCTTTTTTCTAAAATATAGATATAGCAAAAGAATTGAAATCGCTAATGAAAACCACGTCATTGCGTACTTTTTGTGATTATTAGAAATATTAGCGGTAATTTTTTTCGGTCTAGGAAATTGATAATTTCCATCAAGATAAATTATATATTTGGAAAAATTCTTACCTGTAAATGTAAATACATCTTCCCTATCTAAACTAAACCAATAATTTTTACTTACATCATTATCGGGTTTAAAAATATTTTTTCTGCCCTGAATTCTCAAAGTTCCTATTATATTATTTTGATCAAATATATTAATTTCTGGAGTATCTTTTTTTTCAAATGGTATCCAGCCCCGATTAATTAAAAAATTTTCCTCGCCAATCAAAATTGGATTTATTACCTCAAAACCAGGGGTGCCTGTATCATTCAGGTTGTAAAGATAAATTTGTTTTTCGAAATTTGTTATTCCAGATGTTTTAATTTTCAAAAAATTTTCTTTATTAAATTGAGTTAGTTCAACTGGGGGTTTTTTAAGTGAGTTTTCAATTTCCAAAATAAGATTATTTTTCCAATTTAAACGGATTATTTGCCAAACACCTAAAGCAATAAAAACTAGAATAAAAAAAATTATAAAAACAGAAAATAAAAACTTATACTTCAATGATACAAATCTAACTTCCCCAGATATATATTGCTGCAAACAAAAATAACCATACAACATCAACAAAATGCCAATACCATGCTGCAGCTTCGAAGCCAAAGTGATGATCTTTGTTAAAGTGACCTAATTTACCTCTCCAAAGACAAACAGCTAAGAAAATTGTTCCAACAATAACATGAAAACCATGAAACCCTGTGGCCATATAAAATACCGAACCATATATGTGATCTGAAAAGCTGAATGTTGCGTGATGATATTCATAAGCTTGTAAAGCAGTAAAACATACTCCAAGAATAACTGTTGCAACTAATCCTTGTATAAAACCTTTTCTAT
>CACIHQ010000008.1 GCA_902586495.1 uncultured Pelagibacteraceae bacterium
TCTGATTTTGATTGACTTCCAAATTTTCAGCCTCACAATATAGTTTAAATTTTTCTTCAAGATCCTTTGGCATCAATCTTTTTTGGTCTTGAAATCGATGCCATATTCTGATCTTGGGCCTTTTCTAAGTCCAAAAGGACCAGATATAAATATTGTCATAGGTTTTGTGCCTGGTTTTATATCAACTCTATGAAGGTTATTTGCTGATCTAAATCCAATATAGCCAGGAGGTCTCCAAAATTTTCCAGTGCTTAAAGTTTCCCAATAACCATCTCTCAATATTATTGTAATATAAGGAAATGTATGATTATGAACTCCTTCCCCATGATCATCTGCTAACATTTCATGTATTAAAATATTAAAAGGAAACCATTTTGGTCTATGTCTCATTAAAACATAATATCTATTCATCCACGGTTTAGCTTTATGGAATTCGGGATGGGAAGGTCCTCTATCTAGGACAATTTTCTTTCTACCTATTTTTTCTAAAAATTTTAAAAACATTTTTATTTGTATTGTACAACAGAGCCATTTTTAATCATAAACAAATGATTATTATATAAAAAAGGTTTTGACATTATTTTTCTAGCAATTTTTTCTGCTTTCAAAACATTACCAGTTTTAAGATCTAAGATGATTAATTTACCATCATTATTGGAAAGATAGATTTTATCCTGACTTATTGAAAATCCTGTGGGTTTAATCTTCTTTCTGTTTTTATCTTTATACATTTTATAAATATCTTTTATCTTAACAATGTTTCCTTGTTCCTTATCTATCACAAATAAATAACCATTATCTGAAAATGTGATGATGAAATTACCAATTAAAATTGGAGTTAAACTTGAGCTAATATCATTAATCCAGTTTATTGAACCATTTTTCAAATTAACAGAGTAAAATTCGTTTTTATTATTTGAAAAAAAAATATTTTTTCCTTCTGAGACTATTTTTGAATTTTTAAAATTATAAGTGATGTTTGTAATATCGCTACTTTGAGTTGGAAGTTGCCACATCAAATCCCCTGAAAGAATATCTGCCGCTGTTAAGTCCCCTAGATTATTAATAAAATAAACTAAGTTACCAGCCATTAATAATGAGTTTTTTGAATTTGTTATAGTCAACGTTTTTTCAGTTTCAAGACTCCAACATTTGGAACCATCTTTTATAAAATAACACCTCAAAACATTTTTAAGGTCTATAACATAAAACTTATTATCAAATATTTTGATTTCTGAATTGAAAGGATAGTCATTTTTTTTCTTCCAAATTAAATTACCATTTTTAAAATTTATTAAAAATAAGTTAGATAAATTATCAACAACAATAAGTTTATCGCCATGTATTGCAAAGGAAAGCTTTGGATTATTCTTTTTTTCAAATTTAGAATAATAATTTTTTTTCCAAACTATTTTTTGATCATTATCAAATCTAATCACAGAACCTTTTCCATCAAAAAAAACTATACCGTCTCTTAAAAATAAAGGTTTTAAATCAGTTTCAATTTCATTATTAAATTTTGAAAATCTGAAATTTTTTGTTTTTTTTAGTTCACCTGAGTATCTTTGAATACCAAGATTATTTTTATTATCTAAAATTTTATTTTGAATATTAATCTGTGATAAATTTAAGCTTATATTTGGATTTAATTCATTATAAGAAATTTTTTTTTCTGCAAATACAATTTTGGTATTTCTATCAATATTTAATTTTTTATTTTTATTCCATATTTTTGAATTTTCATTTAAAGAACAATTTGCCAAAATAAAAGGAAATAAAAAAAATATAAAAATTCTAATCACTTAAATCTCTATTTAATCTTTTTCGCGCTTCTGTAACTAAATCAGGGTTTGATTTTTTTAAATTAATAATTTGATTAAAAAACTCTTTAGACTTCTGTTTTTGGTTTTTAGAGTAAAAATACTCTGCTAGTAAATATAATGCATGTGAACTCCATACACTTTCTGACTTTATAATGGGATTTAAAATTTCCAATAATTCATTTTCGGATATTTGGTCAGCATTATATAAACCTTTTTTATAAATTATTAAATTTTTAATCTCTTTTTCTAATGAGGTTTTTTCAATCAAAATATTAAACAAATTATTAATTTGATCTGTATTTGAAATTAAATCATTATCTAAAATATAATATAA
Source organism: uncultured Pelagibacteraceae bacterium (assembly GCA_902586495.1). Taxonomy (GTDB): domain Bacteria; phylum Pseudomonadota; class Alphaproteobacteria; order Pelagibacterales; family Pelagibacteraceae; genus Pelagibacter. The sequence continues at coordinate 2,158 of CACIHQ010000008.1, forward strand.
AGAAAGTGGAGAATATGTTGGATCTTTTAATTCTATAATTTCTGTTAATTTTTTAGTGGCTCTATCTTTATTGTTTTCCCCATAATTTATGATAGTTGAATAGAATAAATTTGAAACTTTTTGTCTCTGATAATCTTTAAACTCTCCGTAACCAAAAAAAGATATTATTAAAATTACGATTATTGTCGAAAAAGTTAATAATTTTTTTTTATTATTTAAAAAAAAGTTTTTTATTTTTTCATTTCTTGTATTTGAATTAATTATTGATATATCCTCATCCATATCTAAATCATATTTCTTAAAACATATTGAAGTATTCCACCGTTTTTATAATACTCTAATTCATTTTTGGTATCAATTCTGCACAGGGTATCAATTATTTTAACATCACCCGATAAATACTTAATCTCAATTTTAACTTTATCAGAAGGTTTAATTCCTTTTTCAATATCTACTACACTTATCAATTCGGAGCCTAATAAATTAAGATTTTTTCTATTCATATTTTCTGTAAATTGTAATGGCAAAATCCCCATCCCAATTAAATTAGATCTATGTATTCTCTCAAAACTCTCTGCAATTACTACCTTAACTCCAAGTAGTTTAGTCCCTTTTGCAGCCCAATCTCGAGAAGACCCTGTGCCATATTCTTTGCCACCAATTACAACTAAATCCGTTCCTCTTTTTTTATATTCCACCACTGCATCATAAACTGACATTACTTTTTCTTCTGGATACAATTTTGTAAAACCGCCTTCAGTTCCTGGGGCCATTTCATTTTTAATTCTTATATTTGCAAATGTACCTCTCATCATTACCTCATGATTTCCACGCCTAGAGCCATATGAATTATAGTCCTTAGGAAGAATTTGATAATTCATAAAATATTCACCCGTTGGACTATCCTTTTGAATATTACCAGCTGGAGAAATATGATCAGTGGTAACCATATCTCCCAATATCAGTAAAGGTCTTGCATTTTTAATTTCCTTAAAACCCTCTGGCTCATCGCTAAGATTTTCAAAAAATGGAGGTTTTTTTACATAAGTAGAATTTTCATCCCAATTGTAAATGCTGCTTTTTTCTGTTTTGATTTCTTGCCATTGTTTTGGTCCCTCAGATACATTTGAATATCGCTTAACAAACATATCTGCATTTAAAGAATTTTTCAAAGTATCCTCTATTTCTTTATTTGAAGGCCAAATATCTTTTAAAAATATGTCTTTACCATTTTTATCTTTTCCAAATGAGTCTTTGAATAAATCAAATTCCATGTGACCTGCAAGGGCATAAGCAACAACAAGTGGCGGAGAGGCTAAATAATTTGCTTTGATATGAGGTGAAATTCTTCCTTCAAAGTTTCTGTTGCCTGACAAAACCGATACTCCGTATAAATTGTCTTTTTGAATAGCCTCTACTATATTTTCTGCTAAAGGACCTGAATTGCCGATACAAGTTGTACAACCATAACCGACTAAATTAAATCCTAATTGATCTAAGTAAGTATTTAGACCGGCTTTCTCTAAATAATCTGTTACTACTTGAGACCCTGGGGCTAAAGAGGTTTTAACCCATGGTTTAACATTTAATCCTAACTCAACAGCCTTTTTTGCTAAAAGGCCAGCTCCAATTAGAACGTTAGGATTAGAAGTATTGGTACATGATGTAATTGCGGCAATTAATATTGAACCATCCTTTATTTCATAATCTGTGTCTTTTACCTTAGAAATTTTGTAATCTTTTTTATCTGTAGCCTCTTTAAATACTTTTTTAAAATTACTTGATGCATTAGTTAAAAGAACTTTGTCTTGTGGTCTTTTAGGACCTGATATAGTTGGAACTACAGTGGACATATCTAAAGAAATTTTATCAGTGAACTCGATTTCATCACTAGACCATAAACCTTGTTCTTTTGCGTACTTTTCGACAATTGCCACTGTTTCTTTATCTCGTCCAGAAAATTCTAAATACTTTAAAGTTTCTTCATCTATTGGAAAAAACCCACATGTTGCTCCATATTCAGGAGCCATGTTAGCAATTGTCGCTCTATCAGCTAAAGTTAAATTTTTTAAACCCTCACCATAAAATTCAACGAATTTTCCAACTACACCTTTGTCTCTGAGCATTTTAACAACTGTTAATACTAAGTCTGTAGCAGTTGTGCCTTCTGGCATTTTTTTTGTAACTTCAAACCCGATTACTTCAGGGATTAACATCGAAATAGGTTGTCCTAGCATCCCTGCTTCAGCTTCAATTCCACCAACACCCCAACCTAGAACTGACAAACCATTAACCATTGTTGTGTGGCTGTCTGTTCCAACAAGTGTATCTGGGAATAAATATTTATCACCTTTATACTCCTCTGACCAAACTACTTTTGATAAATATTCTAAGTTTACCTGATGACAAATACCAGTTCCTGGAGGAACAATTCTAAAATTGTTAAAGGCACTTTGACCCCATTTCAAAAAAGAGTATCTTTCACTATTTCTTTTAAATTCAATATCTACATTTTTTTCAAACGAATCTTTTTTTGCAGATTGGTCAACTTGAACGGAATGATCAATAACTAAGTCAACTGCAGACAAAGGGTTAATTGTATTTGGATCTTTATTTTTCTCTTTTACAGCCTCTCGCATAGCAGCCAAATCAGCTACTGCTGGTATTCCTGTATAATCTTGAAGCAAAACTCTGGCTGGCCTATAAGCTATTTCAGTTTTTGATTTTTTTGTTTCAAGCCAGTTTTTTATGGCTTCAATTTGGCTTTTATTAACTGATACATCGTCCTCGTATCTAAGTAGATTTTCCAATAAAACTTTTAACGACTTCGGTAATTTTGAAATACCTTGTAATCCACTCGACTCAGCTTTTTTTAATGAATAATATTTAAAATCTTTACCATTAACCTCTAAGTGAGATAAAGAATTGTAAGAATTTTTATTTCCTGGTTTCATATCTTATATATAAAATGTAATTATGCTCAAAAGAAGAAGCCCTGACATAACATAATTAAAGTATTTAATAAATTTCTCATTTGTCGCAAATTTTCTTAAATATTTGCCAACAAAAGTCCAAAAGGTGATGCTTGATAAAGATACTATAAAAGCAAATAAAACCACTTGAGTCGCATAATTTAGATAATTTTCTCCGTATTCAACATATGTCGAGACTATAATAATTCCAATCAAAACACCTTTCGGATTCAAAAACTGAAAAATAAAAGTATCTAAAAAGGAAATCGGGTTTTCGTTTTTTTTTTCGTCAGATGGTTTTGAAAAACTAATTTTATAAGCTAGATAAATTAAAAATAAACTTCCTAAATATTTCAAAATCGTTTGTATAATTGGAAACAGTTTAAAAACATTAACTAAGCCGATTGTTAAAGCAAATACTACAGAAGTAAACCCAAAGGTAACTCCAAAAATATGTGGGATTGTTTTTTTAATTCCAAAATTAAAACCAGAATAAGATGCAACAACGTTATTTGGTCCCGGGGTATAGGCGGCCACAATCCAAAAGAGTGCCATTGATAAAAACTCTGGGTGCATATTTATGCTATCGGTAAACCGTTATCTGCTTTTTGTGATGGATGTACCAGTGTTACTTTTCCTTCAGAGTCTATTGATCCTAAAAGTAAAAACTGAGATTTTATACCAGCAATATTTTTTTCTGGAAAATTACAAACACCAATCACTTGTTTGCCAACTAAATTTTGTTCATTATAAAAATGAGTTATTTGCGCGGAAGATGTTTTAACACCTATTTCATTTCCAAAATCAACTTCTACTACTAACGAAGGTTTTCTGGCTTTTTCGTTTTTTTTGACTGATAGGACGGTTCCAAGTCTAATATCTATTTTTTCAAATATGTCGTAAGTAATTTGCTCTTTCATAAACGTGATATTTATATTAATTATTACCAATGAGTACAGAAGTAAATTTAGAGAAAATATACAAGAATTCTATTCAGATTTTATCTGATTTAATTGGATTTAAAACTATTTCAGGAGATGATAACAATGATTTAATTAATTATTGTGAAAAATACCTTAGTAACCTAGGGGCATCCTCATTTAAAACATACGATGAAGAAAAAAAAAGAGTAAATCTTTTTGCAACAATTAAAGCAAAAAAATCAAATGGGGTTAAACCAATAATTTTATCTGGTCATACTGATACAGTGCCTGTTTCAAAGAGTTGGAGTACAGACCCTTTCAAAGCAACAATTAAAGAAGATAAACTTTATGGAAGAGGTTCTTGTGACATGAAAGGATTTATTGCATGCACTTTAGCATTTGCTCCAATTTTTTCTAAAGTTGATCTAAATAGAGATATTCATTTTTCTTTTACTTTTGACGAAGAAACTGCATGCTTAGGTGCACCATTATTAATTGAAGAACTTAAAAAAAGAAAAATTCAAAACGGAATTTGTATAGTTGGTGAGCCTACAAATATGAAAATCATAGACGCACACAAAGGATGTTACGAATACACTACTTATTTTGAGGGACTGGCTGGACATAGCTCAATGCCACACAAAGGTGTCAGCGCTGTTGAATTTGCATCAAGGTATGCCAATAAATTAATAGAGCTTAGAGAAGAACTAAAAAAAAGAGCACCTAAAGACTCAATATTTGATCCTCCATTTTCAACGCTACAAGTTGGAGGTATATTTGGAGGTATAGCTCATAATGTAATAGCTGATAAATGTCGCGTTGAATGGGAAACAAGACCAGTTGTCAAAGAAGATGGTGTCTTTCTAAATCAACAAATAGATGAATATGCAAAAGATGTTTTATTACCAGAAATGAAAAAAGTTTTTCCTAATTCAAAAATAACAAAGGAGATAATTGGTGAGGTTGCTGGTTTCGATCGTATAAATAAATCAGAGGCATGTGAATTGGTCTCAAGTCTAACTGGCGATAATTCTAGGGAAGTTGTGTCCTTTGGGACTGAAGCAGGATTATTTCAAGAAATAGGTATTAGCACAGTTGTTTGTGGCCCTGGTTCTATAGAACAAGCTCATAAAGTTGATGAGTTTATAGAACTAAATGAGCTTAAAAAATGTTTGAAATTTCTTGAGGGAATTAAAAATAAATCTACTCTTAATTAGTCCACCCACCAACTGATTTGACTTCTAAGAATTCTTGAAGCCCATGCTCACCAGCTTCTCTACCTATTCCTGAATGTTTAAAACCTCCAAAAGGTGTATCTATGGCTATTCCTGCTCCATTTACATCAACCATTCCTGATCTAAGTTTTTTTGCAACTCGTTTGGCTTTTTCTTGATCTTGAGTTTGAATATAATTTGTTAATCCATAAGGAGTATCGTTTGCAATTTTGATTGCATCTTCCTCTGTTTCAAATGGTATAACTGACAATACAGGTCCAAAAATTTCGGTTCTCGCAATTTCCATACTATTATCAACATCGACAAATACAGTTGGTTTTACAAAATAGCCTTTTTCGTGACCATCAGGTTTTCCTAGTCCGCCAGCAATTAGTTTTGCTCCCTCATCAATTCCTTTTTTAATTAAATCCTGAATTTTATTATATTGAATTTCTGATACAACTGGCCCAATATGTTCCCCTCCTTTCTTAGGATCTCCTACCTGAATAGTATCAGTATATTCTTTGAGTCTTTTTATTGCCTCAGAGTAATTCGATTTTTCAATTAACATTCTTGTTGGCGCATTACATGATTGACCTGAATTTTTAAAACATCTTAAAGCACCCCATTCAATAGCTTTTGGATCAGCATCTTTAAAAATTATATTTGCTCCTTTGCCACCTAACTCTAAGCTTACTCTTTTAAAATCATTTGCTGCATTTTGTGAAATTAAAGCACCAGCTCTAGTCGAACCAGTGAAAGAAATCATGTTAATATCCGGATGTCGCGTAAGTGCATCGCCAGTTGTATTTCCATCACCATTTATTAAATTAAACACTCCTGGGGGAAATTTTGTTTCATCAATAATTTCAGTCAAAACTATTGAAGATAATGGGGCAAGTTCTGATGGTTTTAGGATCATTGTACACCCTGATGCCAATGCAGGTATTACTTTAAGACAAACCTGATTCATTGGCCAATTCCATGGTGTTATCAATGCACAGACTCCTTTAGGCTCGTATAAAAGTCTTTGATTGGGAGCATGATCGCCCAAGGGTTTTTCAAATTCAAAATTCTTAAGATGTCTTATAAAAGATTTAATATGAGCAGCTCCTGTGCCTACTTGAAGCTTTGTTGCAAAGTCTTTTGGTGCACCCATTTCAGTAGTAATTGCCTCAGAAATATCTGCCCACCTTTTTTTATAATTTTCATAAAGTTTTTCTAAAAGTTTTATTCTTTCATCTTTAGTTGAAAAAGCCCAAGAGTCATAAGCTTCTTTAGCTGAGTTTACAGCAATATCGACATCCTCTTTATTACCAAGAGTTATGATCGCACATTTTTCTTCAGTTGAAGGATTAACAACTTCAATTTGTTGTTTGCTCTTTGGGGCCTGCCATTTTCCATTTATATAAAAATTTTTTTTGTCTTTCATAACTTTTTACTAGCTTTTTATTATTTTTTTGCAAATAAATTAGTTAATTCATAAACAATCGTAGCAGCTGCAAGTGATGTGACCTCAGCATGATCATATGCTGGCGAAACTTCAACTACGTCTGCTGATATAAGATTTAACCCCGATAGGCCTCTTAAAACATTAACCATTTCCCTTGAGGTCATCCCAGCAATTTCTGGAGTTCCAGTTCCAGGTGCGAAAGCAGGATCTAATACGTCTATATCTATAGATAAGTATAAAGGATTGTTGCCTACTCTTTTTCTAATTCTCTCAGCTATTTTATCCGTACCTTCTGATTGAAATTCATCACAATGAATAATTTTAAATCCAAAACTCTCATCGTTCTTAATGTCATCTCTGCTATATAGAGGACCTCTAATTCCAACATGCATTGATGCATCATCTAAAAATAAATTTTCTTCCCTCGCTCTTCTAAAAGGAGTTCCATGAGTGTATGGAGCTCCAAAATATGTATCCCAAGTATCAAGATGAGCATCAAAGTGCACCAATGCGACTGGTCCATTATTAATCTTATTCACTGCTTTCAAGAGAGGAAAGGCAATCGTGTGATCTCCACCCAAACAAATAATACCTCCAACCTTTTTTAACAACTCCTCAGCTCCTATTTCTATCTGCTTTATTGCTTCATTAATATTAAAAGGGTTGCAGGTAATATCTCCTGCATCAGCAACTTGTTGAATTTTAAACGGTTCAACATCATAACTTGGATGATAATTGGTTCTTAAGTGTCTTGAGGCCTGTCTTATACTTTGGGGTCCAAATCTTGCTCCAGGTCTGTAACTTGTGCCAGCATCAAATGGAACTCCAACAATTGCAACATCACAACTCTCCACATCTCTTAGCTCTGGCAATCTAGCGAATGTTGAAGGTCCTGCAAACCTAGGGACTTTTGTTCCGCTAACAGGTTGAATTGGATCTTTATTAGTTTTTTTTTTCACAGTAAAAACTGTATCACATTCTTTTAATTTGGAATATCTTCTATATAAAGATTTATGATTTATTTTAGATATATAATATTATTTTTTATAATTATTAATTCAGCACAAGCAGATACCATTTATAATCTCATCAAGATTCCAAATTTGGAAATATATAATATTAAAACTCCAAATAAGCTTAGATACTTGTACGCTAAACAACCTTTCACAATAGGAGTTGATAATAATATAAATTGTTACAACTCTAAAAAAAAAACGTTAGATAAAAAGTATGAAATTATTCAGAAAAATTTGAGTAAATATAATCAAGCATTTTTAAAAAGAATAAATTTAAAATATGTAGTTTTATGTGAAGATTTATCAATCTCAAATATCAATACAGCAGGTATTCCAGATAATGTAATGAAAACATTAATTCTTGATATAAAGTTTAACGAAAAATATTTTGAACGAGTAATTCATCATGAAGTTTTTCATATAATTAACGACAGTTTTAAAGATATATTTAATGAAAGTACTTGGTCGAGCTTCAATTTAACAGATTTTAAATATGCAGAATGTTCCACCTGTACAAATAAATTAGGTCTAGAAACCTATAATAATACCAAGGGATTTTTCTCAGAATATTCTCAATCCACTGCATCTGAAGATATGGCAGAAGTTTTCTCTCATTTGATGATTGGTACCAACTTGAATAATAAGGACCCAATCTTAGAAAAAAAAATAAATTTTATAAAAAAAAATTTGTTAAAAATTGATCCAAATTTTATCCTATGATCAAAAAAATTAAGGCAACAAGATCAGAAAAAATAATTCTAATATTTTTACTATCTTTGGCAATATTTTCTTTTGGTTCTTTTTTTTTAATAAAGAATAAGTGTTTATTTGTAAAAAATTACGACCCAACAAAAATTACTTTTGAAAATCCCTCAAATATCGCAATTTTAAATGTTCCTTGCGGGAATGTTATAATTGAACTCTATCCTCAAATTTCTCCAAATGCTGTTCAAAGATTTAAGAAATTAGTTGAGTCTAAAGCCTATGATAATTCTGCCTTTCATAGAGTGATAAAAGATACACTTGTACAAGCGGGTGATTTAGAATTTGGTAAAAAAGGAAGCTTGAATTATGCAAAGATTGGTACCGGCAAGTCTGGTTTAGGAACAATAAATTCAGAGATAGACACTCCATTTGATTTTAAAAAAGGGAGTGTGGGATTAGCAAGATCAAAAAATTATAATACAGAGGATAGTCAGTTTTTTATAATTTTAAGAGATGAACCGTTATACGAGTCTGAATACACTCCTATAGGTAGAGTAATTTACGGTTTAGAGGCGCTAAAAAAAATTAAGTATCTTGATAAATCTCAGTATGTGTTAAGACCAGATTTTATTAATTCTGTTAGAATGCTAATTAACTAATGGCTTACCAGTAGCTAAGGTGTGTTTTATTCTGTCTTGTGTTTTTTTTGTTTCGATTAATCTCATAAATGCATCTAGCTCTAACTTAAACAAATCATCTTCGGTTAATGTTTTGTCTATTGTTGTGTCCCCACCACTTAAAACATGTGCCAATTCTTTTGCAACTTGTACACCATGGTCTAATATCACTTTTTCATTATAAAGTTTTTCTATAATCTTATTCATTTCACCTCTGACACTTTCCCCAGGAAGCTTAAATACAAGCTCCTCAGGTACTTTAAAATTTTTATTCTCATTAAGGATTTTTTTTGAGACTTCTAATAAACTGTTTCTATTCATAATTTTTTTGTCTTCAGGTCTTAGATATTTCAACGGTTCAGCTTCTACAGGTGAGGTAGCTGTCTTTCCATAGCCAATAATATCAAAAACTTTAAGTGGAGCAAAATTTGGATCTTTTTTTGCTTGTTCTGTCTCTAACCATCTGCCTAACATTTCCTTACATCCTCCACCTGCAGGAATTAATCCAACAATGGTCTCGACAAGTCCTACAACAATATTTGTATGAGATGCTACAAAATTACTTTGAACCATAACCTCAAAGCCACCACCAAGCGTTAAACCCGATGGCGCAGAAATCACTGGATATTTTGAATATTTTAAATGCTTACACGTCTCTTGAAAATATTTAATAAATTTTTCTATTGATTTAAAATCATTTTTGTCTGCAAATTGCATGGTATAAGTTAGGTTTACACCAGCAGAGAATTGCATACTCTCATTTATAATTATTAAAGGTTTGTCAGTAGCTTTTTTAAGAGCATCCATTGAGTCGTAATCTAAAGCATTAGCTTTAGTGGTAAACTCAACAATATTATAATCTTGGAACCTATAAATCTTTGCAGAGTCATTGCCATCTAAACTAATTGCTGATTTTTTAACTTTACCTAATGTTTCAATATTGGTGTATTTCTGTCTTTCTCCATAGAAATCTTCATTTTTATTTTTATTTAATTCCTCTAAAAAACTGTTTCCACTAAAATCATCAACTTTGTTAAAAAAGTTTTGAACACCAATTTCCTCAAGCATTTCAAATGGTCCTTTGGCCCAGTTAAAACCTAATCGCATTGCCTCATCAATATCATTAAATTGATTAGTAATCCCTGGAACTAGTGATGATGCATATTTTATTATTTTTGAAATCACGGACCATGCATACTCACCGTATTTATCTTTTCTGTTAATTAATCCTTTAAGATCTACCTTGTCAGACTTAATATCAATTTTTTTGCTTGGCGAATAATCGCCTGTTTCAAGATTAATTGCCTCCATAACTTTAGTAGTTCCAGATTTATTCATTCTATAAAAACCACCCTTACCTTTTCTTCCCGTATAACCCGTCTCAATTAACTTTTTTACCAGTGGTATTTCTTTAGCAACTTCATGAAATTCATCTGTTTCTGGTAGCTCTTTAATAAAACTTTTTAATACATCAGCCATTAAATCGATCCCAATCAAGTCATAGAGACCAAAAACACCTGTTTTTGGAATTCCCATCGGCCTTCCAAAAATAGCGTCTGCCTCCTCAACTGATAATTTCATTTTAAAAGCTTCTGTCATTGCAATTTGCATTGCATAAACTCCCACTCTATTTCCTAAAAATCCTGGTGTATCGTTGCAAACAATTGCGCCTTTACCTAGCTCAGTTTCACAAAATTCTTTTAATTGATTTATTTTATTTAGATCGTTGTTCTCATTTTTAACGATTTCTAATAGCCCCATATATCTAACAGGATTAAAAAAATGAGTTATACAGAAATCTTTTTTTTCTGTATCTGTTAAGTTTTGAGATAAAACTTTTATAGGTATCGAAGAAGTATTAGATGAAACAATTGCGCCTGCTTTTCTTGATTTAAATATTTTTTCATAAATTTGGTGTTTTACATCTATTCTTTCAACTACCGCCTCGACAATCCAATCAGCATTTTTTACAACATCAAAATTATCAGATATATTTCCAACTTTAATATTATTTATTTTGGATTTATCGATTAATAATGGAGGTCTAGATTTATGAATTCTTTCCCTAGCCTTTTCACTAATTTCAGTTTTTAAATCTAATAATGTAACTGGGATATTTGCATTACATAGATGGGCTGCTATACCACTTCCCATCGTACCAGATCCAATCACCACAACATTTTTTATATTCATGTAATGAAATTTCTATCGATTTATACCTCTGAGTCTTTCAGATCTTCTTCTTAAAAGTTCAGCGGTAACTAATATTAATGTTGATAAAATGATTAGACAAGTTGCAACCGCAAGAATTGTTGGACTTAGTTGTTCCCTCAAACCTGTCCACATTTGAATTGGTATAGTTGTGTTTTCTAATCCTGCTAAAAATAGAACTACTACAACTTCATCAAATGATGTTACAAAAGCAAATAGCCCTCCAGATATCACTCCTGGTAAAATAAGTGGTAAAGTGATTTTCATAAATGTATTTACTGGGTCACTACCTAAACTGGCTGCAGCTCTTGTGACACTATGATCGAACCCTGATAGAGTTGCGGTTACTGTAATAACTACAAATGGCGTTCCTAAAATAATATGTGCAAGTACTATTCCTGTGTGAGTGGCTGCTAATCCAACTTTAGCCATGAAGAAAAATATCGCTACACCCGAAATAATTAAAGGAACTATCATAGGTGAAATTAATACTGCCATAATTAAACCTTTGTACGGCATATGCCTGCTACTCAAGCCCAAAGCCGCAACTGTTCCAAGTATTACCGAGCCTATTGTTGCAAAGATAGCAATGATAAAACTATTTTTTGCAGCTAATCCCCAAGGATTTTTAGTACCATAAATCATATCTTGATACCATCTTAAAGAAAACGCATCAGGATCTAAACGTTTCATTCCATCAGAAAAAACTAAAAATTCCTCAGCATTAAAAGATAATGGAAAAATAACAAACAATGGTGCAACAAGAAAAAAGAATACTGCTGCACAAATTGTCAAATAAACATAGTGCCAAATTCTATAATGTGGTTCTGTATATTTGGGTAAAGCCATTTTGTTTATCCTAATTTAATGTTATCTATTCCAACTAATTTATTGTACAGCCAATAAATGACTAATACTCCACTTAACAACATAAGTCCCATTGCTGAAGCAAAACTCCAATCAAGAGTACTTTTCATATGAAATGCTATCTGGTTACTTATTAAAGTACCAGAAGCTCCACCAACTAAAGCTGGGGTAATGTAATAACCTATTGCTAAAATAAAAACTAATAAACATCCCGCTCCAATACCTGGGATAGTTAAAGGGAAATAGACCTTCCAAAAAGCCACAAAAGGTGTACCACCTAACGACTTACCGGCTCTCATTAAACTTGGAGAGATTGTTTTCATCACACTGTAAAGTGGAAGAACCATAAAAGGCAATAAAATTTGAGTCATTGCAACATAACTACCTGTTTTATTAAACATCATTTCTAGCCTGTTATCATCACTAACCAGTCCTATCATAACAAAGAAATCATTTACTATTCCTTGCTGTTGTAGAAGTATCATCCAACTAGCAGTTCTAACTAATAATGAGGTCCAAAAAGGAAGCAAGACACAAATCATTAACAGGTTACTATACTTCATTGGTAATGTTGCCAATAAATGTGCGATTGGATATGCCATCAAGAAACAAAACACCGTAACAAAGAATGCAATTTCCAAAGTCCTCATCCATAAAATTCTATGAACTCTTCTATCTTCGGGAACATTGATTATTTCTCCTTTTTCATTTTCATACATATCAATCCCCTTTAAATATTTTTGATAAGTATATGCAGGTGCTCTTCTTTTAATTGCTCTCCAATATTCAACATCAGCCCATCTTCGATGAACAGACATAATTTGTTCTTTATAATTACCCTCTTCAAAAGATTTGGACTTTCTTCTTAATTTTTTAATAATACTTTTAAAACCATTTTTTGTATAATTAAGTTGTGTTGAAAGTTTTCCTTCTCGTTCCTCTTCAATCAATTTTTGAAAATCAAAATAGAAAGCTTCAAATACTTCTTCAGGAGGAAGATCCTGTCCGTCCCATTTTTCCATGGATTTAAAAGTTTTAGGAAGCATTTCAGTTACCATTTTATCGTCAACGCTTCTCATAAGCATATCGCCTATTGGAAACACATATGTAATAATTATGAACAACAATAATGGAGCAACAAGTAAAAAAGCTTTAATCTTGTTTTTCTTTTCTGCTTTTTTAAGGCTTACTTCTAAAGGAATTCCGTCAGTTGTTAAAATTTGTTTTGTTTCTGAGCTCATAAATAAAAAGGGCGGTTATCAAATAACCGCCCTCTTAATATATTATAAAATTTTAATCTTTAAAACTTAAAATTAAAATCCTGCTTTCATTGCTTCCCATTTTTCGCCAAGTTCTGTTCCGTTATCAGCCCAGTAAAGTGGATCTACTAAGAAGTAATTTTTAGTGTTTGCTGGTGCAGTTGGCATATTAGGTACCATGTTTGTTTTACCATCTTTGTACCATGGCTCACCTTTTTCCATTACAGCAATAGATGATTTTCTCCAAGGTGCATATGCAATATATTTTGCACTTCCTGCTAAACCTTCTGTACTTGTCATCTCAGCTAAGGCTTTTTTAGCATCAGCTTCATTTGGCGAACCTTTAACTAATACGAAATACTCGTAGTCTAAACCTTGAGCGTCCCATACTTGTACGATTGGAGCACCTTCTCCAACAGCAGCATTAAAGAATCTACCATTCCAGCCAGTTGCCATAACAACTTCACCACTCATTAATAGTTCTGGTGGTTGAGCACCTGCAGACCAAAATACACATCCACCTTGTGGGTCTGTGCAAAGTTTTTTGATCTTATCCATAGCTCTTTGAACACCTTTGTCAGTGTTTAAAGCCTTATAGATTTTTGCTCCACCTTTACCTGGTTTGATACCATCTGCAGCTAAAGCAATCTCTAAGTTTGTTAGAGCGCCTTTGTAGATAGCTCTTTTTCCAGGGAATTTTTTAGTGTTAAAGAAATCTTTGATAGTCTTTGGAGTACCTTTAACGTTATCTGAGTTATAAGCATAGTTCCAAGAGTATAAAATATTTCCTACAGCACATTCACTTGGCATGCTAGTGAAAAAGTCTTTACTTGCAGGAGTTCCATCTGGAGCTGCTGGGAAGTCTTTATCAAAATCAAATTTAACAAATAAACCTTCATCACAGCCATTGATAGTATCCATAGCAAATACGTCCATTATATCCCACGTAATTTTGCCAGCTTCTTTCTGTGCTTTAATTTCTGATAATCCACCTGAGTAGTCGACCCAATTGATCGGTATACCTAACTTTTTAGCAGTAGGATCACCATAACCTAACTTTTGACTTTCTGTATAAGCTCCACCCCAAGACGCAACTGTTACTGCGAATGCTGATGTAGTTATAGAAAATAAAAAAGATAGGGCTAGTAATAATTTACTAATTTTTTTCATTTTTCCTCCGTTTAAACGTTTTGTATAAATACTATTACAACAAGATCGATAATGAGAGTCAACAGCCCTTTTTTACTTGTTTAATTGAGATATTTCTGGTGTTTATTTTGGATCTAGTGCTCTAGCATCTTCACTGTTCCAACCAATCTTAATTTCATTTCCTAGTTTAATATCAAGATTAGACGAACTATTGGGGACTTTAAGAATAAATTCAGAATTACCTAATAAATTAATTCTAACTCTTGTGTGATCTCCATGGTAAATTACTTCTTCAATTTTTCCTTTATGAATATTGTCCATTTTATCACTTGGATTAATTAAAGCTCTTTCAGGTCTTAATGAAACTGTCGTTCTCTCACCTTTTCCTTTAACGGAAATTGGGTTTGCCAATATATCCGCACTCGCTAACTTAACTTTACACTTTCCACCTGAAATATCAGCAACTTCTCCTGCAAAAGTATTATTTTCTCCAATAAATTCTGCTACAAAAGAATTAACAGGTTTTTCATATAACTCATCTGGACTAGAAAGTTGTTGAACCTTTCCATCATTAAAAACTGCAATTCGGTTAGACATGGTTAGTGCTTCACTTTGATCATGTGTTACATAGACAACGGTCACTCCGATACTTTCATGAATATGTTTGATTTCATATTGCATACTTTCTCTTAAATTTTTATCTAAAGCTCCAAGAGGCTCGTCCATCAAAACTAATTGTGGGTCAAAAACTAAGGATCTTGCTACTGCTACTCTCTGTTGCTGTCCACCTGATAATTGACCTGGCATCCTTTGAGCAAATCCTTGTAAGGACACCATAGATAAAGCCTTATCAATTTTTTTATCTGCTTCATCTTTTGGAATTTTCCTGACTCTCAACGGAAAAGCCAAATTTTCATACACTGTCATATGAGGAAATAAAGCATAGTTTTGGAAAACCATTCCTATACCTCTTTTATGTGGAGGAATACTGGAGATCGCATTTCCATCAAGGTATATTTCTCCATTGGTTGGTGTTTCAAATCCAGCTAGCATCATTAAACAAGTGGTTTTACCTGATCCAGAGGGACCTAACATGGTAATAAACTCACCTTCTGCAATGTCTAATTGGAGGTCTTTGACAACTAAAACTTTGCCATCGTAACTTTTATCTACTTTATCAAACTTAACGAATTCTTTATTAACTGACATAAATTAAGTAACTATAAAACATTTGTAAGAAAAAATATCAACCTTAAATAATTAGCTTTTAACGTGAAGTTCTTTTGACATATTACAAAATAGTTCTGATCCTTTGTCAGTAACTCTAATAGCTTCTGAAGCTTCAACACCCCAATCACCAAATTGCATAACAGCAATCATATGAAAACAAACATTTGGTTTTAGTACAGTCATATCACCTTTATAAATATTTAATGTATGCTCTCCCCAATCTGGTGGATAGCCAATACCAATTGAATAACCAGTTCTTGATTTTTTTTCTATTCCATACTTGTCCAAAACTTTCCAGAAAGCTTGCGCTACATCATTAGCAGTATTACCTGGTTTAGTAGCGCTTATACCTGCATCGATTGCTTCAATAGTTTTTTTCATTGTATCGATTTTTAATTGATCAGGTTTTCCTAACAAAACTGTTCTAGCAATTGGAGCATGATATCTTTTAAAAACCCCTGATAATTCAATAATAGTTGCCTCACCCTCAACAAATTTGTCTTGTGATGCAGTCAAATGTGAAGCTGAAGTACCTTTTCCAGTTGGTAATAAAGTAGCGATACTTGAATACTCCCCACCAAATTCGGGCGATCCATAAAATAAAGATTTTTGAATTTCACCAACAGCATCACATTGTCTAACTCCTGGTTTAATTACTTCAAAAGCTGTTTTCATTCCAATTTCAGAAATTTTTGCTGCAGATTTCATATAATCTATTTCAACATCAGATTTTACTAGCCTCGCCCAATTAACCAGTCTCTCTGAATCTTTCAAATTTGCATTTGGCAAACCTTGTTTAATTTTTTTATAACAAAATGCTGTAAAATAATGAGCATCCATTTCTAATCCTATAGAAAGTTTATCCCACTTTTTATCTTTAATAACTTTAACTAAATAATCGTAAGGATGTTTTGGCCAATTATGAATATAATGTTCATCATAAACAATTATGTTTTCTTTTTTTAAATATGTTTTTATATAAGCCCCTCCAGCATCTTGATCTCTTACAAAACATATAGGTTCATCAGCATTTATATGAACCACTGCACATTGAGCGTAATAAAATGACCAAGCATCATACCCCGTTAGGTAATTGATATTATTCGTGTCATGAGAAATCAAAAGTTCAATGCCTTTTTCTTGCATCATTTTTTGAACTTTAGATAATCTTTGTTTGTATTCTTCTTTTGTAAAAAGCATAATTAAGAATTGGTAAACAAACTTCCAAAACCTTTGATATTATTATTTTTTCCAATTTTTTCTAAAGTATCCCAAATCAATGTTTGATTGCTAGATAAAACAGGTTTGTTTAATTTTTTTTCTAGTCTGTCTATAATTTTTAAAACCGGTAAGGCTGTGCAAGAGATGAATAAAGCATCAGCATCTTCAATATTCATATTAACTAGAGAGTCATAGATAAAATCTTGATCAACTTTTCCAATGTCATAATCTGCAGCTATATCTAAATATGAATTGGAAACCACTTCAAATTTTTCCTCTTTGAAATATTCAACAACCTCATTATTTAGTTTTTTACTATACGGAGTAAAGATAGCTAATTTTTTTACCTTTAATTTTTTTAACGCTTTTATCGCAGCTGTGCTAGGAGTTGTTAACTCAGCCTTAGGTTTTGCTGCCCTTACTTTTTTCTCAATCACATCATGACCTGTTGCTATTGTTCCAGAGGTACATCCATAAACAACACAATCTATATTCTCATTGGGTAAAATATTATTTGTAACTTCAGTTACTTTATCAGACATTTTTATTAAATTTTCTTTTGTTAAGGGATTATAACATTCAATTCTATTAACAAAAAAATCAATCTCTTTATCTTTAATTACGTTTATAAAATCCTTCTCAATCATAAAATCAGTAGCTAAAGCAATTAATCCAATCCTAGGATTAGAGTTTTTTTTAAACCGAGGTTCTATTTTGTTTAATTTCATACTAAATTAATATGAAGTAAGTCTAGATTAATTAAACGCATTATAAAATAAGATAATTTGCTTGTTGAAAATCTTTACAAATCGGATTTAATTAAATTTATATAAAATAATTGTTAACTAAATATAGAGGATAATAATGAAAAGACTAATTGTTGCTGCTTTCATATTTGTTTCAACTTTTTCAACAAATGTTTTAGCAGAAATTAAAATGGGTGTAATTTTGGGTTTCACTGGTCCTATTGAGTCTTTAACCCCCGCTATGGCTGCATCAGCCGAGCTTGCTTTCAAGGAAGCTTCAGATTCTGGATCTCTACTAGGTGGAAAAAAAATTTCAGTGATTAGAGCTGACTCAACATGTGTGGACTCTGCCGCTGCGACTGCAGCCGCTGAAGGAGTTATTTCACAAGGAGTTGCAGCAATAATGGGTGCTGATTGCTCAGGAGTAACTGGTGCGATAGCATCAAACGTTGCGGTTCCAAATGGTGTTGTAATGATTTCACCATCGGCAACATCACCAGGATTAACAACTCTTGATGATAAAGGATATTTCTTTAGAACTGCACCATCAGATGCAAGAGGTGGTCAAATCCTAGCTGATATTACTAAAGATAGAAAAGTTAAAAGTGTTGCAATTACCTATACAAATAATGATTATGGAAAAGGTTTAGCAGATGTTTATAAGGCAGCTGTAGAAGCACACGGGATTAAAGTTACTACTGTAACTGCTCACGAAGATGGAAAAGCAGACTACTCTTCTGAAGTAGCAACTCTTGCCTCAGCAGGCGGAGATGCAGTAGCTGTAATTGGATATCTAGACCAAGGTGGTAAAGGAATTATTCAAGCTTCTTTAGACTCTGGTGCATTTGATAAATTTATTTTATCGGATGGAATGATCGGCCAATCATTAGTTGATGCATTTGGAAAAGACTTAAGAAAATCTTTTGGTTCAATGCCAGGATCAACAGGAAAAGGTGCTGGAGTATTCTCTAAAGTTGCAAGTGCTGCAAACATAGATAGCTCTGGTCCATACACTGGTGAGTCGTACGATGCTGCTGCTTTAATCGTTTTAGCAATGCAAGCAGGAAACTCAGCTGATAGAGCTTCAATTGCAAAAAATGTGATGGATGTTGCCAACAGCCCTGGAACAAAAATTTATCCAGGTGAACTAAAAAAAGGTTTAGATTTATTAGCTAAAGGTAAAAAAGTTGACTACGAAGGTGCAACTGGTGTTACTTTTACTAGCGTCGGTGAAGCTGAAGGTTCTTTCTTAGAACAAGAAGTTAAAGGCGGAAAATTTAAAACTAAAAAACAAAGATAACTTATCTTAAAATTTAAACCCCTAACATTAATTTGTTGGGGGTTTTTTTTTTAAAAAAATAAATATTTATCAGCCATATATAAAGCCCAAGCCAATGCAGCACCTGTAATGATATATTTCATAATCTTATTTTATTTCTATTTTTTCAGGAAGTATACCTTTTGGTCTATATCTCATTATGACCAAGAGACCTACTCCCATCATTAAAAATCTAAAATATGGAACACTTTCAATTAAGTGTACTTTTAAAAAGTGTGTGTCGTCTAATCCAGCAGTAGTTAAATTAACTAAGTAAATACCAATTGGTGCAGCCTCAATCCATAAGAACCAAACAACAAAACCTCCAAGAATTGCACCAAAGTTATTTCCACTTCCACCGATAATAACCATTACCCAAATTAAGAAAGTATATCTCAAAGGTCTATAACTTCCTGGGGTAAACAAGCCATCTTGAGTAACTAACATTGCGCCCGCAATACCAACAATGGCTGAACCTAAAACAAAAATTAAAAGGTGTTGTTTAACTACATTTTTGCCCATCGCATTGGCTGCTTCCTCATTATCCCTAATTGCTCGCATCATTCTTCCCCAAGGAGAATAGAGAGCTTTTTGAGTTAAAATTAATAAAATAATTACTACAACTAAAAATAATCCAGAATAACAAAGTTTTACGAAAACTGATGATCCCTCGATTACAAGTTGATTTAGTGTAGCTTGTCTTTCTGTTAAATCAGTAATTAGATTTAATTTACTTGAGTTAAATTTTTCAACAAGACTTATAAACCAATCTGTTTGTTGCAAATTTACCTCATAAGGTGCAGGTCTTTTTAATCCAATTACATTTTTAACACCTCTTGTTAACCAATCTTCATGTTTTATAATTGCAATAACAATTTCTGATATTAGTAAAGTTGCTATAGCAAGATAATCAGCTCTTAAACCTAAGGCAACTTTTCCTATAACAAAAGCTAATCCACCTGCAAAAAAAGCTCCAACAACCCAAGAAAAAATAATTGGAAGACCTAATCCACCAAGAAAACCAGTTTTTGCAGGATTAACTCCCTCAATAGCTTCAATCCCTGGTTCAGAAACAAATCTTATGATTACAATTCCTAAAATTATAATAGCAGCTAATATGTAAGTTCTGTTTTTTGATTTCTTATAATTTTTTAAAATATACCTAACAGCTAATACCATTGCTATTATAAGAAAAAGACTGAATAAAATATTAAATCCACCTGCACTCCATGCTTCTTGAACAGGATCTACTGAGATTAAAACAGCTGCTAAACCACCTAAAGCTGTAAAACCCATTATCCCAAAGTTAATAAGACCAGCATAACCCCATTGAATGTTGGCACCCATTGTCATTACTGCTGAAATTAGACAAAGATTAAATATTGATAAAGCTATGTTCCAAGACTGGAATATACCAACAAGGATAATCAGCCCCATCATTATACTGTATGCAGCAATTACATTTAAATTTTTTCTCACAACACCTTCCCTTTAAATATACCTGATGGACGATAAAGTAAGACGATGACTAAGATTGAAAAAGATACTGCAAATTTATAATCTGTAGAGAGTAATTGAATTAGACCATCTGGCTCCATACTTTCAGGTAAAACATACATGAAAAATTTTCTATAAGCGTAAGTTAACAATATTTCAGAGAAGGAAATTACATATCCACCGAGAAAGGCTCCAAATGGATTACCAATGCCACCCACTATAGCCGCTGCAAATATTGGTAGCATATTATTAAAGTAGGTGAATGGTTTAAAGCTTTTATCTAAACCATATAAAGCACCACCAATTGTTGCAAGAATGCCTGCTATGACCCAAGTTATCATGACAATTTTTTTGGGATCGATACCTGATAATAATGCTAAATCCTCGTTATCAGAGTATGCTCTCATACTTTTTCCAGTCTTAGTTTTATTTAAAAACCAAAACAAAGTTGAAACTAAAATCAACGTAACAATAATCGTAATAACTTGAGTAGATTTTATTGCAAGACCCTCGTTTAATCCTGTCATTTCTTTAAATTCACCAGCTTTAATTAAAAATTTTTCTCCATCAAAAAATCTTCTATCTGAAGGGCCAATAATTATACGAACCACTGCCTGAGTAACAAACATCACGCCAATACTTACCATCGCTAATTGCACAGGGGGACTTTTGTTTATTCGGTAATATTTAAATACTAATTTATCTACTATCAGCATGTAGCCAACCATAAAAATAATACCAAAAGGAATTGCTAGAAGGGCTGTAGGTAAAACCCCAAAACTAATTCCAATAGACTGAAAATAGAAAGTGAATAAAATCACAAACATTGTCCCAAAAGACATCATGTCCCCTGTAGCAAAGTTTGCAAATCGTAAAATCCCGTAAATCAATGTTACAAAAATTGCACCAAGTGCGAGTTGAGATCCGTACGCTAAAGCTGGAACAAAAATATAATTTAATAAAAGTATAATTGCATTTACAAAGTCCATATTAACCACCTAGAAAAGAGCTTCTTACTCTTGGGTCTTCAAGTAGTTCTTTTCCAGTGCCGGAATGCCGGTTCTCCCCAGTCACCAGAACATAACCCCTATCAGAAATATTTAATGCTTGTTTTGCATTTTGCTCAACCATTAAAATTGCTACGTTCGTTCTTTTTACTTTTACGATATGGTCAAATAATTCATCCATCACGATTGGTGATACACCAGCAGTTGGTTCATCTAACATTAATACAGAGGGTTTGATCATAAGTGCTCTACCTAATGCAACTTGTTGTCTTTGTCCTCCAGATAACTCACCAACTAATTGATTTTTTTTTTCTTTTAGAATTGGAAATAAGTCAAAGATTTCATTAATAGTCTCTTTAAATTCTGTGTTTATTAAGAAAGCACCCATCTCTAAATTTTCCTCCACCGTCATACCTGCAAAAACATTTTTTGTTTGAGGAACGAATGAGATGCCTTCTTTTACTCTGTCTTGTGGAGAAAGTTTTGAAATATCTTTACCATTGATAATTACTGAACCAGATTTTAAATTTAATAAGCCTAACATTGCTTTCATTGCGGTAGATTTTCCAGCTCCATTAGGTCCAAGGATCGATACTATTTCTCCTCTTTCAACATTTACCGAACATGAATTAATTATGTCTGGGCCATTTCCATATCCACCGGTCATGTTATTCCCTTCAAAAAATGCCATTTAATTATCCTTTAATTTTGAGCCTCTACCTAAATAACTTTCAATAACTTTTTCATCTTTTTTTGCATCCTCAACTGAACCTTCAAAAAGAACTGAACCTTCTGCCATTACAATCACTGGATCACATAGTCTTCCTATAAAATCCATGTCATGTTCGATCATACAAAAAGTGTAACCTTTTTCTTTATTAAGTTTTTCAATAGCTGTTCCAAGATCCTTTAGTAGAGCTCTATTTACACCAGCACCTACCTCATCTAACAATACTAATTTTGCATCAACCATCATTGTACGACCTAATTCTAACAATTTTTTTTGTCCCCCAGATAAATTTCCAGCCAACTCATTTTTTAAATGGCTAAGATTAAGAAAATTAATAACTTCCATAGCCTTTTCTTTAATTTGACTTTCTTCTTTTGCAACTAATGAGGGTTTTAACAAAGCATTAACCAATTTTTCTCCAGATTGATTTCCTGGAACCATCATTAAATTTTCTAAAACAGATAAATTTGTAAATTCATGAGCTATTTGAAAAGTTCTTAGCAATCCTTTTGAAAATAATTCATAGGAAGGAACATCAGTAATGTTTTCATTATTAAAAATCACACTGCCAGCAGAGGATTTTAAATTTCCAGCAATAAGGTTAAATAAAGTTGTTTTACCAGAGCCATTAGGTCCAATAATACCTGTAATAGTTCCCTTTTTAACTTTAAGAGAACACTCCGATACTGCCGCTAGTCCTCCAAAATATTTTGACAAATTATTAATTTCTAAAATATTTTGTGACATTAATTATTTGCTTAGTCTTTTGTGTATATCATTCAAAGTTTTTACAACTGAATTATAAACACCTTTACTTCTCATAAGTTTAAGACCTTGCTCATTTAATCCTTTAGGGGTTTGAGACTCTTTTACTAAATATTTGAGTTCCTTCTTTGAGTTTACAACTGCATCTTCAGACAAAGCTACAAATAGAGAAGTAATATATTTCTGTGCATCTTGTCTCTTTACTCCTTTTTTTACCAACCAATCACTCATGATCTTTAAAATTTCATAATAAGCAGCCATCATCCCCGATGTTGACCAAAAATTAATTGATAACTTTTCATTTTTAATCTCTACAGTTGAGCCAAGTTTATCAAAAAAACTTTTTACTTTTTTATTTGGAGGACAAATTGGAACTGGTCCTTTTTTTAATGAAATTGGAGGTAACGGTATAGCTCTTACTATGTCTGATTTAACTTTTATTATTTTTTTCAATTGTGGTATCGTGATTGTTGAAATAAAACTTATTACAGTCTGATTTGGTCTAAATTTAAGATCTTTTAATATTTTTTTACCTACAGTTGGTGTGACTGCTAGAAATATCCAACTGCAACTATCAATTATTTTTTGATTATTTTTTTCGATAGAAATTTTTTTAAATTTTTTTTTGAGATTTTTAGAGATTTTATTATTTCGTGAAGAAACAAATATCCTGTTATATTTTATAGATGAATTACAAATACCAGTTATAACTGATGATGTAATTTTACCCGTTCCAATAAAACCTAATTTCATAATTTAAATACTTATAAAGAATTGTTTATATTAATTAATAAAAAAAGAACCCCTTATTCTTAATAATTCTCTACTTAAATCTTTATTTTCTTTAAAAGGTCTTCGTCCATGAAGCCAAAAATAGTTGTTTGCTACAATTGAAGATCCCACCGGAAGTTTTGTGATTATCTTATTTTTACTCTCTTCTAAGTTGTCAGATAACTTTTGTAAAAAAATACCTTGTTTCATATTTTTTGGTTCTGGAAACTGATCTATATAAGAAATTTGAGCTCTACCATTTTGATCTGTTGAAAATATAGGATGTTCAACTTTATAGTCTATATTTTTACTTTTTGGTGACCCCCAAAGAAAATTTTCCTGTCCTGTTGGATCATTAAACAATTCATCACAATGTTCCCAATCATCGAGATGCAACATAGCAGTTTCACCACCTTCTGCATTTCTTTCCTCTAATTTTGACATTAACAACCAATCGGTTTTCTCTTTTACGTAAGTGCCATCTGTGTGAAGATCCATGTTTGTATACGCTTTCCTTAAATAAGAGTCGCTTTTATCGACGTGCTTTACATGAAATCTTGCATAATATTTACCAGCCATAGCATCGTAATTAGGTATACCTACTAAATGTGAAATGGCAGTTGATAATTTAACTAAAAAATTGTCATCAATTTTTGGATTTAAATTTTGAGGTTTAATAATAAAACATCCTGTGTTTCGATCTTTTAAAATTTCATTTAAAAATTTTGATAATTTATTATTACTCAAGTCGTCTAAACTTTTTGCAATTGTGAATCTTGTAAAAGGTTTATATTCTAAAGCAGTAGTATCGAACTTATTGAATGGAAAAATAAGTTTACTTAAAACTTCATCGCTGATGTCTATATTAACAATTCTAGATGATAGTTCGTGTTTTTCTATTTGAAATCCATCAATTTTTTCGCTCATACAAAACTTGTAATAAGAGATAGTATGATAGCAGAGAAAATTGTAGGGTAAACTAAATTTTTTTTAGTTATAAAGAAAATAATTATACATAAAGAAACTACAAAAATTCTGATTAATAAATCTACTTCTGCTAAAGATCCTAATGGAAAAATAACTATTCGAGCAATTAATGCAGCAAGAGTTGAATAAGCAAGACAATTAAACCATCTGAACATTTTTGAGGTTTCTTTAATTCTTTCTGAGCTAACAACTCCTAAAAATCTTGATAAATATGTAGCTAGAGATGTGACAAATATAACAATTAAAATATTACTTGCCATTTTTTTCTCCAATTAAAAACGCTATTGTCCCAGCAGTAAAGCCACCAAACAAAATGCACCACTCAGCTGATAAAAAATAAAAAATAGGGCCAAGCGTTGCACCTAAGATAACCGATAAACTTATTTGAAAAGTCTTCATAGCTCCAACCATCATGCATATAAAATATATTGGATTTATAATTGCTAAACCAATAAGTATGTCTTTGTTAAAAAAATCAGAAGCAACATAGCCAATAATTGTTGAGAATATTGCAACAGACCAAGTTGCTACTCCAATTCCAATCCAAAAATCAATTCTATTTTGTTTTTCTATGTTTTCATAATTATCCTTCATTATCAGCCAGGAAGAAACTGCTATAAAATGACAAGATAAATAATATTTCCATCTTGGTTGATCTTGATGCATCAACAACGGCATTAACGCGACAGTCATTGGATATAATCTTGCATTTACTAACCAAACAGCCAAAAAAATATTTATCAAAGATGCTCCGATTAACATCGACTCAGCCATTACTAGTGAGCCAGGTAAAGCGTATGTAAGGAATGTCGAAAAAATACTTTGTTGGATTGTGAAACCTAAATTTTTTAATAGTGCGCCTATAGCTATAAAACTTGCACCTAAGGCTATGGCAGGACTACCAACACCTTTTATAGCACTAAAGCCTTTTAAAAAATATTTTGTACTAATCATTAACCACCCAAAAACAGGCGACCAACATCTGGATTATTTAAAAGATCATCCCCTTTACCCGCAATTGCAGTCTGACCAGATACTAGCACGTAACCAATATCCGCGAACTCGAGTCCTTTTTTAGCATTTTGTTCAACTAAAATAATTGTCTTTTTTTCATTCTCTTGGAGATCTCTTAAAATTTCGAATACCATATCAATATATCTTGGCTCTAAACCAATTGATGGTTCATCAACTAATAATACTGATGGCTTCATTACCAATGCTCTAGAAATTTCTAATAATCTTCTTTCCCCACCCGATAATACTTTTGCAGGTTGGTTTCTTCTATTCCTTAATCTTTCATACTTTTCAAAAATTCGCTCAGCTTCCGCGTACGACTCTTCCGTTTTTTCTTTAATGAAACCACCCATTAATAAATTTTCCTCTACAGTCATATCTGGAAAAACAGAATTATCTTGCAATATATATGCTATTCCTACAGTTTTTAATTTTTCAGCTGGGGTTAGATTTGTAATTTCTTTTCCATCAATTTCTATTTGCCCAGAAAAAATATTTGTAAAACCATAAATTGAATGAAGAATTGTTGATTTGCCAGCCCCATTTGGACCAATCAAACATAGTGACTGGGCTTTACTTACGAAAAGATCAAAATTATGTAAAATTTCCATTTTTCCATAACCTGCGTTCATATTTTTAATTGTAAGATGCAAATTTGATGGTGACAGTTTTTTTAGATCTTCAGCCACTGGCGCCTTACCTAAAACTTCATATTGATTAGACATTATTGCGCTCCTAAATAAGCATCAATTACACGCTTATCATTTTTAATTTCCTCAGGTGAACCATTAGCCAACATTTTACCGTGTGCTAAACAGAAAATATTTTCAGCCAGTTGCATTATTACTCTCATATTGTGCTCGATAACTAAAAGAGTAATCCCAAAATCTTGATTTACTTTAATTAACCTATTTATAATTCCATTAATCAACGTAGGATTAATTCCAGCAGTTGGTTCATCTAATAATAACATTTCTGGCTCATTCATTAATGCCATGGCTAATTCTAATAATTTTTGCTGTCCAAAGGATAAATCGCCTGCTCTCAAATTTCTTTTTTGATATAAACCTACAAAATTTAGCAAATTTTCTGCCTTTTCTGTGAGTTCTTTTGGGATTGTTGAAAAGATCTTCATTAAACTCTCATCACTACCTTTGTGACTGATGAGCATATTTTCTACACAATTAAGCTTTCCATAAATTCGAGTTTGTTGAAAAGTTCTTAACAACCCAAGTTTTGCGATAACTGGCACTGGTAGTTCTGAAACCTCTTTATCATTAAACTTGATTGAACCATTATCAATTGGGTATGTCCCAACTATTGAATTAAATAATGTTGTTTTACCAGATCCATTAGGGCCAATTAGTCCAACTATTCTACCTTTTTCAACATTCATTGATATATCAACATTCGCTTTAACACCACCAAATGATTTACTTACGTTGCTTACTTCTAAAATACTCATTTAAGCTCCACCTGTGCCTTACGATCTTTTTCATCCACAACTTCACCAAATCGCTCAGGATATTTTTCTCTTAACCATCCCATTATCCCCTCCGGAAAATAGATAACTATTACAACAATTAAAACTCCTAATGCAACATACTGCCAACCTAAGAAGAAAGTCCAAAAACCCTCTTTAAAGATATGAAACACAGTTGCGCCAATTATTGGTCCCCAAAGAGTTCCTTTACCTCCTAAGATTGCCATTAAAACCATGAAAACTCCCATCTCTCTTCCGTCAAATGCAACGTCTGTTGAATCAATATATCCAACTAAACCTCCCATGATCCCTCCTGCAAGACCACAAAAGAAAGCTGATATCATCCAACCAACTATTTTATACTTCATCGTTTCAATTCCCATAGCCTCAGCTTTATCTTCATTATCTCTAATTGCATTTAGTATTAGTTTAAATCTAGTTGAGTAAATTACCCTCACAGTTATGAAAGTTAGTACTAAAACAAAAAAACTTAAGAAATAGAAAAATTCACCTCTCGAATCTAAAGATCCAACATCAGGAAATGGTGGTGTAGTGAAACCTTGTCCAGCTCCAATGATTTCAATTCCTCCTGAAATCTCGCCAGCTGCAACTCCTAATCCTAATGTACAAATGGCAAAATAATGCCCTCTAAGTCCTAAAATAGAATATCCAATTAAACCAGCCACAATAGTTGGTACAACCGCCGCAACGATTAATCCAACAGCCATTCCTTGAAAAAATTGTGCTGGAGTGTGTACAAATGTTTTCTCACCACCACTTTCCGTCCATTCTGCTAATGGAAAAAACATTCCAACTTGGACGGAAGCACAAAGATACATTCCAAGTCCATAAAATAAAATATTACCAAAAGAATTATATCCCATTTCACCACCTTGAATATTCCATGTGGTTGCTAAAACTATTAAAACACAAAGAATTGAGAGTTGTACTTTAAAAGCTGGAAACAAAAATGGAGCAGCTATACCAAATATTAAAATTCCAATATATAAAATTAAATTTTTATTTATCATTTTAAACATCAATTAGATTTTATCTTTCTGATCTTCAAATTTGTCATAGCTCTACCTTTGCAAAACTTGTAATCATTATCTCCTAATTTTTTTCCAGTCGCATCATCAAACAATTTCCAATTAAATTTTACACAATCTTTTGGTTTTTTTCCTAAACTAAGTATTTTAAGCTCTACAGTCCTTGCTCCACGATCAGTAACTGAGAATGTTCTAATTTCACCTTTTTTCCAAAAACCTAAAGGAAACTTGCATCCATTTTTGATGTATTTAGTTCCTGATCTTCTTTGATCATATACTCTTCCCATACACTGACCATCATTAGTAACTGTAAAAAGTTGTGTTTTTTTTACTCTACCCTCTCTATTTTTTTGCGTTCTCTTGTAAACTTTGATAATTTCCTTAGAGCCTGGAGCTCTCCAATCAATAGGGCCTACAATTTTTTTTCTGCGTTTTTCACCAAAAATTTTGTCCGCAGGAGTAAATTTTATTTCATTATCATCTCTTATCTCTCCCCCAGTAAAAAGTTCCAACGGTATAAATCTTTCATTTCCTATAGATAAATTTGGAAATGTTAACATTAATATAATTAGTAATATTTTCTTCATTTTAAGTATTCCCTTTTTCTTGATAATTTAAATCTTCTATAAACTAAGATTAATACTAATAATAAGAACACCGAACCTATTCTAAACTCAGTGCCTAAAATATAATCGGCAAATTCTTCAAAAACTCCTAGTCCCATTCCTGACATTGCAACACCAGGTAAATTTCCTAATCCTGCAACAATAACAATCATGAAAGATCTAATTGTGTATGGAAGCCCCATATAAGGATGAATTGTAAAAGTAATTGAAATTAATGCTCCCGCAACACCACAAAGAGCTGCATTTATACCAAAAGTTGCTGCATAAACTTTTTCTGTATCAACACCTAAAATCTTTGCAGCTCTTGCATTTTGGGCTGTAGCTCTAATTGCACGACCAAGCTTAGATTTTTTCATGTAAATTACTAAACAAATTGCAAATAAAATGCTTATAAAAGCTGAAAATATTTTTGAATTTGGAAGCACTACATTGCTGTTAAATAACATAGTTGTTCCATAATCTGAATTTGCTAGAACAACGTCAGCTCCAAATGCAAAGTTCATTAATTGCATGAAAAGAATACTTATTCCAAAAGTTGCTAAAATAGAGATAAATAAATCTCTATCAACTACTTTATTAATTACGAGTTTGTAAATTGCTATACCTACAAAGAACATAATTATTGGAGATACAATTACTCCCCAAGCTGGATGAATTCCATATAGATACATAAAGTAAGCAATGTATCCTCCTAAAATAACAAGATCTCCTTGAGCAATATTAATTATATTCATTACTCCCCATTGCAGCGCCATACCATAAGCAATCAATGCAAATAAAATGCCAAGTAAAATTCCATCCAAACATGCTTGAACGGAAATCATTGGATATTGGAAGACCATGAAATCCATAATGAGTCCTATAAAAAAATACCCCCTATATATATTATATTAGGGGGTATTTATAGATTTGTTTATCTTTCAGACCACGAAGGAATTGGGTGAATCAATTTAGCTGAAGCCCATTTAGTTGGAGCAACAACTTTGTTTTCACATTTTCCTCCATCATCACACATAACTTGGAAAAGTACCATTGGCTTATCAACATTCTGACCACCTTCAGCAAATTTTATATTTCCATAAAAAGTTTGCATGTTAGTAGCAGCGAGAGCATCTCTTACTTTCTTTTGATCAAAAGAATTTGCTCTTTCAAATGCATCTTTAAATACCAATAGCGCAGCTGATGATTCTGCTGCTTGATATGGCGGCGCATAACCAAACTCTTTAGTAAAGTCTGCATCATATGTCATACCATCTTTAAAGAAATCATCTTTGTAAGTTAGTGTTTTGTGCCACTGAGAAGCGCATAAAGCATATTGTGAGTTTTTACCATGTTGCTTTGATAATTTAGCTGCATCACAGTGAGTCATTGCTAACATTGGAACATCTACTTTCATCTCAGAAATTTGTCTGATAGCAGTAAGTGCACCTTTTGTATGACCTGAAACAACTAAAACATCTGGTTTCATTTGCTTCACTTTTACTAAAGTAGCTGCCATATCATTCAGCTCTTTTGGCAATTTATCATCGATTACCTTTTTAGAGCCAGTTCTTTTAATTGCATCCAAAACTCCAAGTCTTACGTCTTGAGAAAACGCATCTTGCTCAAATGCCATTGCAACTGTTACACCTTTTCCATTATTCTTTTCAACTGCTAAATCTATAGCAACATCAAGATATAAGTTAGCTGGAGCTAAAACTGCAAATAGATATTTGTAACCTTTTGTAAACAAAGATCTAGAGGCACCATTTGCTTCAACCATTGGAACACCATATTTTTCTGTAACCGGTGCAATTGCTTTTGTCAAACCTGAGCTATACGGCCCAAGCATAAACTCAACACCATCTTGTGAGATTAATCTTTCTGCTAACTGAGCTGCTCTTTTTGGGTTTGATTCATCGTCATAATAAATGATTTCAAACTTATAAGTTTTTCCACCAACTTTTACTCCACCCATGCTGTTAATTCTATCAACAGCCATATTGTAACCGTTTTGTGTATGAACACCATTAGATGAGTATTTTCCAGTTAATGAAATGGCAGCACCTAAGACAATCTTATCTCCAACAACTTTTGCAAATGATACAACTGAAGTTGAAAGTAAAATTGCTACTGCAGAAATAAAACTCAAGATTATTTTACTTATTTTCATTTTATTTCCTTTTGTTATTAATTAATTAATACTCAATTTAATAAATATTTTGAAAGTATTGCAAGTGGCAAAAATACTTTTACGTATGTACTAATATTGTTGTGTAACAATAATAATTAAGGCAATGATTACTAAAACACTCGCTGAGATTGTATTAATTGTTTTTGGATTTGCTTTTATCCATGTAACAAGTTTTTGTGCCAACAGAGCGTAACCAATCAAAGAAATAAAATCCAAAACAACATAAGTAGTTATTAAAATAAAAAATTGGACGATATAATTAGCACTAAAGTCAATAAATTGAGGGAATATTAAGGGAAAGAACAACCAAGCCTTAGGACTTGTGCCCGCAACTAAAAAACCATCTTTATAAAAAGAAAAAGTTCCTTTTGAGCTAATTATTTTCGAATTAACATCTTTTGGTGAAGATTTGTAAACATCATAAGCTAAATAAATTAAATAAATTACACCAATCCATTTAAAAATATTTAGGATATTTGGATTGTTAGATAAAAAAGAACCAATGACAAAAATTACTAAAGTTGCCTGTATTAAATTTGCGGTAACATCTCCAAAAGCTGTCCAAATACAATTTTTAACTCCATAATTCATTGAATAAGAGATGATTACTATTCTAGGGGTACCAGGTGTAATAAATAAAAAAATAATGATCTGTAAAAAAAGGATAAAATCCAAGGGGAGCATAAAAAAAGATAGTCCTTAAAAACCGGGAACTAAAGATGGCTAAAAAGGACTATCAGATTATAATATATCAGGTCTTAAAAAAAATGCATTATAGTATTTTTTAAAATATAAGGATTTTATGAAAAAAAAAGGTCACAGGCCAGTTACCCGCGTCAAAAATCCTCAGCCCAATATTGAAGATCCAGATTGGGTCATCTGGGCAGCTTGGGCAGACAGAATCACTTTTGAGGAAATCGAAAAAAAAACTGGTTACTCAGAATCTGACGTCATAAAAATAATGCGAAGATCACTCAAACCCTCATCATTTAGATTATGGAGAAAAAGGGTTCATGAAAAAAGTATCAAACATAGAAAAAAATTTGAATACTCTCGAAAACAAATATCTAGTAAAATTAAAAAAGGTGATTATCTATAGTCTATGAAAAATGTTACAATATATACTGGTCCTTACTGTAATTATTGCGATGCAGCAAAAAGATTATTAACAAGAAATAACGTACAATATAAAGAAATTAATGTAGCTGAAGTTAATGGTGCAAAAGATGAAATGATAAAAAAAGCTAATGGGAAAAAAACAATACCACAAATTTTTTTCAACGATGAACACATTGGTGGCTATGATGAAGTCAGAGCTTTAGAAAAAGAAAACAAATTAAAAAATCTTTTAAAGTGAATTAATTACTCAAGTGTAAGAACTACATCAGGTCGGTTTGCATAAAAACCTCTATTCGCAGCAGCGATTAAAGTACAATCGGTTGCTAGTCCAGCATTTTCTAAATATCCCAATGCTGTTGATGTTCCAAAAGCAATTTTAACTGTTGGAATTTTTCCAGCCTCCATAGTAAATGGTGCTGAAAGTGCTTCTCTATACTCAAAAAAATCATCACCAGCATCAACTGTCCCTGTTGCAGAGTCTGTTCCTGTTCCGTCACCAGCTGTAGTGCTGTTCATTACATCTCCATGATTTGTACCACCTGGAATACCTGCGTAATAAGTTCCATCAACTGCAGCTCCTGAAGTTGTGCTTCCTATTCCATTTACGCTGGCGGATGCAGATGATTTTGAACGAGTATAGCAAGTTGTTGCTCCACTTGTAACACTACCAGCAACTGTAAAAGCTCTATTCATTGTAATCTGAAAATAAGTATAAGTTTTTCCAAATTCAACTTTTGATAAATCTCCTAAACTTGCTGCTGTCGCTCCAGCCGCAGTCGATGCAATATCAATAGACCCAGAATTACCGGAATATAAAACTATAGGATTATTACATGAGGCATCAGTACTGGTGCTGTCACAAATTTCAATTCTTGTTATTGTAATTTTATAAGTTGTTGCCTCACCTTCAAGTGCAAAAGATTTTGTATTAAAAGAAGTTAAAATAAATAAAATTATAAAAAAAATATTTCTCATCTTATTGACTTGTAATAATTACTGAACCTTGGATTTCTACAGTTAAATCGTAATTTCTTCGAACTTTTTCATTTAATTTTGCTTGCATATCCTCTTTTTCAAAAGCTACATTAGACAATCCCTCATTCATCGTTCTTATATTTTCTCTAGGCGGATAAACAAATAATAGTTCAGCTTCCAAAACATCATCTACACCAGGAAGAGAAGAGTCGTCCATCGATAAGTTCAATTGTAATGAAGGGTTTATATTTAATTCTGAAATATATTTATTTCCTTTTGAGTCTTGTGAAGTTTTTTCACCCTCCCATTTATAACCCTTGAAACTAAATTTTGCCCAAGGTGTATAAGGAACTTGAGTGGTTAAGTAGTAATCCCAGCCACTAAGTATTTGTTCAGCTGTTCCATCAATAGTCTTCATATTTGTTATCTTTTGGTATCGATTTAAAGATAGATCTAATATCGATGCTTTTGCTTCAAGTCCATATCCCAATCTCCTGTGTCCCTCTAATATGTCTGCATCAATAAAAGTATTTGCGCCATACATCATTGAATTATCATCACTTAATTTTCTATAACCAATACCTAAATTACCATGAATTCTTCCATCGCTATTTACCTCTTTAGTTCTCAAGCTAAACTGCGTGAATAGGTTTGAATTATCCTCCTCAAGGATATTTCTAAGACCTAAAATTGAAAATTTTATCTGATCTTCATCCTTATCATTTAATTTAATAGATGTTTCGGTTAATCCATCGCCAGGAATAAGATTTGAAATGTACTCACTTATTTTAGTGTCTAAACTCTCTGCGCTTGATTTTGAAACCAAACCTAGACTGAAGACAAAAAATATAGCTATTATTTTTTTTAACATTTTTTAAATATTGTTATATTCAATTTTATAATTATTGCTATTCTTAAATTATTTTTTTGGTTTAAAGATTAAACATATACCGTTATTACAATATCTTTTACCAGTAGGTTGAGGTCCATCTTCAAAAATATGTCCATGATGGGCATCGCAATTCTTACAATGATATTCTGTACGTGCATAACCTATTAAATGATCAGTTTTTGTTTCAAATACATCTGGTAAGGATTCATAAAATGAAGGCCATCCAGATCCACTTTCATATTTTGTTTTTGAGTCAAATAACTTTATATCGCAATTGGCGCAGTGATAAGTTCCTTCTTGCTTTTCATTATTTAGTTCACTTGATCCAGGTGGTTCAGTGCCTTCTTCAAACATGACTAATTTTTGCTCTGCTGTGAGATTTGGATTTTTTTTATTCATAACTACTAAATTAATTTAGCACATGACTGGTGCAAAAAAGAATGTAATTCAACAAGTTTATTAATATTTTTATTGTAACCGCCACCTAAAACTCCGCAAAGGGGAATTTTTTTAGAAAAAAAATTTTCCGTAACAATTTCATCTCTTTTTTTTATACCGTCATCCGAAACCTTTAATTTACCCAAACGATCATTAAAATGAATGTCAACTCCTGCAATATAGAAAACAAAATCAAAATTTTCTTTATTTAATTCATTCAAATGAAATTGAAGTATATTTAAATATTCATTGTCCTCTGTATTATCTTTAAGCTCAACATCGCGATCGCTAATTGATTTTTTGGCAGGATAATTTGATTTTGAATGCATACTAAAAGTAAAAACTTTTTTATTGTCCTTGAATATATCTGAGTTGCCGTTTCCTTGATGAACATCCAAATCAACAATTAATATTCTTTTTGCCAATTTCCTATCCAATAGAAATTGAGAGGCAACCGCTACATCATTAAAAACACAATATCCCGCACCACTATCATAGTTCGCATGATGGCTTCCTCCTGCAGTATTACAAGCAATACCATGATTAATTGCAAGTTTAGATGCTAGCACAGTTCCTCCTGTTGCAACCAACGACCTTTGAACTACACTATCAACTAATGGAAAACCAATTTTTTTAACTCCATTTTCATCTAGTGTTTTATTTTTGATTTCATTAATATATTTTTCAGAGTGGGCACCCTTTAAAGTTTCATCTGAACATGGATATGGTTTATGAAACTTTGTAACTATCTTATTCCTTAATAAAAAATCTGCAAGATCACCAAATTTATTAATAGGAAATTTATGGTCGTCGCCAATTTTAGCAAAATAATCTTTATGATTAACTACAGGTAAATCCATTTTACTCAATTACACGAATTGGTTTACCATTAACGCAAGCCTCTAGTGACTCGATCATTTGAGAAAAATAAACGTGATAATTTTCAGCTGTCACATATCCAATGTGAGGTGTGAGTAAGGCATTGGGCAAAAATCTTAATTTATTATTTTCTGATAAAGGCTCTTTTTCATAAACATCTAATCCAGCACCTGCAATTACATTTGTTGATAATGCAATTATCAAATCGTCTTCGTTTATTATGGAACCCCGAGAGGTATTAATTAAAAATGAGGTCTTTTTCATCTTATCCATTTCTTTAAGAGTAATGCAATTTTTATATCTCTCTCCACCTTGTACATGAATAGATAAAAAGTCAGAGTTTTTTATTAGATCTTCTTTACTACAGGGCAGAACGTCTAATTCTTTGCAGGTGTCTAAATTTAAATTTTCACTCCAAGCCATCACTTGCATACCAAATGCCTTACCCACTTTAGCAACCTGCGTTCCCACTTTTCCAAGACCAATCAAACCAAGAATTTTACCTTTTAGTTCTACGCCAACTGAAGTTTGCCAATAACCTTGGTACATATTATCAATTTCCTCTTTTAAGTTTCTTGCTAATCCTAGTATTAATGCCCAAGTTAATTCAGGTGTTGGATTAGTATTGCTCTCAGTGCCACTGACAATAATTTTTCTTTTTTTTGCAGCATCTAAATCAATTGATTTATTTCTTAACCCACTAGTGATTATAAATTTTAATTTAGTTAAATTTTCTATCAAATTTTTTGTTATAGGAGTTCTTTCTCTCATTATAAGAAGAGCCTCAAATTCTGCTAATTTCTCTATAGCATCAGCTTCATCTACAAAAGGCTCACTAAAAATTTTAATTTCATATTTTCCTGATAATTTATTTAGATCCACAAATTGTTGTGAAACATTTTGATAGTCATCTAAAATTGCGACTTTAAGCATAAACTTTTTTATTAGATAAATAAATGCCAGACAATATAAAAAATGCTCCTACAAAATGATACATTTCAAATTTTTCTTTGAAAATAATAATTGCCATAACGGCACTAAATAACGGCATTAATTGAATAAACATAGAAGCTCGATTTGGACCAATTATCTCAATTCCTTTTTGCCAAAAATAATAAGCAGCTATAGCTGGAAAAATTGCTACGTAAGTCAATATTAAAAAAAAATTTTTATCTAAATTTAATTCAAGACCAATTGATTTTTCATAAAAAAATTGTGGAATTAAAAAAATTATTCCTACCGAAACCATTAGTTGTATCAAAGTAAATTGTGAAAATTTAAACTTATTTTTTTTTAGCAAGGTTGAATATAGAGACCAGGTAATTACACAAACTAACATCCATATATCACCTTTATTAAAATCTAGAGAAATTATCTTTTGGAAATCTCCATTAGAAATTATTGAGCCTATTCCAACTATTGAAACTAATAATCCAATTAACTGAAAAATATTTGTTTTTTCAATTTTCATTAATGATGAAAGAACAATTGTTGCTGCTGGAATAGCTGAAAGCATAAGCACGGCATTTATTACTTGTGTATAATTAAGAGCAAAATAAACTACAGAATTAAATGTGCTTATTGTAATCACTCCCATAAAACTAATTACAAGCCAATTTTTTTTTATATAGGATAGATTTTTAAAAATTTCTTTGTAGGTAAAAGGTATCAGAATAAACCAAACAGAAATCCACCTAAAAACATTTAAAGTTAAAGGGGGAATTTCAAATAATGTTGCGAATTTTCCAACTATAAAATTGCCTGACCAACAAAATGTTGCAAGCACTAAAAATAGGTATGCTAAATAGTTTTTATTAGACACAAAATCAAGAAAATCTTCTCGAGCTATAAGGATCTAAGTTTAAATTTGTATTTTCTTTAGCTATCATTCCAGAGACTATCTTTCCAGATATTGGACCTAATGTCCATCCTAAATGATGATGTCCAAAACAATAAAAGACGTTTTTATAATTTTTTGATGGACCCATTACTGGCAAAAAATCTGGTAATGTTGGCCTGAAGCCTAACCACTCATCCTCATGCTCAGGAAGGTCCCCCAACATATACTTTGCATTATTAATTAAATTATTTATTCTTGATTTTGAGGCGGGATTATCTAAACCACCAAATTCTACAGTGCCAACTACTCTTAAACCTTGTTCCATTGGCGTTATACCAAAACCTCTATTATGAAATATGACTGGTCTACTTAAAAGATGATCACAATCTTTAAAATGAACGTGGTAACCTCTCTCTGTATCTAATGGAATTTTTTCATCCAATTTATCAGTTAGTTTCTTAGAAAAAGCGCCACAAGTTATTACAATCTTATCACAGCCGAAACTTTCATTTTCACTAAGCAAAACAGGGCTCTCTCCCTCAAAATTAATATTTAAAATATTCTTATTTTCAAATTTCCCGCCTTTTTTTAAAAAAAGTTCAAAAAGTTTTAATAAAATCTTTTTTGGGTTTCTGGCATGTCTTGCGTATGGATAATAAACTCCTGCATGATAAAATTTTTTAAGATTCGGTTCTAAATCATGTATATCTTTTTTATCTACGAGTTGTTGTTTAACACCTAGCTCTTCTCTTACTCTGATTTCTAGTTCTCTACTTTTTAAATTTTTATCATTCCAAACGTAGAGAATGCCTTTATTTTCAACTAAGTTTTCTAGATTAATTTCCTCAAATAATTCATCATAAGCAGGAAGAGCTAAATCCAAAATTTGGTGCATATTTTTTGCGGTGTACATCATTTTGTTTTTAGTCGTATTAAAAATAAATTTTAAAAACCAAGGAATCATTTTTGGTACATAATTCCATTTTAAAGCTAAAGGACCTGTTGAACTTAATAACATAGCAGGAACATCCATTAAAATATCTGTTCTATTCAATGATAAGGATGCGTATGGTGAAAAATGACCAGCATTGCCATATGAGGCGACAGGACTACCAGGTTTTTCTCGATCAAATATTGTTACTTTAAAACCTTTTTTTTGTAAAAATAGAGCATTAGAAATACCTTGAATACCAGCACCAATTATTCCAACGTTTAAATTTTTATTCATTGAAAAAATATACAATTATTCTCTTAAAAAATTTAAGCGACAAATTATACTTAGGCGATTAATTGTTGACTATGCACCCTTGCACTCATTACTATTCCAAAACCAATCATGGTAGCTAACATTGAAGAGCCTCCATAAGACATTATTGGCAAAGGAGATCCAACTATAGGTAGCAAGCCTAAAACCATGCTCATATTTATTGTAATGAAAACAAAAATGGCAGCTCCAAAACCATAACAAAAAAGTTTAGCAAAATAACTTCTAGAATTAGCTCCAATTGCAATTATGCGATAAATTATAATGATATAAATTACTAGCAAAACTACTGAACCAACAAAACCAAACTCTTCTGAAAACAGAGTAAATATAAAGTCAGTGTGCTTTTCTGGCAGAAATTCCAAATAACTTTGAGTACCTTTTAAAAAACCTTTTCCAAAAATGCCTCCAGATCCAACTGCAATTTTAGATTGTATAATCTGATAACCTGCACCTAGAGGATCTTTGTCTGGGTTTAGAAAAGTTAAAACTCTTAACTTTTGATAAGGTTTTAAAAACGCTATTACAAATGGTAATGAAATTACAAATCCTAACATAGTATAGATAAAATATTTGTGATTAATTCCTGCAAACCACAAGACAGCTATTCCGCTAACAGCTATTAGCACTGAAGTACCCAAATCAGGCTGAACTATCACGAGACCCATAGGTAATAAAATTATTATGAGTGAGGTTAAAATTGTATAGACGGAATTAACATTCTCTAATTTCATCCTATGAAAGTACTTTGCCAGACACAAAATTATAAAAATTTTCATAAGTTCTGATGGTTGTAAATTTATAAAATATAAGTCCATCCATCTTTTTGACCCTGAAGATGTTATTCCAAAAAAATAGGTCCATACTAATAAGCTCACCACAACTATGTAAGATAGATAGCCAATGGAAAACCAAAATTTGATATTGATAAATGAAATAAAAAGCATCATCATTGTAAAAAACATTAGTTTTATAAAATGACTTTTTGTATGAAATAAAATCTTTCCGCCATCTGTCGAATACATAGTTGCCAAACTAATAAAACCTAACAATAAAATACAAATCAGTAAAATATAATCAAAATTTCTAAATTTTTGAAAAAAACCAAAATTGTTATTTGTTAATCTGGTATGTTGATACATCTAAATCTCTAAATATTTTTTTTCATTAATTGATTGTCTTATTTCATGTCGATCAATAATAAGTTTAAATAATTTCTTTGCCATTGGAGCAGCAGTTGTACTTCCATTACCGCCATGCTCTACAACAATGCTTAATGCGTATCTTGGATTAACATAGGGGCCATAAGCAATATATAGAGCATGATCTCTTTGCTCATATGGAATTTCAGAAGTTTTTAAATCTAACTCTCTTTCCCGCTCAGTAATTTTTTTAACCTGAGCTGTACCTGTTTTGCCAGCAAATTGATATTTTGGATCGTCAATTCTTGATCGATAGGAAGTTCCCATTACTTCGTTGGTAGAGCCAAACATTGCATCTTGAATAATTTTTATATTTCTAGAATTTTTATAAAGAGGTGTGTAATAATCACTTGGCTTTATTTTATCTTTATCATCTATGACTATTTTTGGATATATTTTATATCCACCA
Organism: uncultured Pelagibacteraceae bacterium; assembly: GCA_902586495.1. Taxonomy (GTDB): domain Bacteria; phylum Pseudomonadota; class Alphaproteobacteria; order Pelagibacterales; family Pelagibacteraceae; genus Pelagibacter. Next base: position 42,239 of record CACIHQ010000008.1, read on the forward strand.
TTGGCAATTTGTGCTGTCATTAGGCATAATTGTATCGGTGTAGTTTGAATATATCCCTGGCCTATTCCAGTAATTATTGTTTCTCCTAATAACCATCCTTTACCTAAAGCATTTTTTTTCCATTGAGTATTTGGAATCAATCCATCTTTTTCAATTTCAAATAAGTTATCAAAAACTTTTTTTCCTAATCCAAATTTTTTTGCTGTTTCACTTAACTTATCTACTCCAAGTTTCCTTGCTATCTCATAAAAATAAGTATCACATGACATCTTCATAGCGTTTCTAAGGCTAACATATCCATGACCCTCTTTTTTCCAACAATGATAAGTTTGATCATATAATTCAGTTTTTCCAGTACATCTGACAGTAAAGTTTGTATTTATAATTCCGTTTTCTAAAGCAGATAAGGCTACAATGGGTTTCAATGTTGAGCCTGGGGAATATCTACCTTGCAAAGTTTTGTTCAATAGTGGTTTCATTGGATCATTACGGATTATTTGCCAATTATCTTGACTAATACCGAAAACAAACAAATTTGGATCAAATGAGGGAGATGAGTGCATGGCAATAACCTCACCGGTAAATATATCCATTACACATATAGATCCTGCTTTATCTTTCAATAGTTCGTTTGCTAATTTTTGAATTTCTGTATCAACTGTGAGTTTTAAGGTTTGACCTTTTTTACCTTTTTGAAACTCAAGCTGACTTATTCGTCTACCATATGCATTTACTTCGTATCTCTCGATATCATTAGTTCCAATTAATTTTTCTTCAAAAGATTTTTCTAATCCAATTTTTCCAACTTTAAGACCAGGTACAAAATTCTTTTTTATTAATTCTGTATTTTCAATATCCTGTTCATTTGCCTGACTTACATAACCAATAATATGAGTAAAGTTTTCGTCAAAAGGGTAATTTCTTGAAATAGAGATAACAGGTTTCACTCCATTTAAATCATACAAATGATTATTTATTTTTGAAAATTTATCCCAACTTAGATTGTTTGAAACAATTAGAGTTTCCCAAGGTTTAATCTCTTTTTTCTTTTTTAAAACTTTTTTGAACTCTGAGTCAGATAACTCTAATAAATCTTTAAGTCTGTAGATAACATATTTGAAATTTTCTACTTGCTCAGGTATCACATGTAGCTGATAAGCTTCAAAGTTACCAGCTATTACATTACCAAAATAGTCGTGAAATTCTCCTCTAACAGGTGCTAATTTCCATTCTCTAATTCTGTTCTTATCCGAGAGTGTAAGATATTTTTTATTCTCTTTAACTTGTAAAAAAAACAACCTACTTACAATTCCCACCATTATAAAAAACTTTAGTGATCCCGTTATAAACATTCTACGATTAATAGAATTTAATTTTTTTACGTTATCACTTGATGAATTAATCATTTAGACCTTTTAGATAATATTTAAATAAATAGGCAAAAAACATATATAAAATAAAAGTAAAAAAAATATTCACTAGATAACTTAAAAGTAAAAGATCGTATGAAAAAAATAAAGTCAAAATTGAATAATTTATTGAATTTATCAAACTAATTATAAATAAAAAGTAAAACCAATCTTTTATTGGATTAGGTCTAATGGTAATATTTCTCAAATAGGATGTTGCAATACAGATTAATATATAAGATAAACTGCTAATTCCTAAGGGCAACCCAACAACTGTATCATTCACTAAGCCTGCTAAAAAAACTAAAAGATAATCAAAATTTTTAAAATCTTTTAAAGTAAAGAAAAAAATTAAAATAAAAGGAAAATTGAATGAAAAGTATTCAAGTTTCAAATAATTTAGGTCAAATTCATTTAATACGGAAATAAATAACACTATTATTGGTAAAAAAGAGTAAAATTTAATGTAAAAACCTCTTGATTTAAAATTACTCATCAGTCTGTCCTTTATTCATTACACAACTTTTGTATTCTAAAGTTCCTACTTCAAAACCATCATTATTTAAGAAAGACTTACGACATGTGTGACCAAATTTTAGATTTAATCTTAAAAACTCAATTTCGTCCAAGTCAATATTGTACTGAGCGATTATTTGTTTTTGATCATAAACTTCATTTTTAAAGTCTGAAATTTGTTTATTTAAATTATTAATTGTGATTTTTAATAATTCATTCTCATCTTTAAATTTTAAATTTGTTTGTTCAATAATCTTTTTTTCATCTTCTAGTATTTGTAATTTTGTATCCACTGTGTTATTTATTTGTGAATTCCCTGCATCAACTTTTTGATCTTCATTCTTAACGTCAATTTTAGTAACTAATTCGGCAAAAACATACTTTAATTGGCTAAAATCGCTGTAAAAGTCTACTTTAAATTTTTTTGAGTTTCCTGTACCCGCCACATCTACTCTTCCAATAGGAATACCACTTTTAAAAATTGCACCAGTGCCTGATGTGTAAACTATACTATCCTGTGAAATTAAATTTGAAATACCCTCTTTAATATATTTTATTTCACCATAATTCTCACCAGTTCCTGTTATAATTGCTTGAATATTTTGTGGCGCTATCGTTGCAGGAACATTGGAATTAAGATCAGATAGTAATAAAACTCTTGAGGTTTTATAATTTACCTCAACCACTCTGCCAACTAAGTATGATCTATCATAAATGTTAGTACCGATTTTAATATTATCCTTACTACCTTTGTTAATAATGATACTTTTTAAATATGGGCTGTCATGGTCAACAATTATTTTAGCTAACAGTTTATCTGAACTTAAAGTATAATTATTTATAAGCTCTTTTAGTTCTTCATTTTCAAATTGAGTTATTTTATCTGAGATGCTTTTAGACTTTAACTCGTTAAGCTCTTCTTTGTTTATTTTATAATTTTTAAAAAAAGTGGAATATTCCCTTATTTCAAAAAAAGTGTTTTTTAAAAAGTTTTCAGGTATTGAGACAATAAATGAGGATCTATATACCGCCTCACTAATTCCTGCTTTTAAATACCTTATAAACTTTAAATCAAAACTAGATAAAACAATTATAAAAATAGATATAAAAACTAACGTTAATAACGAAAACTTTTGTTGAGTGCTTTTTTTTAAAAAAGCAGAACGAATTGCAATTATAAAATCATCTCTGCTAGAGGCCATCTTTTAATATTCAGTCAGCATAGTAGAAAATGTTTGCTCTTGATCCAAAGCTTTTCCAGTTCCAACTGCAACACATGACAATGGGTCATCAGCTATGTGAACGGGCAAACCAGTTTCCTTAGAAAACCGTTTGTCAATATTTTTTAATAAAGCTCCACCGCCTGTTAAAACTAAACCCATATCTACAAGGTCTGCTGATAATTCTGGTGGAGTACTTTCTAATGCATCCTTAATACCATTGACCATCTGCTTTAAAATATCGTTTAGAGCCTCGGCAGTGTCTTCCTCAGTAATATTTACTTCTTTAGGAGTTCCTGATCTTAAATCTCGACCCTTTACTGCATAAGTATTATTATTTGTTGGGATTGCTGTTCCTATTTCTTTTTTAATTTTTTCTGCAGTGCTATCTCCGATCATCAAATTATATTCTTTTCTCATATAGTTTACCATCGCTGCATCCATAGAATCTCCAGCTACTCTCAATGATTTCGAGTAAACTAATCCACCTAATGACATGACTGCAATTTCACTTGTTCCGCCACCTATATCAACAACCATTGAACCAGTTGCTTCTGATATTGGAAGATTGGCACCTATCGCAGCCGCAATTGGCTCCTCAATTAATTGAACTCTTCTTGCACCTGCAGCTAACGCGCTGTCTTGAATAGCTTTTCGCTCAACAGGGGTAGATCCGGTTGGAACACAAATTAAAATTCTTGGATTGGCAAAAGTGCTTCCTTTATGAACTTTCTTTATAAAGTGTTTGATCATTTCCTCAGTAACAATGAAATCTGCAATAACACCATCTCTTAAAGGTCTAATAGCTTGAATATTGCCAGGTGTTCTTCCTAACATAGTCTTAGCCTCATCTCCTACCGCTAAAACTTGTTTTTTGCCTGCTTGTTCCACTATAGCAACTACTGACGGCTCATTTAAAACCACTCCTTGTCCTTTTACTACAACCAAAGTGTTGGCCGTACCCAAATCAATTGCCATATCCTGGCTCCAAACCTTTTTAATCCTCTCAAATATTCCCATTATACTCCTCCTTTAATTTTTTGATGTTCAATATTTTTATAAAGTGATTTTTTTTCTCTTTTGATTAACATTTTGTTTAACGCATTTAAGTATGCATTTGCTGATGCTACCAAAGTGTCAGTATCAGCTGACTGACCTACTGTAGTACGATCATTTTCCTCAATTTTTACACTTACAGTTGCTTGTGCATCGGTTCCTTCTGTAACAGCATGAACTTGATATAAAGATAATTTAACATCATGTGGGTAAAGTTCTTTTATACATTTAAAAATTGCATCAACAGGACCATCCCCCGTTTGAGTAGTTTTCTTAATATCTCCAAAAACATCTAAGGTCATATCAGCTCTTTGTGGCTCCCCTGTACCCGCAAAAACTTTTAAAGATTTAAGATTTATAGCATTAATTTTATTATCTATAATTAAACTATCATCAACTAAAGCAACAATATCTTCATCATAAATATGTTTTTTCTTATCAGCTAAAATCTTAAATTTACCAAAAGCTGCTTGGACAACATCATCGGTAACATCTGCATATCCTAGATCACTTAATTTGTCTTTAAATGCATGCCTACCTGAGTGCTTACCCATTACTAGGGAAGTTTTTTTAACTCCTACGCTTTCGGGGGTCATTATTTCATATGTTTCTCTATTTTTGAGCATTCCATCTTGATGAATTCCTGACTCATGAGCAAAGGCATTTTTTCCAACAATAGCTTTATTAAATTGAACCGGAAATCCTGTGGCATTTGAAACAATTTTTGATGCTTTGCTAATTAACTCTGTCTTGATTCCAGTTTTATAAGGTAATAAATCATCTCTCGTTTTTATTGCCATAACTATTTCCTCGAGAGCTGCATTACCAGCCCTCTCTCCAATACCATTGATTGTACATTCAATTTGTCTTACTCCAGCTGATAATCCAGATAATGCATTTGCTACAGCTAATCCTAAATCATTATGACAGTGAGCAGAAATAATTGCTTTATCAATATTAGGAACATTATTTTTTATAAGGTTGATTGTCTTTGCAAATTCTTCTGGTATAGAATATCCAACAGTATCTGGAATATTAATTGTTGTAGCACCACATTTTATTGCTAACTCAATTGTTTTATACATGAAATCTAAATTGGTCCTAGTGCCATCCTCACATGACCACTCAACATCATCTGTAAATTTTTTTGCGTAAGTTACACTTTCTTTAATTGCGCCTAATACTTGTTCATCTGACATATTAAGTTTGTGTTTCATGTGAACAGGACTAGTAGAAATGAAAGTGTGAATTCTAAATCTTTTCGCAAATTTTAAAGATTCGTGGCAAGCATCAATATCTTTTTTAGTTGCTCGAGCCAATCCACAAGGAATTGAATTTTTTATACTTTTACTAATTGCAGTAACTGCCTCAAAATCTCCTGGTGATGAAATCGGAAAACCAGCCTCAATAATATCAATACCCATTTCATCAAAAACTCTTGAGATTTGAATCTTTTCCTCAACGCTCATGGAAGCCCCTGGTGATTGCTCACCATCTCTCATTGTCGTATCAAAAATATAAACTTTTTCTTTTTCAGACATAAAATTATCTTTCAAGAAATATACAACCTATCGTTTAGATTGCAAAATAAATCAACTAAATTAGCCCAAATTGAAACAACAAATTACTTCTTATCACTATCCACTAATTTTTTCTTGCCAATCCATGGCATCATTGCTCTTAAATTAGCCCCAACTTTTTCTACCGGATGCTCGGCTAATTTTGCTCTAGTAGCTAAGAAATTCTTTTGACCATTTTTACATTCATTCATCCATGCTTTAGTAAATTTTCCTGATTGAATATCAGCCAGTGCCTCTTTCATTCTTTTTTTTGTTTCTTCTTTATTTATTATTTTTGGTCCAGTTTCATATTCACCATATTCAGCTGTATTTGATATTGAATAGTTCATATTAGCAATTCCACCCTCGTAAATAAGATCTACAATTAATTTCACTTCATGAACAGTTTCAAAATATGCCATTTCAGGTTCATAACCAGCTTCAACTAATGTTTCATATCCATTTTTTATAAGTTCAACTAATCCTCCACATAAAACAGTTTGTTCACCAAATAAATCTGTTTCCACTTCATCTTTAAAAGTTGTTTCAATAATGCCAGATCTACCTCCGCCAATTGCTGAAGCATAAGACATGGCAAGATCTCTCGCTTTGCCTGATCCATTTTGATGTACCGCAAATAAACATGGTACACCACCACCTTTTTCATATTCACTTCTTACTAAATGACCAGGTCCTTTAGGAGCGACCATGAAAACGTCTAAGTCTTTTCTTGCTTTTATTAAGTCATAATGAACATTTAACCCATGTGCAAAAGCTATTGATGATCCTTCTTTTACTCTTTGTTCAATATGGTTTTTATAAATTGAGGCTTGTAATTCGTCTGGAGTTAGTATCATTACAATATCTGCCCATTCTGCTGCATCAGACAAATTCATTACTTTTAATCCTTTCGACTCAGCTTTTTGTATACTTGATGATCCATCTCTTAAAGCCACAACAACTTCTTTTACACCGCTATCTTTTAAATTTAATGCATGTGCATGACCTTGACTACCATAACCAAAAATTGCTATTTTTTTATCCTTAACAAGATTGCTGTCTGTATCTTTTTCATAAAACATTTTCATTTTATTCTCCTTTAATAAATTTATTTGAATATTTCAGAACCTCTAGTCATAGCTATTGCACCCGTTCTTGATGTGCTTATAAGTCCATTTGATTTTAATTTTTTATTCATTTTATCTATTTCTCTACGCAGTGCAGTAATTTGAATTACTACAGATTTTTTTGTTTTATCTAATATTACTGGATTGAAAGTTTTGCAAGCTTTAAGACACTTATCAATTTTACTTCTATTTCCAACAACTTTAAGCAAAGCCATTTCCTTAAAAATAACGTTTTTATCCTCTCTTTTAAAGTCCGCAACTTTGTGAACTGGGACTAATTTCTTTAATTGTAATTTTATTTGGTCAATTACTTGAGGTGTTCCAGTCGTTACAATAGTAATTCTTGATATATTTTTCATTGCATCAACCTCTGCAACAGCGAGAGATTCTATATTATAACCTCTGCCAGAAAATAATCCGACTACTCTGGCAAGTACTCCAGCCTCATTATCTACCCAGACCACAATAATATGAGTGTTAGATTTACTTTTTTTTGTTGGAATATTATAAGCTGACTTGGGGTTCGACATTAAACTAAGGCTTTTCCTTTACCTGTAATTTTATTATCTTCTTTATCATTTGGACCTAAAATCATTTGGTTGTGAGGTTTACCTGATGGTATCATTGGAAAGCAATTCTCATTAGGGTCAACTCTACAATCAAAAATTACTGGACCATTATGATCTAACATTTCATTTATTTTAAGGTCTAATTCATCTGGATTATCAGCTTTAATTCCTTTGCACCCATACGCCTCTGCTAATTTTACAAAATCTGGTAATGCCTCTGAATAACTCTCAGAATAGTTTTTTTCATGAAGTAATTCCTGCCATTGCCTTACCATTCCCATATATTGATTATTCAAAACAAATATTTTAATTGGCAAATTATACTGAACTGCTGTTGACATCTCTTGCATGGTCATTAGTACTGATGCTTCTCCAGCAATATCAATAACAAGCTTATCAGGATGCGCAATTTGAACCCCTACTGCAGCCGGAAGACCATATCCCATTGTTCCAAGTCCACCAGATGTCATCCATCTATTTGGTTTATTAAATTTATAATGTTGTGCGGCCCACATCTGATGTTGACCGACTTCTGTAGTAATAAACGTGTCTTGATTTTTTGTTAATTCGTATAATCTTTGCACCGCATGTTGGGGTTTAATAGATTCTTTGCTATTTATAAAACCGAGTGAGTTTTTTTCTCTCCATTTTTCAATTTTTTCCCACCATTTAGAAACATTTTGTTTATTTGAATTTTTAAAACCATTTTTTTTTTGACTAATAGTTTTAACGGTTGCTTTGAGAACCTCATTCACATCACCCACGATTGCTAAATCAACTTTAATTATTTTATTTATCGAAGATGGATCAATATCAATATGAACTTTTTTAGATTTTGGAGAAAATTCGTCTATCTTTCCAGTAATTCTGTCATCAAATCTGGCTCCAATATTTATTAATAGATCACAATCATGCATAGCATTATTTGCTTCATAAGTTCCATGCATACCAAGCATACCTATGAACTGACTATCATCTCCAGGAAAAGCCCCTAGTCCTTGTAATGTTGAAGTAATCGGAAAACCAATCATTCGCACAAACTCTCGTAACGACTCACTTGCTTCTGGGCCTGAGTTAATAACTCCACCACCAGTGTAAACTACAGGTTTTTTTGCTTTCGCAATTAAGTCAACTAATTCATTAATTTCTTCTTTAGAAAAATTGTTATGCAATTTTCCATTAGATTTTTTTTCTTTTTTTGGTTTAGTATATTTGATTTTTGCAAATTGAATATCTTTTGGAATATCTACTAAAACAGGACCTGGTCTTCCTGTTGTGGCAACTCTAAAGGCTTCATGAAGAGTTTTTGATAATTCTTTAATGTCTTTCACTAACCAATTATGTTTTGTGCATGGTCTAGTAATTCCTGTTGTATCGCACTCTTGAAAGGCATCTGTTCCTATCAAATGCGTTGGTACTTGTCCTGAGATACAAACTAATGGTATCGAATCCATATAAGCATCAGTCAATGCTGTAACTACATTTGTAGCTCCCGGTCCAGAAGTAACTAGAACAACACCAGGTTTACCAGACGACCTGGCATAACCCTCGGCTGCATGACCGGCACCTTGTTCGTGTCTAACTAATATATGCTTTATAGAAGAGTGATTTTTTAATTCATCATAAATTGGAAGAACAGCACCTCCAGGATAACCAAAAATAAATTCGACGTCTTGATCCTCAAGGCATTTAAAAACAATTTCAGCTCCTGAATATAATTTAGACATTTAAGCAATCTAGCTGAAGTTGTGCTTATTGGTCAAGGTAAAGTAAAAAAATATCTAAATATTTTTAAGAAAGTTGTTCAACCTGGTATGCCTGATTTTGTTCCAATCCATCATATTTCCTCTACCCCAAGTAACCTGTCTTTTAGCGTATTGCCTAGTCTTTATTGATATTCTCTCAATAACCTCATTGATTTCAATTTTTTTATCAATAAAGTCCTTAATTTCAATTAAGCCTATTGCCTTAGTTGCAGTTCTTTTTTTTGAAACCTTCATGTTCAAAAATTTTTTAGCCTCTAAAATGGCGCCTTTATTTACCATGTTTTGAGCACGGTTGTGAATCTTATTTACTAAAACATCCCTTGGGTAATCGATATAAATTTTATAAAAGTCTTTATCTTCAAAAATTGATTTAGTTGCCTTAAACCACTCAATTAATGTTTTTTTGGTAAATAGTTTAACTTCATAAGCCCTTATTAATCTTTGGGTATCAGATGGATTGACATAATCTTGAATTTTTGGATCAAGTTTTTTTAATTTTTTTAGAAAAATTTTATTACCCATAGAACTGTTTAATTTCCTAACTTTTTCTCTAATTTGAATTGGAATTTTAGGAATGTTAACTATCCCATCAGTTAACGTTTTGAAATATAAACCTGTACCGCCAACTATTATTGGAACATTCTTTCTCTTTTTAATTTCAGAAATTTTTTTTTTTGCAGCTTTAAGCCATTCTCCTGATGAGTAATTTTTTTTTACAGACTGAAATCCATATAAATGATGCTTAATCTTTTTGTAATCTTTTTTTGATGGTCTAGCAGATAAAATTTTAAGCTCTTTATAAACCTGCATACTATCAGCATTAATTATTTCACCCTTTATTTTTTTTGCAAGTTTTACTGCAAATTCTGATTTTCCTGATGCTGTGGGTCCATAGATTAAAATAATTTTGGATTTAAAATCCATAAATTAATCCAACTTAATACCAATATATCTTCTTTGATTTTGACTATTATAAATAACAAGTAAAATTGTTTTTTGATCACTATTTAAAACTTTTTTTACAACATCAGATAAGTCATCTATCGATCTTATTTTTTTCTTTTGTGCCTCTAAAATTATACTATTTAATTCTATAGATCCTTTTAGTGGACTATCATTTTCAATTTTAGTGATTACCAACCCTGACGTTTGATTGGGTAAATTTCTACTTTTAATATCTTCTTTATTAATCAACCTTACGTTAATTTTTAGTTTGTCAATTGAAATCTCTTTTGGTGAGGTTTTTTTCTCAGCAACTTTAAAGTCCTCTGAAGTTTCTAATCTACCAAGCGTGATTGTTTTAATTATCTCTTTTTTATTTCGCCAAATCTTTACTTTTACATTTTTTCCAACTTCCGTTCTTGCAACAATTGTTGGAAGTTCTTTCATCTCTTTTATTTTTTCACCATTAAATTCAAGTATGATATCACCTGCCTTTACACCAGCTTTTTGAGAAGGACTATTTTCAGCAACACTAGCAACTAATGCGCCTCTAGGTTCATCTAAATTTTCAACATCTGCAATCTCTTTTGTAACATCTTGAATTCTTACACCTAACCAACCTCTTTTGGTTTCACCAAATTTTACTAATTGATCAATTACAATTTTTGCACTGTTAGATGGTATTGCAAAACCAATACCAATAGAACCACTCCTTCCAAGAATTGCTGTGTTGATACCAATTACATCTCCGTTTAAGTCAAAAAGGGGCCCACCAGAATTTCCAGAGTTAATTGATGCATCTGTTTGTATGTAGTCTTCATATCGAGTTAAACCTAATGAACGATTTCTTGCTGAAATAATTCCAGATGTAACAGTTCCACCAAATCCAAATGGATTACCAATTGCAATTACCCAGTCACCAATTCGTGCTTTGTCAGAGTTTCCAAATTTGACTGGAATAAATTTCTCATTAGAATCTAGTTTTAGTACAGCTATATCAGAAAGGGGATCTGCTCCGATTACCTCAGCTTTAAATTCTTTATCGCCATTAACTCTTACTATAATATCCTCTGCATCTTGGATTACGTGGTTATTAGTAATCACTATTCCTTTTTCATCTATAATAAAACCTGATCCTAGTGCAGCAGACTTCCTTTCTTGAGGTGCTCCAAATTCTTTAAACATATCTTCAAATGGTGAACCAGGTGGAAACTGAAATGGAAAGGGATTAGATTGAGTTGTAACAGTTGTAGTAGTGGAAATATTTACAACTGATGGCATTAATTTTTCTGCTAAATCTGCAAATGATCCTGGAATTTCCTTTGAAAATGAGGGAAGTGAATTACTCCATAACAACAAGATAGAGATTAGAAATACTCTTACTTTTTTTATTTTAAAACTTGGCATAATAAACAATTATAAAACCTATTACTGCAAAAACTAATCCACCAGTCCTAAGTTGTCCTGAAGGAATTAATTCTAATTTTTTCAACATACTTTTCATTTTTGATGGAAATATGGCATATAATACGCCCTCGATAAATAAGAATAGACCAAATGCAATGATCAATTCACTCATTAATAATTAATTTGATTGAGGCTGTTTTATATTTCCAAAAAATTTAAAAAACTCGCTGTCAGGTGATAAAATCAATGAAGTTTCACCTCCTATCAAAGCCTTTTCGTATGCTTGCATTGCTCGATAAAATGCAAAAAATTCTGGATCTTGTCCAAAGGCACTAGCAAATATATTATTTCTCTTACCATCGCCTTCACCTTTCATAATCTCTGATTTTTTTTGCGCGTCAGCTAAGATCACCGTTACTTCTTTATCTGCTGTGGAAGTTATTGTTACTGCCATCTCCGCACCTCTTGCTCTAAATTCTTTTGCCTCTCTTTCCCTTTCAGTCTGCATTCTTCTAAAGATCGCATCACTGTTTGCTTGAGGAAGATCTGCTCTTTTTATTCTCACATCATTAATTTTTATCCCAAAGTTTTCAGCTTCATTATTAACTCCTTCTTGAATTAAAGCCATTTGCTTTGTTCTATCTTCTGATAATAAAGTTTGAAGTTCTTGTTGACCTAAAACATTTCTAATTCTTGAATTAATAATTGTTGCTAATCTTGATCTAGCTACTCGCTCATTACCCACAGAAATATAAAATTTTAATGGATCAACTATTTGAAATCTAGCAAAAGCATCTACGATTAATCTTTTTTGATCTGATGCAATGACCTCTTCAGGTGGAGTATCTAAATTTAAAATTCTTTTATCTAAAAAAACCACGTTTTGAATAAATGGAATTTTAAAATTTAAACCTGGTTTCACAATTATTCTTTTCGGGTCACCAAACTGCAAAACGATAGCTTGATTTACTTCTTTTACAATAAAGATTGAAAAAAATAATGTTGCAGCTATTGCAACACTAATACCAGCAATAATTTTTCCCATACTCATATTCTAATTAGTCACTTTCTTTTTTAACTCAGGAAGTGGTAAATAAGGCACTACCCCTGATCCAGCATTTTTTTCTATAATCACTTTATCTATGTCTGCTAAAACCTTTTCCATAGTTTCCAAATACATTCTTTCTTGTGTTACTGATTTAGCATTTTTGTACTCATTATAAATTGCTAAAAATCTGCTTGCTTCACCTTCCGCTTTTGCAACAACCTCTTTTTTATATGCTTCAGCAGCTTGCAATATTTTTGCAGCTTCACCACGAGCTCTTGGTATAACATCGTTTGCATATGCTTCAGCCTCATTCTTAGATCTTTCCATATCAGCTCTGGCTGCTTGTACATCTCTAAACGCATCAATTACTTGATCTGGTGGATCGGCTTTTTGTGTTTGAACTTGAGTGATTTGGATACCACTTGAATACTCATCTAAGATTTTTTGAATAATCTCTTGCGTATCAGTTTCTATTAAAGATCTTCCCTCTGTAAGAATAGGTTGAATATTTGATCTAGCAATTACTTCTCTCATTGCAGTTTCTGCTGCGGCTTTTACAGTACCTTCTGGATCTTGAATCTTAAATAAAAAATTTCCAGCATCTTTAATTACCCAAAAAACTGAGAAATCTATATTAACAATATTTTCATCTCCAGTTAGCATTAAGCTTTCTTGTGGAACATCAGCAACACCACCTTGAGAAGAAAATCCGCTATCTCTTTCAGACCTGAAACCTATATCTATTCTGTTCACCTTTGTAACTTTTGGGGTAAGCACAGATTCAACGGGAAAAGGAATATGATAATTTAATCCTGGTTGAGTAGTTTTTACAAACTTTCCAAATCTTAAAACTACACCCTGTTCATCTGGCAGCACTCTGTAAAGACCACTTGCCAACCAAACAAAACCTAAAATAAGCAAAACTAAGATAGCTTGTTTTCCACCAGAAGAACTTCCACCTGGTAAAAACCTTTTTAGTTTTTCTTGAAATTCTCTTATAATTTTATCGACATCAGGTGGTGTTGGTCCTCTACCTGAACCATTTCCAGTTCCTCCTCCTGGGGGTTTGCCCCAAGGACTTCCACCGCCTTGTCTGAAATCATCTGACATTATGGCAATCTATATAATGTCTTTATAATGAAAAACAAGGTAAGATCACATAATGCCTAAGGAAAAGCCAGAATTAAGTGACGCAATGCGTAAAAAGTTGAGTGGAAAATCAACCGAACGGAAGCCAATTAATGGAACAAAATTCACTATTGCCATTTCTAGTGCTAAGGGTGGAGTAGGAAAGTCAACTTTTGCAACGAACCTTGCTTTAGCTTTAAAACAAATCGGCTGTAGAGTTGGGTTGTTAGATGCTGATATATATGGACCTTCTATTCCTAAAATGTTTGGGATAAATGAGAAACCGAAGAGTGATGGTCAAAAGTTAGAGCCAATCATAAAATACAACATTCAATGTATGTCTATAGGCTTTCTGACTGATGAAAAAACCCCTATGATATGGAGAGGTCCAATGGTAACAAGCGCAATTAAAACATTTACTCAACAAGTAAATTGGAAAGATTTAGATTTTATAATTGTAGATATGCCACCTGGAACTGGCGATACTCAATTAACTTTTTCTCAAAGCATTGAAATGAATGGGGCAATTATAGTATCTACCCCTCAAGAAGTAGCTCTTTTAGATGTTAAGAGAGGAATAAAAATGTTTGATAAACTAGGGGTAAAAATTTTGGGTCTTATAGATAATATGAGCTCTTTTACAGGAGATGATGGAAAAAAATATACAATTTTTGGAGAGGGTGGAGTTAAAAGAACCGCAAAGGAATTTAATAAAGAATTTTTAGCTGAAATACCAATTGATCCAGATGTTGGTAAATTTGCAGATCAAGGAAAGCCAATAGTAGAAAGTAATCCTAACAATGAGATATCTAAAATCTATATTAATTTAGCAAAAAAAATTAAATCAATTTATCTTTAAGTTCTAAAGCGGACATAAGCTCGTTCCACTCTCTTTTTGATAAGCCAGACTTTTCAGCATCAACTTTTTCACCACTAATAAGTTTTTGTATTATTTTTTTTCCTTTTGATGATACTTCAGTACCTCCCACTCTATAATCTAAAAATGCATCATAGGTAATTGGTACCCATCTTTTAACAGTATCTAACATAGCATCTGCATAAGCCCTTATTTCATATTGAGCGTGATAATCAGCTCTTAATCTTAAAAAATTCATTAAATTTAAAAGATCTGTTTTCCAATACCACTGTGTATAAGTGTTTAAAGTTAAATTCATTCTTGCTAGTTCTCTTGCTAAACCAACTTGTTTTTCATCTATTACAGAGCCATCATATCTCTCATTAAGCATAGTTTCATAATTATCATAAGTTTGCTCAGCATCTTTCTTTAGCAAACTTAGAACCTTTTTGGCTTGATCGCCTGTAAGAACATCTCCTCTTCCTTGTCTATTACTTTGAGATTGCGCTGCTAAATTTTCTATTGTAGGTAAATAAAATTCTTTATCTAAAATAGAGTATCTTGCTGAATATTCATTCACATTTGCGGTTCTGTGCCTAATCCATTGTCTAGCAATAAAAATTGGAAGTTTAACATGATATTTAATTTCACACATTTCAAATGGAGTGCTATGCCAGTGTCTCATTAAATACTTTATTAAGCCAGAGTCAGTTGAAACTTTTTTAGTACCCTTGCCGTAAGAAACTCTTGCTGCTTGGACTATTGAAGTATCATCTCCCATATAATCAATAACTCTGATAAAACCATGGTCTAGAATGGGTATTGCCTCATAAAGAATTTTTTCTAGTTCAACTACAGTAACTCTTTTTGTTTTATTTTCTTGAGACTGTAGCTCTTTAATTTCATGTTGTTGTTCTTTAGTTAATTTCATGAATAATTTATTGAATCTTTAAGAGTTACTTTTATATCAATCATGTTGGTTTTCCAACTATGACGATAAACGAATTTCGTAATAACCATTGCGGACGTGGGGGCAGTACCCACCACCTCCACCATTTACAACTTATGGGGGTGAACTAGATTTGACGGATGGCCAAATTCTATATTTTAATAAAAATATTCTTTAAAAAAGTTATCAATTTCTAATTTATCTTTTAATAAATCTTTATTTGTTGTACTAGCAATACTATCAACTAATTCCTTTAAAGAATTTTCCTCATAAACTCTTCCAATCTTATTTCTCGAGTATTCCTCAATAGATTGATCATTATATTTTTTTGAATATTTATTTAATATTTTTTTTGGAGAATTAATCAAAAAAGCTTTTTTTTTTTGAAAATACGAAAATTCTATGAATATTCCCGACCAATCAGAAATAAGTGCGTTAAAATTGTAAAAATCAATCTCATCGTTATCATCTATTTTATAACCTATAGTTTCTAACTCTAATCTTGAAACTTCTTTTTTTGTAAAGGATGTAGGATGGGGTCTTATAGAAAAGCGCATATTTTTTTCGCTTAATAGTTTAAATAAAATATTATGATAATTATTTTTAAAAAAAGAAGTATTCCAAGATGGAGCGATTAAAATATTTAAATTGAAATTTAAAGGTTTGAAATTTTTACTAAATAAAGCATATTTTGA
>CACIHQ010000009.1 GCA_902586495.1 uncultured Pelagibacteraceae bacterium
AAAACCGGAAATACAAATAGTTATATTCTTTTTTTTTGTATAAGTTGCATAAAGTAAAAAAAAAGTTGAAATTAAATAAAATGTAAGACTTTCAAAATCAAATCTATACCTTTGTATGTTATCTAAGTATTGATTAGAGATTATTAACAATAATGATAAAGAAAGAGCTATTTTGCTCTCTAAATTTAAGTATGTGAGTATTTTGTAAAAACATGTCAAAGCAATTAAAGAGTAAAATAGTTGAAGAAATTTTAGGTATTTATAAATTGTGTTAAAATTTTTGACAGGATCAGAACTTAGAACTATATCTTCTAAATTTATTATTATTGTTTTATCAAAAATAGAAATAATTTTTAAGTATAATGAATTAATTGAAAAACTAGAGTTTCCCGGATAATCCATTACATCTGGTGTAATAGAATTGGCAGTTAACAATGTATTATAAATAAAATAAATATTTTCAAAATCGCCCTCTAGCCAATTAACTAATGGATTTTTTAAAAAAAAAATAATTATGGATAAAACTAAGATAATAGAAATATTAAAACTAATTTTACTTTTTAACATTGTAAGATTTTAATTTTGTTTAAATTTAAGCTTTACGAATAAATATATGTGAGAAATTAAAAATAGATAAACTAAATGCCTATTTAGAGCCCACCCAAGTAAATACGGAGGTAATGAAGAAAATAAAATGATAAAAAAAAATATTTCAGTTTTGATATTTGAAATGTTTAATTTTTTTTTTATAATATTTATAAATGCAGCAATGATTGAAATTATTAGAACTAGTTTATTTATAAAAATAAATATATCAAAATTTTTTTCAGGTAATTTATTCATCTCATATGATTGACCATCTTCATAGAAGTTAAAAAAAATAGTTTTAATCTTCAAAATCATATCTTTAAAGATTATATCTTTATTTTTTTTAAAATATTCTTTATTTTGTTTTTTGTAAAAATCATAGAATTCCCACTCATTATTTATTTTGTCAGGGGCATTTTTGCAGAATTTGATCTTATCTTTTACAGCTAAATCACAACCATTAATGTAGTCTACGGATATTAAGGGGTAAAATTTATGAAAATCTTTATTAAACGATATAGATAATGCATGCGAGTTAGTTGACAAAACAGATGGTCCTATGGGAAATTTGTTTGTTTTAACATATCCAAAAAACCCCCAACCAACTACAGCTATTAATGTAAAAAATATAGGTACTTTTTTTTTTTCAAAAATTAAAAAATAAAAACTTAGAACAATACATAATAGAAACATATTTGCCTTAGATAAATATAAAATTGAAATTACAGAACCAATATAAAAATATTTAAATTTAAAATTCGATATTGAAATTATGAATAGTATAGGTAACAAAACTCCTGTTATATAGTCAGCATAAACAAAGTTGTAAATAATTTTTAAATTATAAAAATTATAATAAAAAATTAAGTTTAAAATTAAAAAAGATAAAAAATCATAATTTTTTTGTTTTGAAAAATGCAATAAAACAAAAAATAATATTGAAAAAAAAATAACATTTTTTGAAATTATTAAAAAATATAACTTTGATGAAAATAAGCTCGTCAAAAAAAAAATAAATGGGACTATTGGAAGCCTGTTTAAATGAAACTCTACATCACCAGTTGGTGCTTCAATTATTGATGAATATTGCTTATTGACTATTAAATTTTCGACAACTTGCCCGTATTCAAAAGGAATATTTTTATAAATAATATCTAACTTATCATCAATAATTTCTGGGTATAAAAAAATAAAACTATTATAAAAAAAAAAAGAAGAAATTAATATTGAAATTAAAAAAATTATGTAAAGACTAATTATATTTACTTGACTTAATCTGTTAACGCTTTTTAAAAGCACTTTATTATATAAATTTTTTAGTAAAATCACTATATTTAGTATATACAAATAAATTATAATTTTAATATGCAATTAGTTATTTTAGCTGGTGGAAAGGGTAGTAGAATTTCGGAGGAAACAATTTCAAAACCTAAGCCATTAATAGAAATAGGTGGAATGCCAATTATTTGGCATATTATGAAATACTATTCATGTTATGGAGTTAGAGAATTTATTATTTGTTGTGGTTACAAAGGATATTTGCTCAAAGAGTTCTTTGCCAATTATTTATTACATTCCTCAGATGTAATTATAAATACTTCTAATAGAAAAATTAAAGTTTTAAAAAAATCGACTGAAAGCTGGAAAATTTCCTTCATAGACACTGGGGAAGATACGAATACTGCAGGAAGAATTCTGAAAATCAAAAAATACGTAAATGAAAACTTCTTACTTACTTATGGGGATGGTCTTAGTAATGTGAATATTAAAAATCTTATTAAGTTTCATGGAAAAGGAAAAAAAATAGTTAGTTTGACAGGAATACAGCCCACTGGAAGATTTGGAGCTTTAAAAATTTTGCGAAAATCTGATCTAGTAGAAAATTTTGTTGAAAAACCTGATGGAGACGGTGGTTGGGTTAATGGAGGTTTTTTTGTTTTTAATAAAAAAATATTCAATTATATAAAAAATGATCAATCAATTTTAGAGACAGATGTTCTACCTAAATTAGCAAAAAATAAACAAGTATCAGTTTATAAACATAAAAGTTTTTGGTATGCGATGGATACTTTAAGGGATAAAAATTATTTACTACATCTTTGGAATTCAAATAAAGCTCCATGGAAAATATGGAAATAATTAGTGAGAAAAAATTTTTGGAAAAATAAAAGAGTTTTGATAACCGGGCATACAGGATTCAAAGGCGCATGGCTTTCAATTTGGTTAAAAATGCTTGGAGCAAAAGTTACTGGTATTGCATTACCTCCTTCAAATAAAAGAAATATCTTTACAATTACAAATTTAAAAAAGAAAATATATAAAAGTATTTTTTTAAATATAAAAAACAAAAAAAAACTTGAAAAAGCAGTTGTTTCATCAAAACCGCAAATACTTTTTCATTTAGCTGCACAACCATTAGTAATTGAATCTTATAAAGATCCAATAAATACAGTAGAAACAAATATTTTGGGGACAGCCAACTTACTGGAAATATGTAAAAATATTAAATCCTTAAAATCAATCTTAATAGTGACTACCGACAAAGTTTATTCAAATCAAAATAAAAAAAAATTTTTTAAAGAAAATGATAAACTCGGTGGAGATGATATTTATAGCTATTCAAAAGTTTCAGTAGAGATGTTAGTTAAATCTTATAGGAAATTATTTTTTAGAAATAACAAAAACATTTTGACCTTGAGAGCAGGAAATGTCATTGGTGGAGGTGATTGGTCTAAAAATAGATTAATTCCAGATTTTATTAGATCTTATGAAAAAAAAATTAACTTTATAATTAGAAATCCTAAACATGTGCGACCTTGGCAACATGTTATTGATTGTCTATATGGATATATATTAGCTGTTGAAAAAACCTATTTTAAAAAAATTAAAAATTTGGAAACAATAAATTTTGGTCCAGCTAGCAAAAATAATCGTACAGTCAAAAATGTTACTGATATAATGGTTAAAAGATATAACTTTGAATCAAAAATAAAATTTAATATTAAAGATTCAAAATTTTTTGAAAAAAGATTTTTGAGACTAAATAGTTCACTAGCAAAAAATTTAATTGGATGGTCATCAAAAATAGATCTAAATGAGTCTGTATTATTAACATTAAAATGGTATGAAGAATTTTTTAAAAAAAATAATATGTATAAATACACTTGTCATCAAATTAAAAATTATATATCAAAAAATTAATGAAGATAAATTATGGTAAAAATATATACGACAAAAACGAGATTCATGCTGTTTTGAATACTTTAAAGAGTGGAACTCAAATGGGCCACTCGGTTAAAAAATTTGAAAAAAATATATCTGACATTTTTTCAAAAAAGTATGGATTAATGGTTAACTCTGGATCATCAGCGCTAATACTTGCTTTGAAAGTTTTGAACTTGAAAAGAGGTTCTGAGGTAATCACACCGTGTTTAAATTTTGGTACAGCGGTCTCATCTATAATATTATCAAATTTAAAACCTGTATTTGTTGATTGTAGATTTGAAACTCTTCAAGTAGATCCTGATAAAATATTAAATAAAATTTCAAATAAAACAAAAGTTCTTTTAATTCCAAATTTAATTGGGAATATTCCAGACTGGATTAGAATAAAAAAAATTGCAAATAAGTATAATTTAAAAATAATAGAAGACTCTGCTGATACCTTAGGAGCAAAAATAAAAAATAATTCTACTGGTAAATTTAGCGACATATCAATAACAAGTTTTTATGGTTCTCATGTTATTAGTTGTGCTGGTAATGGTGGAATGTTTCTCACTAACAATCTCAAATATTATGAAAAAGCTAAGGTTCTTAGAAGTTGGGGCCGAATGTCTAGCTTAATAGAGGATTCAGAAAATATAAAAAAAAGACTTGGTATTAGACTAAAAGGTTTTGATTATGATCGAAAATTCGTATTTTCTGAAATTGGGTATAATTTTGAACCCTCAGAAATAGGCGCTTCTTTTGGTTTAGAACAGCTTAAAAAACTTAAAAAATTTTCAAAAATTAGAATTAGAAATTTTAACTGTCATTTCAATTTTTTCAAAAAATTGAGTAAATATTTTATTGTTCCAAAAATAAATAAATATGTTAAGACAAATTTTTTAGCATATCCAATAATTCTTAATAAAAATATAAATTTTAACAGAAAAGAATTTCAAATATATTTGGAAGAAAAAGGAATTCAAACTAGACCAATTTTTTCTGGAAACATATTAAGACATCCAGCTTTCCATTCATTAATATCAAGAAAAAATAAATTAAATGAATTTAAAAATTCTGATTTTATTATGAAAAATGGTCTACTTATTGGATGTCATCAAGGACTTACCCTCAAAGATATTTCATATATACACTCCACTATTATAAAATTTAAAAAAATAAAAGCATGAATCTTTCAGATTACGTTTTAAAATTTCTTAAGCAAAGAAAGGTCAAAGAAGTTTTCTTGATTACTGGTGGAGCAATTTCTTTTATGATTGATAGTTTTTCAAGAACAAGAGGTATCAAATATGTTTGTGTTGGACATGAACAAGCAGCGGCAATGATGGCAGACTCTTATTCAAGAATAGGACCAAATTTATCTTGCACTATGGTTACGTCTGGTCCAGGAGCAACAAATTTGATTACTGGAATTGCATGCTCTTGGTTTGACTCTATACCTGCTTTGCATATTACAGGACAAGTAAATAGTTATGAAAAACAAGGTGCACAAAAAGGTACAAAAAATACAAGACAGATAGGATTTCAAGAAACAGATATTGTATCCATATCTAAACCAATTACAAAATTTTCTTATCAATTAAAGAACCCAAATGAAATCAGATATGTTTTAGAAAAGGCTTGCTATCTTGCAAAAAGCGGAAGACCTGGTCCAGTTCTCATTGATATACCTATGAATTTTCAGAAAGTGAAAATTAAAGAAAAAAAATTGAAGAGATTTAAAATTCCAAAAAAAAATTTTGATAATTCAATATTAAAACAAAATATAAAAAAGATTATTAATATACTTAAAAATTCATCTCGCCCTATAGTTTTGTTAGGCGGCGGAATTAAAATTTCTAGAACTCAGAGTAAAATTCGCAATTTTCTTAATAAGTTAAATATACCTGTAGTAACTACATGGAGTGGAGTAGATTTAATTGACCACGACAATTTTAATTATGTTGGAAACATTGGAGTCTATGGCTCAAGAGCTGCTAATTTCGCAGTTCAAAATTCTGATTTTCTTTTAACTCTAGGAAGTCGTCTAGATACAAGAATTACTGGCGGAGCACCAAATACTTTTGCAAGAGATGCAAAGGTTATTTCGGTAGATATTGATAAAAATGAATTATCAAAAAAAAGAGGTTTAAATCTACATTTAAAGATTAACTCTAACCTTGTGGAATTTTTTGAAATTTTTGATAAGGAAAATTTTACTTATAAAAATGAAAGTTGGTTAATTAAATGTTCAAATTGGAAAAAAAAATACCCAATTGTTAAAAAAGAATATTATTTACAAAAAAAATATGTAAATCCTTACGTATTTATTAATGAACTTTCAAAAATTTTAAATAATAAATCTATTATAATAGCAGATGATGGAGGCCATTTAACATGGACAATTCAAGCTTTTAAAGTAAAAAATGGTCAAAAATTATTTTCTGCATTTGGAAATTCTCCGATGGGTTATGCATTTCCAGCTAGCATAGGTGCATCAATTGCAAACAACAAAAGCAAAGTGATTTGTATTGACGGAGATGGCAGTATTCAGATGAATATTCAGGAATTACAAACCGTAGTTAATAATAAACTTCCTATTAAGATAATAGTGATGAACAATAATGGTTATGGAATTATTAAACAATTTCAAGAGCTATATTTGAATAAAAGATATGAGGCCACAACTCCAAAAACTGGAGTTGTGAATCCCAATTTTAAAGCTGTATCTAGAGCATACGGTGTCAATTACACTTTAATATCTAATCATAAAAATTTGAAAAAAAAATTAATAAAATCTATAAAAAGTAGAAATCCTGAATTCATTGAGGTTTTATTAAAACCTGATCAGAAAATAGTTCCTAAGCTTCAATTTGGAAATCCTATTGAAGATCTTTCACCATTATTATCTAGAAAAGAGTTTAATAAGAATATGATAATCAAAACTGTAAATAAAAATAGAAAAATTTTAGAGGCTAACTAGAAGATGACGCATAACATTTCATATAATGATTACTCTAAAAGTGTAACAAGTTTCTTTAAATTTTTGAAAAATAGCAAGAATTATAAAGAACTAACACTAAGATCAATTAAAGTTAAAAATAAAGATGATTTCTTATTAGTTCCAATCAGTAAAATTCATTTAAATGACACTAATGTTATAAAAAAACTCTGTGAGTGGAGAAATAAAAACTCAAATTTTTTCGTTCAAAAAAATAAAACAAATTTTAACAGAACTAAAAAGTGGATGAAAAATAATTTGATAGATGTTGAGGATAAAATTCTTTTTTTAGTAGTAAGAGATGGAGGACACCCAATAGGTCATATAGGGCTAGCTAATTGTTTAAACAAAAAAATGCAATTTGAAATTGATAATGTAATCAAAGGTGAAAAAGATGAAAACAAAGAGGTATTTTCAGTAGTAATACAAGAGCTAATTAGATGGGCAAGTCAAATATTTTATGTAAATAGTTTCTTCTTAAGAGTGTTAAATACTAATGATAGAGCAATTAATTTTTACAAAAAAAATAATTTTAAAATCATTAAGAGCAAAAACAATAATAAGAATATTAAAGAGCCATATTTAATAATGAGTTACAAAGAAAGACAAAATGGAAATAAATTTATATTAACCGCTGGACCTTCTATTTCTCAAAAAGAAGTTTCTTATGTTAATGATGCTGTCAGCAAAGGATGGAATAACAATGCTAATGATTATTTAAAAAAGTTAGAAAAAAAATTTTGCAGATATTTAAATTGTAAATATGCAATACCTACATCTAGTTGTACTGGCGCAATGCACATTGCATTGATGGCACTAGGTATAAAAAAAGGTGATGAAGTTATCCTTCCAAACATAACTTGGGTTGCAACAGCTAATGCAATAGCTTATGTAAATGCAACACCAATATTCGCAGATATAGATTTAAAAGATTGGGGAATTGATGTTGGTAAAATTGAAAAACTGATTACGAAAAAAACAAAAGCAATTATGCCAGTACATTTATATGGTCAACCATGTAATATGGAAAATATTATTAAAATTGCAAAAAAATATAATTTATATGTTATTGAGGACGCTGCGCCAGCAATTGGTGCCAAATTTAAAAATAAAAAATGCGGTACATTTGGTGATTTTGGAGCATTTAGCTTTCAGGGAGCAAAATTACTCGTCTCTGGTGAGGGAGGCATGTTGGTTACAAATAATAAAAAATTATATTTAAAGGCATTAAAAATTTCTAATCAAGGACGAAATTATAAAAAAACTTTTTTTATCGATAACTTGGGTGTCAAATATAAAATGTCGAATATTCAAGCTGCACTAGCTTTAGGTCAGTTAGAAAGAATAGATGCACTGATAGCTTTAAAAAGAAGAATTTTTGGATGGTATAATAAATATTTAAGTAATTTAAAGTGTGTATCTCTTAATCATGAAGTACAAAATACAAAAAGTATCTATTGGATGTCTAGTATAATTCTAAATAAAAAAGCAAAAATAAAAAGAGACAAACTTATGAAGATTTTATTAAAAAATAAGATAGATAGTAGACCTGTTTTTCCAGAGTTAAGTAGTTTTAAATATTGGAATAAAAAAAATGTAAGTTCTCTAAAAAATTCTAAATATTTATCTTCAAATGCAATTAATCTTCCGAGCGGTGTTTGTCTGAAAGAGGATCAAATTAAAAAAGTTTGTAAAATAATAAAAGCTAATTTGACCTAATCATTATTTAAAAATTAATTTTTTCCTTAACATTTACCTCAATATCTTTTTTTAATTGATTATGAATAGAAGAAATATACTCACCCATAAAACCTAATACCAGAAGTTGTAAACCAGAAAATATTAAAACTGATATTAATAGTGTGGGCATGCCTTTTTCTAAATCATTTTGGAAAAATAAATTATAAAAAAATGAATAAAAACCATAAATTATTGAAAATATTGATACAAACATCCCAGTGTATAATATAAATCGAAATGGTGTATCACTGGCTGATATTAAACCTTTCATTGCTGAACTTATGTAATCTTTTATAAATTCTTTTGATTTACCTATTTCTCTTTTTTTCCATTTATAATTAATGGATTTATAATTGTCACTGAATTCGAATGCTAGGGTTCTAATAAATGGAAAATTATCTTTTATAGATATCATCTTATTGATAATTTTTCGATCAACCAGTTGAAAATCTGAGACATTTAATGGAATATTATTTTTTGAAAACTTCTTGAGCAGAATGTAAAAAAAATTTCTTACAGATTTCATCAGAAAAAATTCATCACGCTCCATCCTACAACCTACCACAAAATCAGCACCCTCATTCCACTTCTTAACTAATTCAGGAATCTTTTCAGGTGGATCTTGCATATCAACAGGATAAAATAATAAAACGGCATCTCCAGAACTATTTTTAATACCATTAAATGTTGATCTAACTGAACCGTAATTTTTTGCATTTAAAATAATTTTTATTTTTTTATTATTTTGAGCAATTTCTCTTAAGATTTTAATAGTATTTTCGTTTGAGTTGTTGTCACAAATTATATGCTCATAATCATAATCACTTAATTCATTATCAAATAGTTTTTTGATTTCTTTAGTACAGTTATATAACGCCGTTTCTTCATTATAGCATGGTGTTATAATTGATATTTTTTTCATGGGCTAATATTCTAACTTATTTTAAATTGAAAAGCCTTAAGAAAAATTCTTTAGTATATTGTTTTAATCATTAATTTGAGAAAAGGTATTTGCGGATCAAAATTTAAATCTAGTTATTTTATTTTACAGTGGTGCCCCCGCACGGATTCGAACCGCGGACCTATTGATTACAAATCAATTGCTCTACCAGCTGAGCTACAAGGGCATTCGTATCAACGAAGTTTTTAATGTTAAAAGTCAATTAAATCAACACTTAAAAGATTTGATTATTAAAAGGTAATCTTATTGTTTGTTATTTTATAGCTTGTTGTAGACCATTTGTGACTAATCTATCGGTTCGGCTATCGGTTCGAGAGTTTGATAAGCTAATATCAAAAAGTAATTCGTAAATATTAAAAAAAAACTTTTATAATCCATTAAAATGAGGAAATTAATAGATTTAATTTATGTTATTTGTTTATTATACAAAGAAAATGTTAAATTATTTTAAGAAAATACTTTCAATATTTCTAATTTTAAATCTAACTTTTGTTAGCTCAGCACAAGCTGCTGCAACCTTTGTAGATAGTTTTGATGTTAGTACTCAAGATACTCAACCTAGAGGTATTGCTTTTAATAATAATGGAACCAAGATGTTTATAGTAGGTGATCAAGGAAATGATATAAATTCATATACATTATCAACAGGTTTTGATTTATCAACTGCAACTTTTGATGACATAAATGGAGATGGATCAGGTTTTGATATTAGTGGCCAAGATCTTACTCCTCTATATATTAAATTTAATAATGATGGAACCAAGATGTTTGTCTCAGGTAATACTGGTAAAGATATAAATTCATATACCTTATCTACAGGCTTTGATTTATCAACAGCAACTTTTGATGACATAAATGGAAATGGAACAGGTTTTGATATTAGTGATCAAGATGTGCAAACTAGAGGTATTGCTTTCAACAATGACGGAACGATAATGTTTTACTTAGGTAATTCTGCTTATGATATAAATGTATATACATTATCAACAGGTTTTGATTTATCAACTGCAACTTTCAATGACATAAATGGAGATGGATCAGGTTTTGATATTAGTGGTCAAGTAACTGTTCCTAGGGGTATTACTTTTAATAATGATGGAACTAAAATGTTTATAGTAAGTGATTTAGGTAATGATATAAGTGAGTATACATTATCAGTAGGCTTTGATTTGACATCAACTGTAACTCATGTAGGAAAGTTTGTTGTTACTGATCAAGAGACCAATCCTCAAGGTATAGCTTTTAATACAACTGGAACTAAAATGTTTATAGTAGGTAATGCTGGTGATGATATAAATATATATACTTTAAGCTGTGCTTTTAAAGTTACTAGCTCAGGAAAATGTGAAGACCCACCAAAAATTAAAGATGTAAGAGGTATAAATGATGCACAAATCAATACTACTAAAAAGTTTGCTGAAGATACAAGAGTGGCTACTTTTAAAAGACTTGATATTTTGAGAGCAAATAAATACCAAACGAGCGCTCAAAGAATAGAGTTGCTCTTTCAAAATGAATTATTTAAGAAAATATCGAATAATGTTGCAAGTTCTTCTCAAGCTAAATTCAATCCAATTCAAAAGTTAGATCAGATTTTACCTAATGACTGGGAAGCATGGACTGAAGGTAGTATTAGTTTTGGAAAAATTGGTGAGACTTCCTTAAGCTCTGCACAAGATATAGATGGATTTGGTATAACTGTAGGTGCCGATAAAAAAATGGATGAAGACCAAATATCAGGAGTAGCTTTAAGAGTGGGTAACACTGATGTTGATGTTGGAACCTTTGGTTCTGCAGTTGACACTAATGCTTTAAGTTTATCTGTTTATGGGATTAATAGTTTAGAAGACAAGAATTTTTTAAAACATGTTTTTGGAGTTAGTTATTTAGATAGTGATATCGTAAGGAAAGACGAAGGAAACACTAACACTCATACTGGTGACCGCCAAGGTAAGCAAGTTTTTGGTTCACTTGATATTGGTAGAGAATATGAAGACGGTGACTTAACTATTAGTTCAATAGGTAGTATTGATGGAAGTTATACAGCGCTTCATAGCTATACCGAAAGTGGCACTAATCCTATTAGCTATAATGATCAAGATATTAAATCTTTAATGGCTTCTTTAGGTGTACTAATTGATAGAGATTTTAATTTAGAAAACTCAAATATAAAATCTAGAGTTAATCTTGAATATGGTAAAGAGTTTACCTCAAACTCTAAAGTAGTAACAAGTTATGTATCAGATAGCGAAAGTTTTGAGTATCAAGCTGATAATGAAAATAGAGATATATACACAGCAGGACTTGGTTTAGATTTTAAGCATGATCAAGGGTTAACAATTAGTGCAGATTACGAAAGACAGCAAATCAAAGGACACGGCTATATAAATAAATTTACATTATCAACCGGCTTTTTATATAGAAAAGAAACAGAGTTAGCATTTGATGTTAGAGAAGATATGACTTCAAATTTTAAAATTTCTAGAACGTTAAATGGTTTTGATCTGGAGTTTAATTTAGAAAATGATTTTTCTAATCAAGAAAATCATAATGCCAATTTATCTCTGACCAATAATTTTTAACAAAAATTTTTATAATGTTTACAATAGGTTTGTAGTTCAGAAATAACAATCTATCGGTTTTTAATAGGTATGAAAAAAAAATAATCTTTTTAATGTTAAATATGTTAGAGTTTACTTGATGTTAAATGCTTTGAAGATTAAGTTTTTTGATTACAAATCAATTTCTCTACCAACTGAGCTACAAGGGCATGCGCAATAACTATTAATAATTCTTAAATTAATCAACTCTTTTTTTTAAATAACTTAAATGATGAAACACAATAGCAGCGCTATTAGAGATATTTAGACTTTCTACTTTACTATCGATCTCTATTTTTACTAAAAAGTCAGCATATTTAGATGTGTGTTTGTGCATACCAAAGCCTTCAGACCCAAATAAAAGTATATTATTCCCTTTCCACTCTATGTTTGTAAAATCTTTACTGCCGTTACTATCAAAGCCATAAACCCAAAAATTTTTATCTTTAAGATTTTTCAAGGTAGAATTTATATTAGATACTTCAAAAATATTCATATACTCTATTGCTCCACTTGATGCTTTGTACATTAGTTTACTTTCACTTGGATAATGTCTCTCTTTAATAATAATTCCGTCTATTTTAAACGATGTAGCACTTCTAATTAAAGCACCAATATTTCTAGGATCTGTTACCCCATCTAAACAAACTAAAGTAATATTATTTTTTTTTTTAATAAATTCTTTAAGAATAGGTTTTTCTAAGTGTTCTATTTCAGCAACATATCCTTGATGTAACAAATTCTCTTTAGTGGTATATTTATCTAGTTCTTTTTTAGTTTTAAAATAAACCTTTACTTCGTTTAGTAGGTTTTTATTTGGACTAAGTCTATGAATATTTTTTTTACTTTCCTCTGTTAAAAAAACTCTTAGCACATTCCTTCTTGGATTTTTGAGAGCCTCTATAACAGTGTGTTGGCCAACAATGAAAAATGATGATTTATTCATAAATAATCCTATGTTTTACACGTTTTTTTTAATATTTTCTTATTAAATCACGTATTGCAATTGATTAAATAAAATATATAAAACGCATGTTGTTTAAAGCTTTATTGAACAAGGGGACACTTCCCCTAAGGGAGGGGTTCCAGAGCGGTCAAATGGGGCGGGCTGTAAACCCGTTGACTTCGGTCTTCGAAAGTTCGAATCTTTCCCCCTCCACCATTCAATGAATTTTTAAATAATACTGGAGTGTTACTCTTGGGGTTGTGCGGGTGTAGTTCAATGGTAGAACGCTAGCCTTCCAAGCTGGATGTAAGGGTTCGATTCCCTTTACCCGCTCCAAGAAAAGAAATTATAAATAAAAAGAAATGTGAGGAATATAAGTAATGTCAAAAGAAAAATTTGTAAGAAATAAACCACATTGTAATATTGGTACAATAGGTCATGTCGACCATGGTAAAACAACTTTAACTGCTGCTATCACTAAAGTTTTATCTGAAACTGGCGGTGCCCAAGCAGTTGCGTATGATCAAATTGATAAAGCTCCAGAAGAAAAAGAGAGAGGTATAACAATTTCAACTGCGCACGTTGAGTATGAAACAGAAAAAAGGCACTATGCCCACGTAGACTGTCCAGGGCACGCTGATTATGTAAAGAACATGATTACTGGTGCAGCACAAATGGATGGAGCAATTTTGGTTGTTAATGCTGCAGATGGACCTATGCCACAAACTAGAGAACATATACTTTTAGCAAGACAAGTTGGAGTTCCAGCAATAGTAGTTTATTTGAATAAGGTTGATCAAGTGGATGACAAAGAAATGATTGATCTTGTTGAAGAGGAAATTAGAGAATTATTAACTTCTTATAAATTTCCAGGAGATAAAACTCCAATTACTAAAGGTTCTGCTCTTGCTGCAGTGGAGGGAAGAGATGAAGAAATTGGAAAAAAATCAATTATGGAACTAATGAAAAATGTTGATGAGTTTATTCCACAACCTGACAGACCAAAAGACAAAGACTTTTTGATGCCTGTTGAAGATGTTTTCTCGATTTCAGGACGAGGCACAGTCGCTACCGGAAGGGTAGAGTCAGGAGTACTTAAAACAGGTGATGAAATAGAGATCGTTGGAATTAGAGAAACTAAAAAATCAGTTTGCACTGGTGTTGAGATGTTTAGAAAGCTTTTAGACTCTGGTGAGGCAGGTGATAATGTTGGTGTTCTTTTAAGAGGTGTTGAAAGAACTGATATTGAAAGAGGTCAAGTTCTTTGTAAGCCAGGATCAGTTACACCACATACTAAATTTGAAGCTCAGGCTTATGTTTTAAAAAAAGAGGAAGGGGGCAGACATACTCCATTCTTTACAAAATATAGACCACAGTTTTATTTTAGAACAACAGATGTAACTGGAGAGGTTGAGTTACCTGCAGGTACTGAAATGGTCATGCCAGGTGATGATGCTAAGTTTACAGTAAAATTAATAACTCCAATCGCAATGTCAGAGAAACTTAACTTTGCTATTCGAGAGGGAGGAAGAACTGTAGGAGCTGGAGTAGTAACAAAAATTATAGAGTAAGCTCTATATAGGAGTGTAGCTCAATTGGTAGAGCGCCGGTCTCCAAAACCGGAGGCTGAGGGTTCGAGTCCCTCCGCTCCTGCCAACATTTATAATATTTAAAAGAAATGAAAAACCCAATAAAGTTCATACAGGAAGTTAAACAAGAGGCCTTTAAAGTTACCTGGCCAACTGGAAAAGAAACTTTGCAAGGCGCATTAATGGTATCTTTGATGGCAATAGCTATGTCTTTATTTTTCCTTTTATTAGATCAGTTTCTAAAATTTTTGTTAGATCTGTTATTGAAGGTAAGTATATAATGAAAAATTGGTACATAGTTCAGTCTCACTCAAGTTTTGAAAATAAGGTAGCTGGTTTAATAAAAGAAGAGGCGGATAAAGCGAAAATTTCTGAAAAATTTGAGGAAATAATAGTCCCAACTCATGATGTTACCGAGGTAAAAAGAGGTAAAAGAATTCAAAGAAAGAAAAAATATTTTCCAGGATATGTTTTGATAAAAAGTGAAATGGACAATAATATTTACCATATGATAAAAAACATTAAAAGAGTAAGTGGTTTTTTAGGGACCAAAGGTATGCCGGTTCCAGTTTCAGATAAAGAAATTGAAAAGATATTAGGACAAATTAAAGATGGTGTAGCACAACCAAAATCTGGTATAGAGTACACCGTAGGTGAAAAAGTACAAGTTGTTGACGGACCCTTTGCCTCTTTTAATGGCATGGTTGAAGAAATTGATGAGGAAAAATCAAGATTAAAAGTCTCTGTCTCAATTTTTGGACGACCAACACCTGTAGAATTAGAGTACAATCAAGTGGAGAAAGTTAGTTAATGGCAAAAAAAGAAATTAGTGGATTTATAAAACTTCAAATAAAAGGTGGTCAAGCCAATCCAGCACCACCTGTTGGTCCTGCTTTGGGGCAACGTGGTGTAAATATAATGGAATTTTGTAAGGCATTCAATGATAAGACTAAATCCTTAGCAGGCAAACCAGTTCCTGTTGAAATCACTGTTTATAAAGATAAAAAGTTTGATTTTAAAATTAAATCTCCTCCAGCTTCCTTCTTTATAAGAGAAGCAGCTAAATTAAAAAGTGGATCACAAGAACCTGGTAGAAATATAGTAGCTTCCATAACAAAAAAACAGGCCGAAGAGATTGCAAAACAAAAAATGAATGACTTGAATGCAATAGACTTAGATCAAGCTGTCAAAATTATTTCTGGATCAGCTAGATCCATGGGAATAGAGGTTAAAGATTGAAATGTCATCAAAAAGATTTAAAAAATTACCAGAAAAAACCAATGAGCTTCCTTTAGAGACAGTGGAAAAATTATTGATAGTTATAAAAAAAAATTGTACAGCAAAGTTTGATGAGTCTATTGATCTAAGTTTTCAAATAAACAACAAACAAAAAAAAAGTGAAGTTAACATTAGAACAGTTGTAAACTTACCAGGAGGAACTGGAAAAACTGTAAAAGTTGCTGTCGTTTGTGAAGATACAAAATTATCAGAGGCAAAATCAGCTGGTGCAGATATTGTGGGTGGTGATGAATTTATTGAAAAAATCAAAGATGGAGAAATGAATTTTGAAAAATTAATTTGTACACCAGCCATGATGATTAAACTTTCTAAACTTGGAAAAGTTTTAGGTCCAAAAGGTTTGATGCCTAACCCAAAATTGGGTTCTGTAACTGATGATTTAAAAAAAGCTGTTATGGATGCTAAATCAGGTCAAGCAGAAATTAGAAATGATAAGGATGGAAATATAGGAGTAAGTATAGGAAAAAAATCATTTTCTGATGAAAAATTAATTAAAAACTTTAAAGCAATTTTAGAAACACTAGAGAAAGAAAAATCTAATAATACTATTAAAGGTGATTTAATTCGTTCTGCCTTTATTACATCTACTATGGGTGTTTCTTATAAACTTAAACTGGGAAAGAGTATTTAATTGTTATGATGAATAAAGAGCAAAAAAAAAACTACATATCTGAGATGACGACTCAATTTGAAAATAGTAAGGCAATTTTAGTTACCCATTATCAAGGCTTAACTATGACACAGCTTGATGAATTAAGATCAAAAATGAGAGAGCACGGCATTACTTTTAAGATTACTAAAAATAGAATTACAAAATTGGCATTAGAAAAAACAAAGTGTAAGGATTTATCAAATTTATTCACCGGTCCAACAGCAGTAGCATTTGGTGAGGACGCTATTATGTCCGCAAGAATTCTATCAAAATTTGCAAAAGATAATGAGAATCTTAAATTAATTGGAGGAATGATGGAGAATGAGGTTCTTGATCAGACCGGAGTATTGAATGTCGCAAATTTACCCACTTTAGATGAAGCAAGAGCGAATATAGTGGGTATTTTGAATGCTTCTGCCTCAAAATTAGTAAGTATTTTACTTGCACGATCAGAAAAAATGAGTAATTTACCTCCAGAAAATTCTGTAACAAAACCTAAAGAGTAATATATGCCAGACTTAAATAAAATTATTGAAGATTTATCAAGCTTAACTGTTGCCGAAGCAGCTGAGCTTTCAAAACAATTAGAAGAAAAATGGGGTGTTACCCCGATTGCTGCGGCAGCACCAGCAGCAGCTGGAGGTGCAGCACCA
This sequence comes from uncultured Pelagibacteraceae bacterium, assembly GCA_902586495.1. GTDB lineage: Bacteria > Pseudomonadota > Alphaproteobacteria > Pelagibacterales > Pelagibacteraceae > Pelagibacter. The sequence continues at coordinate 17,234 of CACIHQ010000009.1, forward strand.
GCGGAAGATAAAGACGATTTTACAATTATGCTTGTTTCTGCAGGTGATAAAAAAATTAATGTCATTAAAGAAGTGAGAGCAGCAACTTCTCTTGGATTAAAAGAAGCTAAAGATCTTGTCGAAGGAGCACCAAAGGAAGTTAAAACTGGTGTACCCAAAAAAGAAGCTGAAGAGATTAAAGCTAAGTTAGAAGCTGCAGGCGCAAAAGTAGAACTTAAGTAATTTAATAAGGAATTTTTGATATACTGGTTATTTTTAATCAGTATTGAACATAATGCAGATATCTTTTACAGAAAAAAAAAATATTAGAAAAAGTTTTGGTAAATTAAAAGAAAGTTTATCAATACCAAACTTGATAGAAGTCCAGAAGAATTCTTATAATGAACTAACTTACTTTGATTCAGAAGCTGGAGATTTAGCAAAAGGATTTGATAGAGTTTTTAAAAGCATTTTCCCAATTGAGGATTTGAATGATAAAGCAACTTTAGAATATGTTTCTTATAGATTAGAAAAACCTAAATTTGATGTTGAAGAGTGCATAGCTAGAGGTTTAACATATTCATCTGCATTAAAATGCACATTAAGATTAGTTGTATATGACATAAATCAAGAGAATAATACTAAAGATATTTTGTCCGCTAAAGAGCAGGAGGTCTATATGGGCGAAGTTCCAATGATGACTAACAGCGGAACATTTATAACTAATGGAGTTCAAAGAGTTGTTGTAAATCAAATGCACAGAAGTCCAGGTGTATTTTTTGATCACGATAAAGGAAAAACTCATGCTAGTGGAAAACTTTTATTTAACTGCAGAGTTATACCAAACAGAGGCTCATGGCTTGACTTTGAATATGATGTTAAAGATTTTTTATATTTCAAAATAGATAGAAAAAAGAAAATTTTAGCATCCACATTATTACTTGCACTTGGTTTTACAAAATCAGAGATTGCAAATGAGTTTTATCAAAAAGAAAAATTTTCTTATGACTCAAAAACAGAAAAATGGAAAACAAAATTTGATCCTGAGAATTATAAATCTAAAAATTTATCTGAAGAGGTTGTGGATGCAAAATCAGGTAAAATAGTAATCAAACTTGGAGATAAAATTAATTTTCTAAATGCAAAAAAATTATTCAACGATGGTTTGAAAGATATATTAGTATCGAAAGAATCTTTATACGGAAAGTTTTTGCATGACGATATTAAAATTGGAACAGAGGAAAATGATGTTTTTAGAATTGGCACAGAATTGAACGAGACTATTGTCGAAAAAATTATAGAAGCTAAAATTCATTCAATTAATGTATCAAAAACAAATTCAATAAATAAAGGTCCATACTTACTTAATACAATACTTAACGATAAGAATAATACTAAAGATGAAGCTATAACTGAAATTTATAAAATGTTGAGACCTGGCGAGCCCCCAACAATTGAAATAGCAACCCAGATATTTAACAATCTTTTTTTTAGTTCAGACAGATACGATCTCTCTGATGTTGGTAGAGTAAAAATGAATTCAAGACTAGATTTGGAATGTTCAGACAAAATAACAATTTTAAGAAACGACGACATAATTGCAATAATTCATAAAATGTTAGATCTAAGAGATGGTAAGGACGAAGTAGATGATATTGATCATTTAGGAAACAGAAGAGTTAGATCAGTTGGTGAATTAGTTGAGAACCAAGCTAGAATTGGTGTTTATAGAATGGAAAGAGCGATAAAAGAAAAAATGACAACATTAGATGTTGAATCAGCTATGCCCCAAGATTTGATTAACGCTAAACCATTAACCGTATCTTTAAAAGATTTTTTTGCAAGTTCTCAGCTCTCACAATTTATGGATCAAACAAATCCTCTTTCTGAAATAACGCACAAAAGAAGAGTTTCAGCTTTAGGTCCAGGTGGTTTAACGAGAGAACGAGCAGGTTTTGAGGTAAGAGATGTTCATCCAACTCATTATGGGCGAATATGTCCAATAGAAACACCAGAAGGACCAAATATTGGGTTGATAAATAGTTTATCAACTTATGCTAAAATAAATAAATACGGTTTTATCGAAAGTCCATATAAAAGAGTAAAAAATGGAGTTGTCCAAGATAATGTGGAGTATCTTTCTGCAATGGAAGAAACAAAGTTTACAATTGCTCAAGCTAATACAAAAATTGATAAAGATGGCAAAATTATTGAGGAATTAGTTTCATGCAGACAAAATTTAAATTTTTTGTTAGCAAAACCGGATACGATAGATTATATCGATGTCTCTCCTAAACAATTAGTCTCAGTTGCTGCATCACTAATACCTTTTTTAGAAAATGATGATGCTAACAGAGCTCTAATGGGTTCTAATATGATGAGACAAGCAGTTCCACTTTTAAAACCTGAAGCTCCTTTAGTAGGTACAGGTATTGAGAGCGATGTTGCTCTTGACTCTGGAGTAACTATAGTTGCAAAGAGAAATGGGATTGTTGATAAAATAGATGGTAAAAGAATAGTTATAAAGGTCACAGAGGAAACTGATTTTTCAAAGTCGGGAGTTGATATTTATAATTTACAAAAGTTTAAGAGATCAAATCAAAATACTTGTATAAACCAAAGGCCATTAGTCAGAGTGGGTGATAAAGTTAAAATTGGTGATATTATTGCTGATGGTCCATCAACAAAATTAGGTGAATTAGCTTTAGGAAAAAATGTTACCGTAGCTTTTATGCCATGGCAGGGCTACAATTTTGAGGACTCTATTTTAATTTCTGAAAGATGTGTAACTGATGATGTTTTTACATCTGTTCATATTGTTGAATATGAAATAATGGCTAGAGACACTAAGCTTGGCGAGGAAGAAATAACTAGAGATATTCCGAATGTTAATGAAGAAGCTTTAAAAAATTTGGATGAGTCGGGTATAGTTTATATTGGAGCGGAAGTAAACGCGGGAGATATATTGGTTGGTAAAGTAACTCCTAAAGGAGATTCCGCATCTGGACCAGAGGAGAAATTATTAAGATCTATTTTTGGTGAAAAAGCAATTGATGTAACAGATACATCATTAAAAATGTCAAGGGGAAGCAGTGGAACGGTTGTGGATGTAAGAGTATTTAACAGACATGGAATTGAAAAAGATGAAAGATCAATTACAATTGAACGTGCAGAAATTGACCAAGTGCAACAGGATAAAATAGTCGAAGAGGAAATCTTAGAAAGAAGTATTAAACAAAGAGCCTCACAAATATTATCTGGTTTAACTTTGGCAAAAAAGATTAAAGATGTTGAGTCTGGCACTAAATTAGATTTTGAGACAATTAATAAATTTTCAATCAATGATGTTTTTAAGATTTCTTCAAGCGACACAAAAGTTGAGGCGGCGCTTGTTCAATTAAAAGATCAATACACTAAAGCCAAACAAGATATAATTGATAGATTTGAGGACAAAGTTTTAAAAATTAGAAGTGGTGATGATTTATTACCAAGCGTGATGAAAATGGTTAAAGTTTTTGTTGCTATTAAAAGAAGATTAAGACCAGGTGATAAAATGTCAGGTAGGCACGGCAACAAAGGTGTTGTTAGTAAGATTGTGCCTGTAGAAGATATGCCATATAGAGAGGATGGAAGACCAGTTGATATAGTTTTAAATCCTCTCGGTGTTCCAAGTAGAATGAATGTTGGTCAAATTTTAGAAACTCATTTAGGTTGGGCTTGCAAGGAATTTGGTGAAGAAGTCAAAAGATTAGTTAATGAAAATAATAAAAGAATTGAAAAAACTGAAAAAATTTCAAATTTTCTAAAAACAGTTTATGGTGAGGAAATTTTTGAGAATAAAGTTGATAAATTAAGCAAGACTGAATTTAGGGATTTGTGTGAAAACTTACAGAACGGTGTAGCGATATCAACACCAGTTTTTGACGGCGCCAAAGAGAAAAATGTAACTGAGATGCTCGAATTAGCAAAATTACCAGGCTCTGGACAAACATACTTATGGGATGGCAGAACAGGAGAAATGTTTGATAGGCCAGTAACTGTAGGAATTATTTATATGTTGAAACTTCACCATTTGGTTGAAGATAAGATTCACGCAAGATCAACAGGACCTTATAGTTTAGTGACACAACAGCCACTTGGAGGTAAAGCTCAACTTGGAGGACAAAGGTTTGGTGAAATGGAAGTATGGGCTTTAGAGGCTTATGGTGCGTCTTATACCCTACAAGAAATTTTGACAGTAAAATCAGACGATGTTGCCGGACGAGTAAAAGTTTATGAGACAATTGTTAAGGGTGAGGAGAATTTTGAGTCAGGAATACCAGAGTCGTTCAATGTTTTGGTCAAAGAAATTAAATCTTTGGCATTAAATGTGGAGTTAAATTAACTATTTATGAAAAAAGAACTTACAGATCTATTTAAAAACTCAGAGATCTCAGAAGCACAAAATTTTAATAGTATTAAGATCTCATTAGCTAGTCCAGAAAAGATTAAATCATGGACGTACGGTGAAATAAAAAAACCTGAAACAATTAATTATAGAACTTTTAGACCTGAAAAAGATGGTCTTTTCTGTGCAAGAATTTTTGGCCCAATCAAAGATTATGAATGTCTATGTGGTAAATATAAGAGAATGAAATTTAGAGGGATCATTTGTGAAAAATGTGGAGTTGAGGTTACAAAGTCAAATGTCAGAAGAGAAAGGATGGGTCATATTAACCTAGCAACACCAGTTGCACACATTTGGTTTTTAAAGTCTTTACCAAGTAGAATTGCTTTAGCGGTTGATATGAAGCTTAAAGAGATAGAGAGAGTTTTGTATTTTGAAAATTTTATTGTTATTGAACCCGGTTTAACTGGTTTACAAAAAAATCAACTACTGAATGAGGAAGAACTAGCAAAATATCAAGATGAATACGGTGAAGAAGCTTTTACAGCAGGTATAGGAGCGGAAGCTGTTCTTGAAATGTTGAAAAATTTAGATCTAGAGACTGAAAGAAAAAATTTAGCATCTTACATTAAAGAGACTAAATCAAAGGTCAATGAAGAGAGAGCAATTAAAAGATTAAAATTAATTGAGTCTTTTATTGAAACAGGTCAGAAACCCGAGTGGATGATTATGACAGTTGTGCCTGTTATACCACCTGAGCTGAGACCTCTAGTTCCTTTAGATGGTGGGAGATTTGCTACATCTGATTTAAACGATTTATATAGACGAGTAATTAATAGAAACAATCGTCTAAAAAGATTAATGGACCTTAAAGCACCTGACATAATCGTAAGGAATGAGAAAAGGATGCTTCAAGAGTCTGTAGATGCATTATTTGACAATGGTAGACGAGGAAGAGTCATAACTGGGACAGGAAAAAGACCCTTAAAATCTTTAGCTGAGATGCTCAAAGGTAAACAAGGTAGATTTAGACAAAATTTATTAGGTAAAAGAGTTGATTATTCTGGTCGATCTGTAATTGTTGTTGGTCCTGATTTAAAACTACATGAGTGTGGTCTTCCAAAAAAAATGGCATTGGAATTATTTAAACCATTTCTATATGCAAGATTGAATAAGCTTGGTTTGGCTTCCACAATTAAGCAAGCTAAAAAATTAGTCGAGAAAGAAACTAATGCTGTCTGGGATGCATTAGAACTTATAGTTAGAGAACATCCTGTACTGCTGAATAGAGCACCTACCCTTCATAGACTTGGTGTTCAAGCTTTTGAGCCAAAGTTAATCGAAGGTGATGCGATTGAATTACACCCTCTGACTTGCGCAGCGTTTAACGCTGATTTTGATGGTGATCAAATGGCAGTGCATGTCCCTTTGAGTTTAGAGTCTCAATTAGAAGCCAGAATTTTAATGTTATCAACAAACAATATTCTTTCACCTTCAAACGGCAAACCAATAATTGTACCTAGTCAGGATATGATACTAGGTATTTATTACTTATCTCAAGAACCACTAACTGATAAACCAGCAGGTTATTTTTTAGATGCCGATCAAATTGATTTTGCATTGTCCTCTGGTCAAATTAAAGTTCATAGCACGATAATATCTAGGTTTGAAACTATTGATGAAAATGGGAAAACAAAATTTGAAAAATATACTTCAACGGCGGGAAGATTTTTACTAGCAAATTTATTACCAAAGAACAAAGATATTAAATTTTCTCTCATTGACAGATTACTTCCTAAAAAAACTGTTTCTGAAATTATTGATATTGTTTTCAGATTTTGTGGTCAAAAAACCACTGTAATATTCTGTGATAAGCTTAAAGATCTTGGTTTTAAACACGCGTTTAAAGCTGGAATATCTTTTGGCAAAGATGATCTAATTATTCCAAAAAACAAAACTCAATTAATTGAAGATACAAAAAAACTCATTTCTGATTACGAGACTCAATATGCAGAAGGCCTAATAACTAGAGGAGAAAAATACAATAAAGTTGTAGATGCATGGTCAAAATGTACAGACAAAGTTGCCGGTGAAATGATGAAAGGTATTTCTGCAACCGAAAAAACATCAGAGGGCTTAAAGATTAATTCTGTTTTCATGATGGCTGATAGTGGGGCGAGAGGTTCCGCAGCACAAATGAAACAATTAGCCGGGATGAGAGGCCTAATCGCCAAGCCGTCTGGAGAAATTATTGAGAGTCCTATTACATCTAATTTTAAAGAGGGTTTGACAGCATTAGAGTATTTTAACTCAACTCATGGTGCTAGAAAAGGATTGGCAGATACTGCACTTAAAACAGCAAGCTCTGGTTATTTAACTAGAAGATTGTGCGATGTGGCACAAGATTTAACAATAACTAAAAAAGAGTGTGATTGTAAAAAACCTGGTTTTATAGAACTTTCCGAAATCTTAGAAGGTGGTAATGTAGTTGTAAGTATATCCGAGAGAGCGCTAGGTCGAATAGCATTTGATGATGTTAAACATCCTTTAACTGGTGAAATTATAATTAAAAAATCATCAATGATAGATGAAGCTGCATGTGATCTAATTGACTCTGCAGGTATTAAATCCATAAAAGTGTATTCGGTTATGACTTGTGGTTCAAAAGAAGGTGTTTGTGCAATCTCTTATGGAAGAGACTTATCAAGAGGTAAAATGGTTCATGTTGGAGAAGCAATTGGAATGATTTCAGCTCAATCAATTGGTGAGCCGGGTACGCAGTTAACAATGAGAACATTCCATGTTGGTGGTACAGCTTCTGTAAAACAAGACTCTCAAATAGTAACTAAAACAGATGGTATTTTGAAAATAATTAATTCAAATATTTTAGAGGACTCTAAAAAGAATTTAATTGTTATGGGCAGAAATACCCAATTATCTATTGAAGATGATAATGGTGTTCAAACAGCAATTTATAAAGTTGCATATGGTTCTAAATTGTTTTTTAAGAATGGAGATAAAATTAAAGCTAATACTAAGATTTGCGAGTGGGATCCTTATACAACACCAGTCATTGCTGAAAAATCAGGTATAGCCAGCTATGTTGACTTAATTGATGGAGTTTCAATTCAAGAAACAACAGACGATGCAACTGGTATTTCTTCAAAATCAGTAGTTGATTGGAGATCTCAATCTAAAAGTTCAGACTTAAAGCCTAGAATAACTTTAAGAGATGAAAAAGGCAATGTTATTAAAAAAGCTGATGATAATGAAGCGAGATATTATCTTGTTCCTGACTCAATTTTATCTGTAAAAGATGGACAAAATGTTTCAGCTGGAGATGTAATCGCTAGATTACCGAAAGAAACAACAAAGACTAAAGATATAACTGGAGGACTTCCACGTGTCGCTGAGCTATTTGAGGCAAGAAAAGCAAAAGATAGTGCAATTATAGCTGAAAACGACGGTCAGGTAATTTTTGGAAAAGAAGTAAGAGGTAAACAGAGAGTCTCAATAGTTCCCGAGGATGGCACTGAGGCATCCAATTACCTTATACCAAAAGGAAAGCATATTAATTTTAATCAGGGTGAAAAAATTAGTAAAGGTGAGTATTTATTAGACGGCCAGCCTCTACCACACGATATATTAAGAATAATGGGCATAAAAGATTTAACAGAATATTTCGTAAATCAGGTACAAGAAGTTTATAGATTACAAGGTGTTGTAATTAACGATAAACATATAGAAACAATTTTAAGACAGATGCTAAAAAAAGTAGAGGTAAAAATTTCAGGTGACTCAACTTATTTACCTGGTGAAATAGTTGATAGAATAAAATTTGAGAATATGAATGAACAATTAAAAAAAGATGGAAAAACACCCGCAACTGGTGAAAGAGTATTGATGGGTATCACCAAAGCTTCTTTGCAGACGGAGTCATTTATATCGGCTGCCTCTTTTCAGGAGACAACAAGAGTTTTGACTGATGCAGCAATTAAAGGAAAAATTGATCCTTTAAATGGGCTTAAAGAAAATGTGATTGTTGGTAGATTAGTTCCTGCCGGCACTGGTAATATAAAAAATAAATGGAATAAAAAGGCTCTTGAAGATGACAATAAGTTCTTATCCGAACAAGAAAAAATTGAGGCTTCTGAAACTCAAGTAAATCAATAGAAATAACACCTCTTACTAATAGTTTTAGTTTGACAAAATCTAATTAATAAGTAATTTGGCGATATTTTTTGGTTGGAATGTAGTGCTTTAATTGCACTAAACGCTGCCATGAATAACCTGTCAGTTATTTCATCAAAAAACTTAATTATAAAATTTATATGCCGACGATAAACCAGTTGTTAAGAAAAAAAAGAATTAAACCTATGGCAAGGAACAAAGTTCCTGCATTGCAAAAACAACCTCTTAAAAGAGGTGTTTGTGTTAAAGTGTATACAACTACACCAAAAAAACCAAACTCAGCCTTAAGAAAAGTTGCAAGAGTAAGATTATCTAATGGATTTGAAGTCACCGCATACATTCCAGGTGAAGGTCATAATCTTCAAGAGCACTCAGTAGTTTTAATAAGAGGTGGTAGGGTCAAAGATTTACCAGGTGTCAGATATCATATATTAAGAGGTAATTTAGATACTCAAGGAGTAGCTAATAGAAAGCAAAGACGATCTCTATACGGAACGAAAAAAGGTAAATAAAGATGTCTAGAAAAAAAACTCAGCCAAAAAAAAATATTACACCAGATCCAAAATTTAACTCTACAATAATTCCAAAATTAATAAATAACATTATGTTTGATGGAAAAAGAGGTGTTGCAGCAAAAATAGTTTATGATGCAATAGAAAAAATAAAAACTAAATCAAAAGACGAACCAATAAATATATTTAATGAAGCAATCAATAATATAAAACCAACTGTTGAAGTGCGTTCGAGAAGAGTAGGTGGAGCAACTTATCAAGTCCCAGTTGAAGTAAAAAGTAAAAGAGCACAAGCTTTAGCTATAAGATGGTTAGTAGAGTCCGCTAGAAAAAGAAAAGATAAACATATGTCCGATAAAATTTTCAATGAACTTTATGATGCTTATGAGAAAAAAGGTGCAGCAGTTAAAAAAAGAGAGGATGTTCATAAAATGGCAGAGTCAAATAAAGCCTTTGCACATTTTAGGTGGTAAATAATGGTAAGAACACATAATTTAATCAAATACAGAAATATAGGTATCATGGCACATATTGATGCTGGTAAAACAACCACGACAGAAAGAATTTTGTATTACACAGGTAAAAGCCACAAAATTGGCGAGGTACATGACGGCGCTGCAACCATGGATTGGATGGAGCAAGAGCAAGAAAGAGGTATTACAATTACATCAGCAGCCACAACTTGTTTTTGGCAAGATCATAGAATAAATATAATTGATACCCCTGGTCATGTTGATTTTACAATTGAAGTTGAAAGGTCATTAAAAGTTTTAGATGGTGCGGTTGCAGTTTTTGACGGTGTTGCTGGAGTAGAACCACAATCAGAAACAGTATGGAGACAAGCAGATAAATATAAAGTTCCAAGAATTTGTTTTGTAAATAAGTTAGATAGAACAGGTGCAGATTTTTTTAGATGTGTTGAAATGATAAAAGATAGATTAGGAGCTAAACCTTTGGTTCTTCAAGTCCCCGTTGGAATTGAGTCTTCATTAACTGGTGTAATTGATTTAGTTAAAATGAAGGCTCAGATTTGGAAAAATGAAGCACTTGGAGCAGAGTGGGAATATAAAGATATTCCGGAAGATTTAATAGAAATTTCAAATAAATATAGAACTGAATTAGTAGAGTTGGCTGTAGAACAAGATGAAAAATTAATGGAAAGTTATTTAAATGGTGATGAGATAAAAGAGGAAGATTTAATCAAATGTATAAGAAAAGGGACATTAAGTTTCGATTTTGTGCCTGTTTTGACTGGGTCAGCTTTTAAAAACAAAGGTGTTCAACCACTATTAGACGCTGTTGTAAATTATTTACCAAGTCCTGAAGACATAAGTTCAATCAAAGGAACAAAAGTAGGATCTGATGAGGAAGTTGAAATGAAATTTGAGGACAATTCACCATTTTCGGCTCTAGCATTTAAAGTCGCAAATGACCCTTTTGTAGGTTCTTTAACCTTTATTAGAGTTTATTCCGGAACAATTAAGTCTGGAACTTCTATTTACAATTCATCTACAGATAAAGAGGAAAGGGTTGGAAGAATGTTGTTAATGCATGCTAACTCTAGAGAGGATATAAAAGAGGCTAATGCAGGTGATATTGTATCTCTAGCTGGATTAAAAAATACAATGACTGGTCATACTTTGTGTAATAAAGATAATCCAGTTTTATTAGAACCAATGGAATTTCCTGATCCTGTTATCGAAATAGCTGTTGAGCCCAAAACAAAAGGCGACCAAGAAAAAATGGGTGAAGCTTTAGCTCGTTTAGCTAAAGAAGATCCATCATTTAGAGTTTCATCGGACGAGGAGTCTGGTCAAACTATAATTAAAGGGATGGGTGAGCTTCATTTAGATATTATTGTTGATAGAATGAAAAGAGAATTTAAGGTTGAGGCAAATGTTGGTGCACCGCAAGTCGCATACAGGGAAACAATAGAAAAATCTGCAGAATTTGAATATATACACAAAAAACAAAGTGGTGGAGCTGGTCAGTTCGCAAAAGTTAAGCTATTAATTGAACCTCAAGAGCCAGGTAAAGGTAGATTGGTTGAGAGTGCAATCAAGGGAGGTGCGATACCAAAAGAATTTATCCCTGGTGTTGAAAAAGGAATTGAAACAGTTTCAGATAGTGGAATTTTAGCAGGATTTCCAATGATTGATTATAAGGTTACGATTGTTGATGGTCTACATCATGATGTAGACTCAAGTGTTTTAGCTTTTGAATTAGCTAGTAGAGCTTGTTTTAAAGAAGCTTGCACACAAGGTGGTTTAAAACTCTTAGAACCTATTATGAGAGTTGAGGTTGTAACTCCTGAGGATTACATGGGGGATGTAATCGGTGATTTAAATAGTAGAAGGGGTCAAATAAGTACTCAAGAGCAAAGAGGGAATGCAACTGTCATTACCGCGATGGTGCCATTAGCAAACATGTTTGGATATATAAATAGTTTGAGATCTATGTCTCAGGGTAGAGCTCAATATTCAATGTTTTTTGATCATTATTCAAAAGTTCCTCAAAATGTTCAAGATGAAGTAACAAAAAAAGTAGCTGGTTAAAATGGAAAAACAAAATATTAGAATAAAACTAAGAGCCTACGATAATAAGATTCTGGATGCGTCAACCGAGGAAATAGTTAACACTGTTAAAAGAACAGGAGCTACTATAAAAGGGCCAATACCTTTACCGACAAGAATAGAGAGATACACAGTGTTAAGGTCACCGCATATTGATAAAAAGAGTAGAGAACAATTTGAGTCGAGAACACACAAAAGATTAATTGATATAATTGAACCAACACCACAAACTGTTGAAGCTTTAATGAAACTTGATTTGGCCTCAGGTGTCGATGTGGAGATAAAAATTTAGTTATGAGTGAAATTGCTTTAATCGGAAAAAAAATAGGAATGACAAGAGAGTTTTATAAAACTGGTCAATTAGTTCCTGTTACAGTTTTAAAGATGGAAAAAGCTCGGGTAATTCAAGTAATTGATAAAGAAAAAAGAGGATATAATGCCGTCCAACTTGGCTTCGGCAAAATCAAAAACTCAAAGATTTCTAAACCTTTGAAAGGGTATTATGCAAAAAAAAATACTGAGGCTAAAAAAAAATTAAAGGAATTCAGAGTAGTTGAAACTAGTAAGTATAAAGAGGGAAATGAATTTGGTTTAGAAATTTTTAATGATGTCAAATTTGTTGATACAAAGTCAAAAACTATTGGTAAAGGTTTTGCTGGAGCAATGAAAAGACATAATTTTGGTGGATTAAGAGCATCTCATGGTGTTTCAATATCACATAGGTCACATGGCTCGACAGGTCAAAGACAGGACCCAGGAAAAGTTTTTAAGGGAAAAAAAATGGCTGGTCATATGGGTGACAAACTAAGAACAATGCAAAATATTGAAATTATTAAAACAGATCTCGAAAATGAACTTCTTTATCTAAAGGGTTCAATTCCAGGTTCTAAAAATTCAGAGGTTTTAGTAAAAAAATCAGTTAAAAACATTGCCAAAAAAACTATAGATGAAAAAATTAAAGTTGCCGAACATGCAAAGAAAACTCCTGATAAGAAGAAAAAATAATGAAAATAGAAAAATTAAATATTAATGGAAAAAAAGAGTCTATTGAAGTTTTGGACAAAATATTTTCAGCTAAAATAAACAAGAGACTTATCAATAGTGTTTTGTACAAAACTAATGCTAATTATAAAGGCCGTCATGCAAAAACTAAGCAACAAAATGAGGTCTCTGGACCAACTTCAAAAATATATGCACAAAAAGGAACAGGAAATGCAAGACATGCAAGTAGAAAGGCACCTATATTTGTTGGTGGAGGTGTTGCTCATGGTCCAAAAGGAGAGTTAGCGTACAAAAAACGAAAGTTGAATAAAAGTGAAAAAAAATTAAGTATTGCTTCCTTAATTAGTGAAAAAACAAAAAATAAAAATTTAGTTGTACTAAATGATTTTAATTCCGAGATAAAAAAAACAAAAGAAATGTTTAACATTCTACAAAAACTTGAAATTTCAAACTCACTTATAATTTTAGACAAATCTTCAAAAGATAAAGTTGAAAAATCAATCAGAAATATTCCAAATATTAAAGTAACTGATATAAATCATTTTAGCGCATTTGATATTGTAAAATTTAAAAAAACTGTTTTTACAGAAAGTTCAATTAAAGAATTAGAAAAAAGGTATACATAATGAATAAAATTCATTTATATGACAAAATTTTATCTCCTGTGGTTACTGAAAAGTCTACAAATCTCTCTGAGCAAAATAAAATTGTTTTTAAGGTCCCTATGGGTGCTAATAAGTTAAATTTAAAAAAGAATATAGAAAAAATTTTTAAAGTTAATGTTGTAAAAATAAATATTATAAATAAGCAAAATAGATCTAAAATGGTAAGAGGTAAAAAAGTTAAAATCTCTGGATTAAAAAAAGCCATAATAACACTAAAAAAAGGTCAAAGTATTGATCTTACAGCAGGAATTTAGTTATGGGATTAAAAACGTTTAAACCTTATACAAAATCTACTAGGGGAACAATTCTAGTTGATAGATCTGGATTATGGAAAGGTAAGCCTTTTAAATCTCTTGTTTCACCTAAAAATTCTATGAAAGGTAGAAATAATAATGGACATATAACATCCTCAAATAGAGCTGGTGGTCATAAAAAAATGTACAGACATGTCGATTTTTATCGTAAAAAATTTGATGTACCAGCAACAGTTGAAAGGATAGAATATGATCCTAATAGGTCGTGTTATATAATGTTGGTAAAATTTGAAGATGGCGTCCATGCATATTATTTAGCACCACAAAAAATCAAAGTTGGAGATAAAATTGAAAATGGCTCTAAAAAAGAAATAAAAGTTGGAAATTGCATGCCTTTGCAAGATATTCCTGTAGGTATTAATATTCACAATGTAGAAATTCAACCTGGTGCAGGTGGTAAGTTAGCAAGATCAGCCGGCACGTCAGTAATAATAAGCGGTATTGATGGTAACTATAGCTTAATCAAATTGACCTCGGGAGAGGTTAGAAAAATAGACTCAAGATCTTTAGCTACCATAGGGGTCTTAAGCAATCCTGATCAAAAAAATATTAAAATAGGAAAAGCAGGAAGATCAAGATGGTTAGGTAGAAGACCTCATACCAGAGGAGTTGTGAAAAACCCTGTAGATCATCCTCATGGTGGTGGTGAAGGTAAATCAGCTGGAGGAAGACACCCTGTTTCACCTACTGGTCAATCTGCCAAAGGTTTAAAGACCAGAGACAATAAAAGAACAGATAAGTTTATAGTAAAAAGAAGAAATAAAAGAAAGGATACTAAGTAATGGCTAGGGCTGTATGGAAAGGACCTTTTGTCGAGGAAAGTTTAATGAAAAAGGTAGACAAGTATAAGTCAGATCCAAAAAAAATACCCATTAAAACTTGGTCAAGAAAATCAACTATCATACCTGACTTTGTGGGTGTAAGTTTTTTAATTTATAATGGTAAAAAGTTTATACCAATTACAGTATCTGAAGATATGGTAGGACACAAATTAGGTGAATTTGCTCCAACAAGAACTTTTTTTGGTCATACACCAGCTGATAAAAAAGCAAAACCGGCTGAAGCAGAGGCAAAAAAATAAAATATTATGAGCAAGAATAAGAAAAATATAAAAAAAAACAACAAAAGTGTAAGATCAGTAAACAATAATATTAGATCTAGCGTTAGAAAACTAAATCCTATTTTAAGAAGCATAGTTGGAAAAAAAGTTGATATAGCAATTAGAGATTTACAGTTTTCAGGAAAAAGAATCACAAAAGATATTAGAAAAACAATTAGTTCAGCAGTTGCAAATGCTGAGAACAATTTTCAATACGATATTGATAAGCTATTCGTAAAAGAAGCCTATTGTGGAAAAAAAATTACAATGAAGAGATTTAGACCTAGAGCAAAAGGAAGAGCTGCACCGATTCTTAAGCCTTATTCTAGCGTAACTATTATTTTAACAGAAACAAAGAAAGTGGAAAGTCATGGGTCAAAAAGTTAATCCAGTTGGTTTTAGATTAGGTATTAATAGAGGTTGGGACTCAGTTTGGTACGCCAAAAAGAAAGATTTTGGAAATTATTTAATCGAAGATTTTAAGATAAGAGATTATATAAAAAAAAATGTTATTAATTCTGGCGTCTCTAAAGTAATGATAGAGAGAACTGCAAATAAATGTTATGTAACTATTTATACATCTAGACCTGGATTTGTAATAGGTAAGAAAGGCAGTGATATCGATAAAATTAAAAATAATTTATCTAAACTTACAACAAATGAAGTAACTCTAAATATCAAAGAAGTAAAAAAACCAGAGACAAACGCTTACCTAGTCGCAGAAAATATTGCTCAGCAATTAGTAAAAAGAATATCTTACAGAAGAGCAATGAAAAGAGCAATGCAGTCATGTTTAAGACTGGGTGCGAAAGGGATTAAGGTTTCAGTGAGCGGCAGATTAGGTGGAAATGAGATTGCAAGAACTGAGTGGTTAAGAGACGGAAGTATACCATCGCATACTTTAAGAGCCGATATTGATTATGCTGAAGCAGAGGCATTAACTACTTATGGAATTATTGGAATTAAAGTGTGGATATATAAAGGTGAAGTATTTGCAAAAGAATTTAGTCAGGAAACAAACAAAGTAAAAGGGAAAGATAATAAATAACGATGCTACAGCCAGTCAGAACAAAATGGAGAAAAGCTCATAAAGGCAGAATTCATGGAACCGCATCAAGAGCTAATTTTATAAATTATGGTGCGTACGCACTAAAAGCTTTATCACCTGACAGAGTAACTGGAAAACAAATAGAGGCAGCTAGAGTTGCTTTGACAAGACACATGAAAAGGCAAGGTAGAGTGTGGACAAGAGTTTTTCCTAATATACCAGTTTCAAAAAAACCGATTGAGGTGAGAATGGGTAAAGGAAAAGGTTCTCCTGAATTCTATGCGTGTAGAGTTAAACCTGGGAGAATATTATTTGAGGTAGATGGTGTTTCGGAGCAAATAGCCAAAGAAGCCCTTTACAAGGCTTCTGCAAAGCTACCTATAAAAACAAAAACAATAAAAAGATTTAGTTAAATATGAAAAAGCAAGAGATTAAAAAACTTACAAAAGATCAAATTTTTAAAAATATTGATAAACTAAAGAAAGACTTATTTAATTTAAGATTTCAAAAAGTTAATTCTCAGATTACTAATCCTGCCAAAATAAGTGAAACAAAAAAAACGATTGCAAGATTAAAAACAGTTTTAAAAGGAAAACTAAATGCCTAAAAAAATTTTAAAAGGTATCGTTGTTAGTGATAAGCCAAATAAAACTATAACTGTTTTAGTTGAAAGAAAATATTCTCATCCTATTCTTAAAAAGGTAATAAAAGTGCAAAAAAAATATAATGCGCATGATGAAAATAACAAATATAAAAATGGTGATAAAGTTTCAATAATTGAAAGTAGACCTTTTTCAAAAAATAAAAAATTTCAAGTAGTGGAGAATTTAAAATAATGATACAGGTCCAAACAGAGCTACAAGTTGCTGACAATACAGGAGCAAAAAAAATTGAGTGTATTAAAGTTTTAGGTGGCTCGAAGAGAAGGTATGCTAGCATTGGTGATATGATTGTGATTGCAGTTAAAGAAGCTATACCAAAAGGAAAAGTTAAAAAAGGATCAGTTCACAAAGCTGTAGTTGTCAGAGTAAAAAAAGGAATTCATAGAGATGATGGTTCTAAAGTAAAATTTGATAATAATGCTGCAGTATTAGTTGATGATAAAGGTGAACCAGTAGGTACAAGAATATTTGGACCAGTAACAAGAGAATTGAGAAACAGAGGTCAAATGAAAATAATCTCATTAGCTCCAGAGGTACTTTAATGATAAAAAAAGGTTTAAAAGTAAAAGTTTTATCTGGAAGAGACAAAAATAAGGAAGGTGAGGTGATTGAAATTAATAGATCTAAAAATAGAGCCAAAGTTAAAGACATCAATATTGTTAAAAAACATGTCAAAACAACAAAAGAAAAAAAAGGTGGAATTTTTTCAAAAGAGAGCTTTATTCATATTTCAAATCTAAAATTAATTGATGATAATTTAAAAACTAAGAAAAAAGAGGCGAAAAAATAATGGTACCAAGGTTAAAAGATTTATTTTTTAAGGAAATTCAACCATCTTTAAAAACACAATTTGGTTTCAAAAACATTTATATGGGGCCAAAGATAGAGAAAATAGTCCTTAATATGGGATTAGGATTAGATGGTAATGATAATAAAATCCTTAAATCATGTGAGGAAGACTTAGCAAAAATCACAGGCCAAAAGCCAGTAGTAACAAAATTTAAAAAATCTGTGGCAAATTTTAAAACTCGAAAAGGTTCAAATGCTGGTCTAAAGGTAACACTTAGAAAAAATAAAATGTATGAATTTTTGGATAGACTAGTAAATATTGCCTTGCCTAGGATAAAAGATTTCAGAGGGTTATCAGCAAATGGTTTTGACAAGTTTGGTAATTACACATTTGGGGTTAAAGAACATATTATTTTTCCAGAGGTCAGTTTTGATAGAGCTGATAAAGTAAGAGGTATAGATATTGTAATAGTTATATCATCTAAGAGTAAGGAGCACAGTTATGCTTTATTAGAAAAATTAAATTTTCCATTTATAAAAAAAGGAGATAATTAAAATGGCAAAACTAAGTTCAGTTAATAAAAATAATAAAAGAATAAAACTTTCAAATAAATTCTTTAAAAAAAGAGAAAAATTAAAAAAAATTATAATGAATAAAAAACTTTCACTAGAGGAGAGATTTAAGGCTCAGCAAAAATTATCAAAATTACCCAGAAATTCTGCAAAAATAAGAGTAATGAACAGGTGTCAAATAACTGGAAGACCACATGGTGTTTATCGAAAATTAAAGATATCTAGAATTGCATTAAGACAATTAGGTTTACAAGGAAAGATACCTGGATTAGTTAAATCAAGTTGGTAGAAAGGAATATATGAGTTTAAGTGACCCAATCGGAGATATGATAGCTAGAATAAAAAATGCCCAATCAAGAAATCATAAAAAAGTCAATTTACCATCATCAAATTTTAAAACAAAGATTGCTGGAATTTTAAAAAATGAGGGATTTATTAAAGATTTCAAAGTGGATACTGAAAATAATAAATCAATTTTAACACTAGAGTTAAAATATCACTCAGGAAATCCTGTAATAAGCGCATTTGAAAGAGTATCTAAGCCAGGAAGAAGAATATTTTCAAGTGCTGATAGTTTGCCGAAAATAAATAATGGTTTAGGTATCGCAATTGTGTCAACACCAAAAGGTGTGATGACAGACATCGATGCACGAAAAAAACGAGTTGGTGGAGAAATAATTTGTAAGGTATTTTAATGTCTAAGATAGGTAAAATAAATATTTCAATTCCAGAAAAAGTTAAAGTTGCTTTAGCAGGCAGCATTTTAAACATTGAGGGTCCATTAGGAAAATCTTCTCTTAATATTGATTTGGATATTTTCTCTTTAGATATTAAAGAGGGTAAAGAAATTTCTATTAAACCAAAAAAAATAGATCAAAATATTAAAAGGTTGTGGGGAATGAATAGAAGTTTGATAAATAATGCTGTTATTGGATCAAGCAAAGGATATGAGAAAGTTCTAGAATTAGTGGGAGTTGGTTATAGAGCAGCATTAAAAGGTAATCAATTAAATTTACAACTTGGTTACAGTCATGACATAAATTTTGATATTCCTGAAGGAATTAAAATATCTGTTGAAAAGCAAACAACTTTAAAAATAGTTGGAGCTGACAAACAACAAGTTGGTTCTGTAGCCTCAAAACTAAAAACATTGCGTAAAATTGAGCCTTATAAAGGAAAAGGAGTTAGGGAAAAAGGCCAATATGTTCTTAAAAAAGAGGGTAAAAAGAAATAATGAAACTTACAAAAAATATCAGAAGGAAATTTAGAGTAGGCAATAAGTTGAAACAGGTTGCAAAAAAAGATAGGTATAGACTAAGTATATCAAGATCATCAAAAAATATATCCGCACAGATAATTGATGATAGTAAAAATATAACTCTTTTATCTGCATCATCTGTAGAGAAAGATTTTAGATTAGAAAAAAAAATTTCTAAAACGGAGCTTTCTAAGATAGTTGCTGAAAAATTAGCTAAAAAAGCTTTAGGAAAACAGATTTCAAAAATTTATTTTGATAGAGGTTTATATAAATATCATGGAAGAGTCAAGATTTTTGCAGAAACTCTTCGAAAAAATGGAATGGAGTTTTAATAATGGAAAATATAAGAGATAAAAAAACTGATGATATTTTAGAAAAATTAGTTCATATAAATAGAATAACAAAAGTTGTTAAAGGTGGAAGAAGATTTGGATTTTCAGCTTTAGTTGTTGTGGGCAATCAATCAGGTAAAATTGGTATAGCTCATGCTAAAGCTAAACAAGTTCCTGATGCAATTAAAAAAGCTAATGAAATGGCAAGAAGAAAGCTAGTACAAATCCCTTTAAGAGAGGGAAGAACTATTCATCATGATGTTAAAGCTAAAGATGGATCAGGAAGAATAGTTTTAAGAGCTGCATCTAAAGGCACAGGTATCATAGCGGGTGGACCTGTTAGAGCAGTTTGCGAGGTTTTAGGTGTTAAAGATATAGTTGCGAAATCGATGGGAACTTCTAACGCTCATAATGTGATAAGAGCTACAATGAAAGCTTTATTAAAACAAAATTCTCCAAAGCAAATATCTAATATAAGAAATAAAAAAATCTCTGAAATTATTGAGAAAAGAGGATAATGATAAGTTTAAATAGTAGAAACAAAATTAATAAGAAGAAAATTAGAGTTGGTAGAGGAATAGGATCTGGCAAAGGAAAAACATCAGGCCGAGGTGTGAAGGGCCAAAAATCAAGATCTGGAGTATCAATAAAAAGTTTTGAGGGTGGTCAAATGCCTTTATATAGAAGATTACCCAAGAGAGGTTTCAATCCAATTAGAAAGAAAAATATTGCAGTATTAAATTTGGAAAAAATTCAATCTTTTATAGACAAAAAGAGTATCAAGACCTCAGAAGTTTTAAATTCTAATTTACTAAAAAAATTAAGTTTAATTGATAAAAAATCTGCCAGATTAAAAATTTTGGGTTCTGGTCAAATAAAAGACAAGATAAACATTGAAGCAGATTTAGCCTCTAAATCAGCAATTGATAAGCTTGAGAAAATTGGTGGATCTATTCAAATTAAAAAATAGTAAAATCCATGAGTGTCTCATCTTCTAGTAACGATTTAAGAAACAGAATATTTTTTACTTTAGCCTTACTTTCTGTCTATAGGTTTGGAACTTTTGTTCCATTGCCAGGTATAGATCCTGAACAATTAAAAATATTGATGGAAGGCAATCAAAAAGGCTTACTTGGAATGTTTAATGTATTTGCAGGTGGTGCTGTTAGTAGAATGGCAATTTTTGCTTTAGGTATTATGCCTTATATCTCTTCATCTATTATTGTTCAATTGTTAACAGGTGTGTCTGATTATTTCAAAAATTTAAAATCCCAAGGAGAAATTGGAAGGTCTAAAATAACACAAATTACTCGCTATGGTACGGTGTTGTTGGCAACATTACAAGGTTATGGTCTCTCCGTTGGTTTGGAGTCGTCAGCGAATTTAGTTATTAATCCAGGTGTTTTTTTTAAGATCTCAACAGTTACAACTATAGTTGCAGGTACAATCTTCCTGATGTGGTTAGGTGAGCAGATTACACAAAGGGGTATAGGAAATGGGATTTCTTTAATAATTTTTGCTGGTATCGTGGCAGAAATTCCAAGAGCATTGGTAACTACGTTTGAACTTGGTAGAACAGGAGCTATCTCAACATTTATGATTTTAGCAATATTCATACTTCTTATTATAACAATTCTTTTTATTGTTTTTATGGAAAGAGCTTTGAGAAAAATACTTATAAATTATCCTAAGCGTCAAATGGGTAATAAAATGTATGGCGGAGAGTCATCACATTTACCTTTAAAGATTAACCAAGCGGGTGTTATTCCTGCAATTTTTGCATCGGCTTTATTATTATTGCCTGTAACATTTTCAAATTTTAATTTTTCTGAAAGCGATACGTTTTTAAATATAAGTTCGTATTTTACTCAAGGTCAACCTTTATACATGTTGTTATATGCCTCAGGAATAATATTTTTTACTTTTTTTTACACATCTATTACGTTTAATCCAAATGAAACTGCGGATAATTTAAGAAAATACGGAGGATTTATTCCAGGAATTAGACCTGGTGAAAGTACTGCTTTATATATAGAAAATATACTTACGAAATTAACTACTATTGGTGCTTTGTATTTAACTTTAGTCTGCTTAATGCCAGAATTTTTAATTGCAAAATATCCAATACCATTTTATCTAGGTGGTACCTCAATTTTGATTGTTGTAGTTGTTGCCATAGACACTGTAACACAAATTCAAACTAGATTAATGAGTTCTCAGTACGAGCAACTTATTAAAAAAACTAAACTTGGTAAGTAAGTGAATATCATTTTGTTTGGCCCACCTGGTGCTGGAAAAGGAACACAAGCAAAACATTTAGTTAAAAAATTAAATGGTTTTCAGATATCAACTGGAGATATTTTGAGGGATGAAATTAAAAAAGATACTGAGATTGGAAAAAAAATAATTGATAATATGAATGAAGGAAAATTTGTGAGTGATGAAATTGTTAATAATCTTATAAAAGATATTATTTATGATCCTCAAAAAAAAAATCGACTTATTTTTGATGGATATCCTCGCTCTTTAACTCAAGCAAAAAACCTTAAATTATTATTGGAAAACTCTAATCAAGAAATTGGTTTAATTTTTTTCCTTAATGTAAATAAAGAGATTATTATAAGAAGAATTAAAAAAAGAAAAATTGAGGAAGAAAGATCAGATGATGATTTGGAAACCATAATTAAAAGATATGATACATACATGAAAACAACAAAACCTGTTTTAGATTTTTACTCAAAAAATTCAAATTTTCATGAAATTGACGGTGCTTTAGAAATTGATCAAATAACCAATAAAATCAACAATTTTATTAATGTTTAAGTCGTTGACTTTAAAAGATCTTCTTATATAAAGGCTACAATTTATCTCGAAATTATGGCTCGTATAGCAGGTATTAATATTCCGCAAAATAAACTAGTTCATATAGGACTTACCTACATATATGGAATTGGCGACAAACATTCAAAACAAATTTGTGATGCTCTTAAATTTCCTAAAGAAAAAAGAGTCAATCAACTCACTGATGATGAGATTTTGAGAATAAGAGAATATATAGATCAAAATTTTAAAGTAGAAGGAGATTTAAGAAGAGATTATTCTTTAAGTATTAAAAGATTAATTGATTTAGCTTGTTATAGAGGCTCAAGACACAGGAAAAAATTACCAGTTAGAGGTCAAAGGACAAGATGTAATTCTAGAACAAGAAAAGGTAAAGCAATTGCAATTGCTGGAAAAAAATTAACGCCACTGAAGAAATAGTTATGGTTAAATTAGATAAAGTTGATAACAAAAAAAAAGA
The DNA here is from genome assembly GCA_902586495.1 of uncultured Pelagibacteraceae bacterium. Classification (GTDB taxonomy): domain Bacteria; phylum Pseudomonadota; class Alphaproteobacteria; order Pelagibacterales; family Pelagibacteraceae; genus Pelagibacter. The sequence continues at coordinate 39,919 of CACIHQ010000009.1, forward strand.
TAACGACAAACCCATAAAAAAAGTTTTAAAGAGTTCTTATTCGAAAAAGAAAAAAATTAAGAAAAGTATTTTAAATGGAATTGCTTATGTTCAATCCACATTTAATAACACAATAATTTCTATCGCAGATACTAATGGTAATGTTGTATCTTGGGCTTCAGCTGGCCAAAAAGGTTTCAAAGGTTCTAGAAAATCTACACCTTATGCTGCACAAGTAGCTGCTGATGCTGCAGCTTCCAAAGCTTTGGAGTATGGAATGAAAACATTAAATGTTGAAATTAAAGGACCGGGTTCTGGTAGAGAAACTGCGTTAAGAGCATTACAAGCTAGAGGTTTCAAAATATTATCAATAAAAGACACAACACCAATGCCTCATAATGGAACAAGGCCACCAAAAAAAAGGAGAGTTTAATGGAGACTGAAAATGTAAATATAAAAAATTGGAAATCATTAATAAAGCCCTCAAAATTAGATGTTAAGTTAAGCGAAGACCTTACTCATGCAAAGATCGTTGCTGAACCTTTAGAGAAAGGTTATGGATTGACACTAGGAAATTCTTTAAGAAGAATTCTACTATCATCTATAAGAGGTGCAGCGGTTACCTCTATACAAATAGATGGTGTTTTACATGAATTCACATCAATTAAAGGAGTTAGGGAGGATGTGACAGACATAGTTTTAAATATTAAGTCTCTAGCTTTAAAGTGTAATTCTGAAGGTACAAAAAAATTAATACTTGATGCAAAAGGACCTGGTGAAATAAAAGCTTCCGATATAACACCAGTTGCAGATGTTGAAATTCTAAATCCCGACTTAGTTATATGTAATCTAGATGAAAACACAAACTTTCACATGGAAATGAATGTAAACACTGGCAAAGGGTATGTACCCGCCGAACTTAATAAACCAGATGAACCACCATTGGGACTGATTGCTATTGACTCCCTTTATAGCCCAGTAAAAAAAGTTTCTTACTCTGTGAGCACTGCAAGAGAGGGAAAAGCGCTTGATTACGATAAACTGACAATGGAAGTTGAAACTAATGGATCTATTTCTGCAGAAGATGCTGTTGCTTATTCTGCTAGAATATTTCAAGACCAACTAAAAATGTTTGTTAATTTTGATGAACCTGTTGAAGCACCTGTCAAAGAGGTATCCTCAGAACCAGAATTTAATAAAAACTTGTTAAGAAAAGTTGACGAACTTGAATTATCAGTGAGATCGATGAACTGCTTGAAAAATGATAATATCATCTATATAGGTGATCTTGTCCAAAAATCAGAGGGAGAAATGTTAAGAACACCTAATTTTGGAAGAAAATCTTTAAATGAAATTAAAGAAGTTTTAACTGGAATGTCTTTATATTTAGGTATGGAAATTCCAAATTGGCCCCCAGACAATATAGCAGAAATGTCAAAAAAATTGGAGGAAGCTATCTAATGAGACATGGCTTTGCTAATAAAAAATTAAATAGAACATCAGAACATAGAAAAGCATTATTAAAGAATATGCTCAATTCTTTAATAAAGTATGAGCAAATTAAAACTACTTTACCTAAGGCTAAATTTTTAAAACCTCAAGCAGACAAAATTATATCTCTAGGAAAGAAAAACAACTTAACATCTACTAAAAACTTAATTTCACAACTTCAAGATAAAAAATCTGCTAGCAAAGTCACTAAAATGTTATCAAAAAGATATGAAAAAAGAAGCGGTGGTTACACAAGAATAATTAAAGCTGGGTTTAGATATGGTGATAATGCTCCAATGGCTATAATTGAGTTTGTAGATAGAGATGTTGAAGCTAAAAGAGTTGACAAAAAGAAAAATGATCAATCTGAAATTACAGAGAATAAAAGTATTAAAAAAGAATCTGTAAGTAAATAAATTTTAAAATGATAAAAAGTTTTGTTGTAGACGCAACATTTAACAATATGCGTCTGGATAGATTTTTAAGAAACAAATTAGGAAAAATACCTCAAGGTTTAATTGAAAAAAAATTAAGAACTGGAAAAATTAAACTTAATAAAAAAAAAGTAAAAAGTTCCACCAAAGTCACTTTAAATGACAAAGTTGAATTATTTAATTTAGATTTTAGAGAAAAACTTCATGAAAAAAAAATAAATTTCAAACCTTCTAATACAATTATCAAATCTAATGAAAAGTCTATAATTGAAAATAACAAGGATTTTATAGTAATTAACAAAGATTCCGGAATTTCAGTACAAGGTGGAACTAAATCAAAAAAAAATTTAATAGATATTTTTAAAAAAAGTAAGATATTTGAAAATTCAAAACCTTACTCTGTGCACAGACTGGATAAGGATACATCAGGCGTTTTTATAATTGCCAAAAAGAGAGAAATGGCTCAACTTTTAACTTCGCTATTCAGGCTAAGAAAGATACATAAAACGTATTTAGCAATATGTCACGGTGAATTAGAAAAAAATTCTGGAGAATTAAATGATAATTTAATTAGATACGATAATGGAAAAAAAATAGTTGAAAAAGCTAAAACAATTTTTAAAGTAATAGATAAAAATTCAGAAGCTAGCTTACTTGAGCTTAAACCGATCACTGGCAGAAAACATCAATTAAGAAAACAATTGTATAATATTGGTCACTCGATTTATGGTGATGAAAAATATAAACACATCACTCTCAAAGGTATAAATAAAAAGCTAATGCTTCATTCGTATCAAATCAAATTTTTAATCAATGATCAAAAACATACCTATAAGGCTTTGTTACCAGATTACTTTAAAAATTTACTTAAATCAAAAAGACTTAACTTTTTAAATTAATCAAAAAATTCTCTATTAGTTTATTTTCTAATTCATCGTAATTTTGATCAACGATTGTTTTTAAGTTAGTTACTCCTCTATCACTTATACCACAAGGAATTATAGCATCGTATTTATCAAGTTTATTGTCTATATTTATTGAAAAACCATGGTAAGCAATCCATTTACTAACTCTTACTCCGATAGCTGCAACTTTTTTAATTTCATTATTGTCATCGTACCAAATACCAATATTTTTTTTGTCCGCAAAAGTCTCAATTTTAAAAAATTTTATTGTTTCAATAATCGTTTTTTCAATTATGGATATAAACCTTCTTATATCTTTGCCTCTTTTTTTTAGATCAATAATAAAATAACAAATTAGTTGTCCTGGCCCATGATAGGTAATTTTACCCCCTCTATTTGTTCGAATAATTTTTATTGATTTATCTAAAATTTCATTTTCTTTAAAACTTGTACCGGCTGTAAAAATTTCATTATGTTCTAAAGTCCAAATTAGCTCATTAGCTGTATTTTCATTTACCTTATGAATTTTTGATTCCATAAAATTGATAGCTTCTTCGTATTTTATTGGTTTTTTTGATTTTTTGACCTCAATATTCATTTAAAAATTGTAATCTTTTCATTTTGTATTAAAAGAGCCGACATAATAATAGGTTAATTTATGACTTTAGTTAAAAAAATTAAAGATAAAAAAGTAAATTTTGAGTTTAATAAAGAATTTATAAAAGTTGTCACAGATAAAATAGCTAATAATGATGCATTATTCATTATCAATTCATTCAAAGAAATGCATCCTGCAGATGCAGCTGATATTATTGAACATTTAAGTGAAAATGATAGAGAAAGTTTAATTAAATTAAACAGTTTTAAAATTGATCCAGAAGTATTTGTGGAGCTAAATGAGTCTGTTCAAACGGAGATAATTAAATTTTTATCTTCAGAGTCTATTGTTAGAATTCTGAAAAATCTTGAGTCTGACGATGCAATAGCAATTTTAGAAAATGTTGAAGAAAAGAATAAAAATTCTATCCTAAGTGCTTTACCCCCTAAAGATCGTTTTGCTTTACTAGAGGGGCTTAGTTATCCAGAGGATAGTGCTGCTAGAATAATGCAAAGAGAATTTACAGCAATACCAAGTAATTGGTCAGTTGGTCAGACTATTGATTATTTAAGAGAAAACAAAGATTTACCAGAACAATTTTTGGAAATATTCATTGTTGATGAAAATTTTAAACCAATTGGCACTGTACCTTCATCTAAAGTTTTACGAACACCAAGAGAAACAAAAATGTCTAATATTATGGAGGAGACAATTTTTTTAGTACCTGTAGATATGGATAAAGAAGAGGTAGGTAACTCATTTGAAAATTATGGATTAAATTCAGCATGTGTGGTTGATAAGAACAATAAACTTGTTGGAATGATAACTTCTGATGATATTTTGACAGTTTTAAAAGAAGAAGCTGAAGAAGATACGTTAAGACTTGCTGGTGTAGGTGATGAAGAAATTACAGATGGTGTATTTACTAAAACAAAAAGAAGATTTAATTGGTTATTATTGAATTTATTTACTGCTTTCCTAGCTACTTGGTGCATAAGTTTATTTGGAGCAACTATTGAACAAATGGTAGTACTTGCTTTTTTAATGCCGATCGTAGCTTCGATGGGTGGCAATGCTGGAATGCAAACATTAGCCGTAACAGTAAGATCTTTAGCTACAAATGATTTAACAAAAAATAATTTTAGTCAAAATATATTAAAAGAATTTAATATTGGAGTTTTGAATGGAATAATTTTTGCTATTATTAGTTCATTAATAGTCCAATTATGGTTTCAGGATAGTCAACTTTCTCTAATAATTTCTATTTCAATGATTTTAACAATGGTAATAGCTGGTCTTTTTGGAATTCTAGTTCCTGTTTCATTAAAAAAAATGAATATTGATCCAGCCATAGCATCTAGTGTATTTGTAACAACAATTACTGATGTGATTGGGTTTGTATCCTTTTTAGGTGTTGGCGCATATTACTTTTAGAAATTATCTATTAATCTTACATTATCAATAAAATAAGCAATAAAAATTTTTGAATTTTTTATATTTAAAGAAGTTTTAAGATTATTTTTTTTTCTAATCTCTAAGTAATCAATCTTAATGTCAAAATTTTTTTTTAATAATTCTATTTTTTTTTGTAATAGATTTTTTGTTTTTTTATTATTTCTAAGAAACATTTTAAAATAGAATAATTCTCTGGCTATTTTACCTGCTTTGATCAGATCACTTTTACTGAGTAATTGATTTCTTGAAGATAAAGCAAGTTTATTTTTATTTCTTACTGTTTTGCATGATACAATTTTTGTTTCATATTTATTTTCAATAAACTTTTTAACTAAGAGTAGCTGTTGATAGTCTTTTTCACCCATAAATATTTTCTTTGGTTTAATAATATTCGTTAACCTATCCATTACGTCAATTACACCCTCAAAATGACCTTTTCTAAATTTTGCACAAAGCACCTTGTTTTCTTTTTTTAGAACTATTGCCTCTTTTCTTTTGAATGAATAAATATCCTTTTTATTTGGGATATAAACAAAATTAACTTTTAATTTTTTTAAGATATTAAGATCTTTCCTTAAATTTTTTGGATATGATAAATAATCTTTCTTGTTATTAAACTGAGTTGGATTTATGAAAATACTTACAAGTGTTTGTTTGCATTTTTTCTTTGACTGTTTTATTAAATATTCATGCCCCTTATGAAGACTCCCCATTGTTGGAACAAAGCCTAAATTTGAAACTTTTTTGAGTGCCTCATTTATATCTTTATTCTTAATTAAAATTTTCATTTGTATAAAATAATTTTTATAAGTAAAACATTCAAATGATTAAACAAGCAATTATTCCTTTAGCTGGTTTAGGGACTCGATTACTACCATTAACTAGTGTTTTCGCCAAAGAGCTTTTACCTATAAATGGTAAACCTGGGATTGAATATATTTTAGATGAGTGTATTGAGGCTGGAATTAAAGAAGTTGTTTTTATAATTTCAAAAAAAAAGAAGATGATCAAGAAATATTTTTATAATGACAATTTTTATAAAAAAATAATAAAAAAAAAGAAAGATCCAAGAATATTAAAAGAGTATAAAAAAATTTTAAAATATAAAAAAATTATAAAATTTGTTTATCAAAATAAGCCTTTAGGAACAGGTGATGCAGTTTTAAGAACTAAAAATATTATTAAAGATAAATTTTTTTTAATGTTACTACCAGATGATCTTATAATAAAAAAAAACTGTTCTAAATCTATGATCCAAATCCATAAAAAATATAAATCATCAGTTATGGCAAGTATGAATGTTAGTAAAAAAACAGTATCTAGGTGGGGTATATATAAATTAAAAAAAAAAATTGATAAAAATAATTTTTTAATTGAAGATGTAATTGAAAAGCCCACGATAAAAGAGGCGCCGTCCAATAAAGCTGTAATCGGAAGATATATTTTACCAAAGAAAATATTTGCAAAATTATTATCACAAAAACCAGGTAAAGGCGGTGAAATACATATTACTGATTCTATTCAAACTCTAATTAAAGAAAATCAAAAATTTATAGCACATAACTTTTCCGGTAAATACTTGGATTGTGGAAGTATGAATGGATACATTAAATCCGCAATTGAGATTTCAAAATTATGAAATTATGCATGATAGGAACTGGCTATGTTGGACTTGTTAGTGGCGTTTGTTTTTCTGATGTAGGGAATGTTGTTTATTGCGTTGATAAAGATAAAAAAAAAATTGATTCACTAAATAATGGTATAGTGCCCATTTATGAACCAGGATTAGAGGAAATACTAAAAAGAAACCGTAAAGCTAAAAGGTTATTTTTTACCTCAGATTTAAATGAAGCAGTTAAGAAATCTGATATTATATTTATTTGTGTGGGAACGCCTACCAAAAAAAAAAGTAATTCAGCTGATTTAAAACACGTATTTACAGTTGCAAAACAATTAAAGAAAAATATTTTTAAATATAAAATCATCATAACAAAATCCACAGTTCCTGTGACAACCGGAGATAAAATTGAAAAAATTTTAAGAAATTTAAAGAAAAAAAAACTAATAGATGTAGTTTCAAATCCTGAATTTTTAAGAGAGGGAGAAGCTATTAGAGATTTTATTTATCCTGATAGAGTTGTTATTGGGACTGATAGTAACAAAGCTAATAAAATTTTAAAATCTTTGTATTTACCTATAATTAAAAAATCTAGCAGATATTTTAAAACCTCAAGGAGAGGTGCTGAAATGATAAAATATGCGTCCAATGCTTTTTTAGCTACAAAAATTTCATATATAAACGAATTAGCAAATTTATGTGAAAAAATTGGTGTTAACATTCAAGATATTTCTATTGGTATGGGTTTGGATCAAAGAATTGGCGATAGATTTTTAAGGGCAGGGCCTGCCTACGGAGGATCATGCTTTCCAAAAGACACAAGAGCTTTAATTGATGTTGCAGACAAATATGAAACTGATCTTTCAATAATAAAAAGTGTTATTAAATCTAATAATCAAAGAAAAATAACTCTTACAAAAAGAATTGATAAAATTTTAAACAATAGACTTAAGAATAAAAATATTACTTTTTTAGGTGTAACTTTTAAACCCAATACTGATGATATGAGGGAAGCATCAAGTATCCCAATGATAAATTATTTAAACAAGAAAGGAAGTAAAATTAGATATTACGACCCTTCTGGAAGAAAAAAGGAACTTGATAAATTAAGGAATGTTAAATTCTACAGTAGTATTTCTTCAGCTTGTTTCAAAAGTGATCTTATAATTATTCATACTGAATGGAACGCTTTTAAGTTACTAGACTTTAAAAAACTTGTAAAAAAAAAGAACTTTAAAGTTTTTGATATGAGAAATATTTATTCTCATGATAAAATGAGAGATTTAAAAATAGATTACACCAGTATTGGAAGGTAATTTAATTTAATTCAAATATTGCATCTACTTCAACTGAAACACCTAATGGCAAACTATTTGCACCAATAGCTGCTCTTGTATGCATTCCAGCTTTATCAAATATTGATGCAATTAAATCTGAAGCTCCATTAATTACTTTAGGTTGATCTGTAAAATCATCTGTTGAATTAACAAATCCAGTGAGTTTGATACATGATTTGATTTTGGATAAATCTCCATCACAAGCCTCTTTTGCTTGTGAAACAATGCTTAAACCACATCTTTTTGCAGCGTTATAACCATCATCCACTGAGAGATCTTTTCCTACTTTACCCTTGATTAATTTACCATTTTCATCGATCGATATTTGACCTGATATGAACAATAAGTTACCTGTAATTTTAGTAGCAACATAGGATCCAACTGGTGGTTTCGCCTGTGGTAATATAATATCTAATTTTTTAATTCTATCATTAATTGTCATTTTTTAATTTTTCGATAAATTCTTTACCGTTTTTACTGCTTTTAAATTTCGTCCAAGTATCTTTTAATGAAGATTTATCAAGTTTTTTTTTACCTGCACTTAATTTTTCACTTGTACTTGTTTTAAGTTTTTTTGCGGTACACTCAATATATTTTGCACTTAGTTTATCAAATTGATTACAATCAGTCTCATTTGCAAATAAAGAAGTTGAAATCAATAAAATAAAAAAGGATTTAAATAATAATTTTATTTTCATTTTTTTTCCTATTTTTTTTTCTTTTTTTTATCTTTATCGTATTTTTTTCTTTTCTCAATTAAAATTAATGCCTCCTCCATAGTTAACTCATTCGGATCCTTTTCCTCTGGTATTGTGGCATTAAGAGATTTGTATTTAATGTATGGACCATATTGTCCCTTCATAATTCTAACTGGTTTGCCATCCTCAGGATGTGTGCCCAAGTCTTTTATAATAGATGAAGACATTCGACCTGGTTTAGCCTCAGCAATTAAAGTTATTGCTCTGTTTAGACCAATAGAAAAAATTTCTTCGATATTTTCAATTCTTGCTGATTTATTTTCGCATTTTAGATAGGGACCGAATCTTCCAGTGTTTAATGTTATTTCTTTTTGATTTTCTGGATTGAGACCTAAAGATTTTGGTAGAGAGCATAAGAATTGAGCTTTTTCTAAATCAATATCTTTTAAATTTAAACCCTTAGGAATTGATACATTTTTTAAGAATTCGTTAACTTCAGTTTTAGATTTTTTTTTCTTTTTCTTTTTTTTTGTGTTTTCTTCTAATTCTTGTTCACTTAAAATTTTTTCATATTGAAGATAGGGTCCAAATCTTCCATTTTTTAAATATATATCATTACCATTTTCATGCTTTCCAATAAATTTTGGTTCTGCTAGTTGAGCTTGAGCTGCAGCTTTTGCTTTAGATAACGGCCTTGTAAATTTACAATCAGGATAATTTGAACATCCTATAAAAGCTCCTCCTCTAAAACTATTTTTTAAACTGAGTGTTCCATTGCTACATAATTGACATTTTCTGACTATATTTCCCTCATTATCCTTATCAAAAATGAGTTCACCCAAACTATCATTAAGTAAATCTAAAACCTCTCTAGTTCTTTTTTCCTTTACCTCAGAAACATTGTTATTAAAGTCTTTCCAAAATAATTCTAAAACTTTAATCCAACTTTCTTTACCAGAGGTAATCTCATCTAATTGATCTTCTAATCCTGCAGTAAAATTATAATCTACATATCTCGAGAACAATTTTTCTAAGAAAGCAGAAATTAATTTTCCTCTATCTGTAGGAAAAAACCTTTTATTTAGTATTTCTGTGTATCCTCTGTTAGCTATGGTAGAGATGATGCTTGCATACGTTGATGGTCTACCAATTCCAAGCTCTTCGAGTTTTTTTACTAAACTTGCTTCGGAGTATCTTGGTGGGGGTTGTGTAAAATGTTGTTCATCTATTAAAGACTCAATATTTACTAAACCTTTTGTCATGGCTGGCAATATATTTTCATCATCATCTTTTATTTGATTGTTATAGATTTTTAAAAAACCATCAAATTTGAGAACAGAGCCACTAGCTTTACAAACTGTATCATTATTATCAGAAGTGACAGTAATTGTATTTCTGTCAAATTTTGCAGATGACATTTGAGAAGACAAAGCTCGACTCCAAATTAAGTCATATAATTTATTTTGATCGGTGCTTAAATATTTTTTAACACTCTGTGGAGTTCTAATTATATCTGTAGGCCTTATTGCTTCATGAGCCTCTTGTGCATTTTTAGCTTTTTTTCCTGAATAATTTAGAGAGCTCTCAGGCAAATATTCATTACCAATTTCTTTTTTAATATAGTCTCTAAAAGCTGAGACTGCATCTTTTGACAAATTTGTTCCATCAGTTCTTATATATGTAATTAAACCTATAGTTTCTCCGTCTATTTCTATCCCTTGGTAAAGTTTTTGCGCAATTTGCATTGTTCTTGATGCACCAAAACCTAGTCTACTTGAGGCTGTTTGTTGCAGTGTAGATGTTGTGAAAGGCCCTGAGGGATTTCGATTTATAATTTTACTTGAAATATCAGTAATACTAAATTTTTTTTTATTAATAATTGATATAGCTTTATTTATTTCTTCTTTATTTCTAAAAGAAAATTTTTCTA
>CACIHQ010000010.1 GCA_902586495.1 uncultured Pelagibacteraceae bacterium
AATATAAATATTTATCATTTTTCATATTTGGTATTTTACTTGGTTTAATTTTCATGTTTAGCCAAGCATTAAATCTTCAAAAAATTCTAGCTGTTAGTAATCCATACTTCTTTTTTCAACATCACTCACCTGAAACTAATTTATTATCTAAAAATATATTTATGACACTTAAAAGTATGAAATTTGACTTTATACAAATGATATTATTGATATTTTCAGTTTTTTTAATTTACTTTAAGAAAGGTAGTAATCTTTATTTAAACCTATTCCTTTTCTCAATTTATTTTATTTATAAAATTATTTTATCCTCAAAAGGGAGTATGTATCTTCATATATTTCCCATAATAGTTTTGATAATTATTGTTTCGATAAACTTACAGAAATTAAAATATAACATGTTTATTTATAGTTTAGTTATTCTTCATTTTTTTATCAATTCCAATAACATATTAGATAATAAATTTAATTTGAACATTGATAATGAAGTTTGTGAATTAAAAAATCTAAGTAAAAAAAACTATATTGAACTTAACAAAGATAATTATTTTTTATTATATTACGCACCAAAATTTTCTGAATATAATTTTATTCAAAAACTATGTTGAATTAGATCATTAGATAATTCTTATTGCTTATAACTAATATTAAATAAATCTTTTATATAAACTACCATTAGGTAATATAAGCCGTGGAACCAGTGTCTAATTTCCATTTTAGATGATCCAATTGATCTATATTTCTGAACCATCTTTATTTCTTTTATCTTACTTTTTTCTCTAACGAGTATGTAAATACTTTCCCAAAAAAAAGAATAGCTATTGTTTTTGGCAAATAAAAGTAATTTATAATCAAGTTTTTTAAAATTATAACATCTATAGGCCCCTGAAGAATCATAATTTATGTCCAATAAAAATTTAAGTAATATAAATCGTGATTTAGTTAAAATACGTCTATAAATAGGCCATGTCTCTATTGATCTTTTATCAAGAAATCTATTAGTCTGCACTAAATCATACTGATCTGACAATTTAATCATTTTTGGAATATATTTAGGATTATGTGTTAAATCAGCATCCATTGTGATGCATAATTTATATTTTCTTTTTGCAGCCCAAGATATTGCCTTTTTGTGAGCAGATCCAATTCCACTTTTTTTTTTTCTAAATAAAACTTTTACTTTATTGTCTTTTTTTTGAATATTTCTTATCACATCAATTGTTCTATCAGGAGAGTTATCATCTATAAAAAGAACTTCTAAATTCTTATTATATTTCCGAATTTTTCTATATATAATTGGTACATTATACCTTTCATTATATGTTGGAATTATTAAGATTTTTTTGGACATATAAAAATATTTTACAAATTAACTTTGCAAAAAATATTCTTAATGTTTAATATTAAAATAAAAGATTGCTACTTAAAAATCTAAATTATTTCAATTTCTGGCAACGGAAAAATCAATTTTCCACCACTATCTAAAAATTTTTTTTCCTTCAAAATAATATAATCTTTAAAGTGCCAAGGTAATACTAAGAGATAGTCAGGTTTTACTCTATTTATATATTTTTCAGGTAATATTCTTATTTTTGAGCCTGGTGTATATCTATTATATTTAAATGGGTTAACCTCAAAAATATAATCCAAATGTTTTTCAGTTAATCCACAATATTGCAAAATAACATTACCTTTGGTTGAAGCACCATAGCCACAAATTTTTTTTCTATTTGACTTTAATTTTTTTATTAAATTAAACAGTAATTTTTTGTGTTTTCTTATATCTTTAAAAAAATTTTTTTGAATCTTGAGGCTATTAAATTGGTTTAAATTTTCTCTTAAAAGTAACCATTTTAATAAGGTATTATTCTCGGAATATATCGAGTCATTTTTAGCTATATCTAAAGAAAAACTTCCACCATTAATTTGATTGAATGAAATATTAACTATTTTTAAATTAGATAATTTTGTTAAAAATTTTAAAGATTTTAATGAATAATACTCCAAATGTTCATGACAAATAGTATCATATGATTTATTACTCAACATTGAAGGCATGTAGCTCATTTCAAGATGCCATATTCCATCTTTTGATAATAGACTTTTGATATCTTTTGCAAATTTTAATGGGTCAGGTAAATCATAGAACATTGCAATAGAGGTAATTAAGTCAAATTTTTGATTTTTATAATGACCTGTGGAAAAAAAATTTGCATTTGTATTAATATCTTTCCTGTAATACTTTTTAAATTTCTTAATAGTTGGATCACACGCAAATAATTTATAATCATTACTAAAAAAATTTAAGAAAGTTCCATCATTACTTCCTATATCCAATATTGAACTACCTTTTTTTACTTTATAAGTATCTAATAAATATTTTTTTTTTAATTTGAGATGGAATTTCATTGCTTTATTTAAAGATGACATGTAGCCATAGTTTTTTCCATACATCAGTTTATAATCAAAATTATCTTCCAATTGTAATAAGGCACATTTTTTACATCTGATTAACTTGAGTTTTCCTTTTGGAATTACGGAATTTCTTGATTTAGGAAAAATTCCAGTAAAATACATCTTTCCTAAACTTGAGACTGTTTCCAAATTTTTTGATCTACAAAGTCTACAAAATTTAATTTTCAATTAAATGAACCTTTCTCTTAAAAAAATTTAGATCATTTATATTTATTAGTCTTAATGTTATATAATATTAAAAAAATTAATATTAAAAAAAAATATGATTTTTGTTCATTTAGGAGCTGGTGCTGGAGACCTTGATGAAAGAGCAAATTATAAATGTGGTTTTACCGAATTTATTAAAAAAAATAATAAATCTGGTGATAAAATTTTTATTCTAGAAGCCAATCCCAAAAATGTTCCTTATCTTAAGGAATGTTATAAGGATTTTTTAAATGCAAATATTTATAATTTAGGCATTTCTATAAATAATGAGAACAATTTAAATTTTTATTATACAGATGATGATGCTCCTCATTATCAAGTTTGTAGCTCAAAAATAGATCATTTAAAAAAACACTACCCCAACTCAACTATTAAAAAATTTGAAATTCCATCTCTATCAATTAATGATTTTTTGGAGAAGAAAGTTAATTATAATATTATTGATTTTTTAAGTATAGATCTTGAGGGGATAGACTATGATACCTTAATGTCAATTGATATGAATAAATTTGATATAAAAAATATTTCAATTGAATTTATTCATCTATCTCCCTTAGAAAAAAAAAGAATGATCAAGCATCTTAATAATAATGGTTATTCATATGCTGGTTATGGATATGACCACAACGATTTTGATTTCTTATTTGTTAAAAAAAATATTTTATTTAATAGATTTTTATCTAAATTTCTTTGGATGATTGGGAATAAATATATAAAATTTTTTAATCTTCTAATAACCAGGTAAGGCTCAATAAAGATATCAGAATTAAATTAGATACTACTTGCTGTTTATGATATGTAGCTAGATAATGAAAATTTTTGATTGTTTTACTTTCAACGATGAAAACTCAATTTTAGAAATAAGATTGAATGAAATGACTAAATGGGTCGATTTTTTTGTAATTGTAGAATTTGGAGAAAATCATCAAGGTAAAAAAAAAGGTAAAAAAATTGACCCAAATATTTTAAAAAAATTTCAAAATAAAATAAGATATTTTTTTGTGGAAAAATTTAATGAAAATATGAGTTCTTGGGAACGAGAAAATTATCAAAGAAATTATATTAAAAAAGGTTTATTTGATGCAAATAGTGATGATATTATTATAATTTCTGATTTAGATGAAATTCCAAATTTAAATAAAGTTAATTTAAAAAGTTTAGATAATTTTGTTTATGTATTCAAGCAAATCAACATAATGTATAAATTTAATCTTGCTAGAGATTATAGTTGGTTTGGGACGAAGTTGTGCAAACTTAAAAAACTAAAATCACCACAATGGTTAAGATCTTTAAAAGTACATAAAAGATACAGTTATTTACGGATTGATAAATTTTTTTCAAAAAATTACATTCACAATTTTAAAATAGTAGAAAATGGTGGTTGGCATTTTAGCTGGATAAGAAATGTTAACGAAATAATTGAAAAACTAAATTCTTTTGCTCATTTAGAATTTAATAATGATAAGTTTAAAAATCGTGAATATATTTCAAAATGTATAGAAGATGAAATTAATTTTATGGATACTAATGAAAAATTAGTAAAAATTGATATTAAATCGCTACCTGATTATCTAATTTCTAATAAAGAAAAATTTAAATCATATTTGAGATAATACAAAAACTTTATCATACAGATTAACCTTTGATACTTTCTTTAGCTTGATAATTATGTTTCCCGTCTTAACTGTTCTATTTTTATCTTTTTTTGAAGACTATTATTCTGATCATATAAAAGATTAAACTTAATATTTTTGTTTGTCTTTATAGTGATGTTTTTTGCGTTCCTGACTTCTATATTATCGGCAACTGCACTTATTGGTCTTTTTTTTGAATTCAAATTTTTGATAATTATTTTTGAATTATCCTCGACAATTCTTCCTTTCCATCTTCTTGGTCTAAAAGGACTTATGGGTGAGATAGATAATTTTTTAGAATTCAATCTAAGAATTGGACCATGTACAGATAGGTTGTAAGCTGTACTTCCAGCTGGGGTTGAGACTAAAACCCCGTCTGAAACTAATTTTTTAATTATTAGTCTGGATCCTTGGCTAATCGATATAGTCGCTGCTTGTCTACTTTGTCTTAAGATTGAAACCTCATTAATCGCAAGTGATTTTTTTATATTATTATTTTTGTTTTTAACCTTCATTTCAAGTGGAGAAATAGAAACTGTATTAGCTTTTGATAAGTTTTTTAAAAAATTTTTTGAAGAAAACTTATTCATTAAAAAACCATAATTTCCAGAGTTTATTCCATAAAAAAAGGTTTTGGAGTTTATGTTTTTTTTTAGTGTTTGAAGCATAAACCCATCACCACCTATGACAATAATAATATTCAATTTATTTGATAGAAAATATTTAAGTTTTTTTAATAAAATTGATTTTATCCTTAATGATTTCTGATTTTTGTCACTTATTATTTGAATATTTTTTTTCATATAATTAATTTTTAATAATCACTCTACAAGACTTATCAACACCAATCATTAAAACATTTTTATCAGAAAAGTACTCATCCACAGCTTTCCTACAACCTGGAAAATCTCCATAATCATCGATTATTAAGACACCTTTTTGTGATAAAAGCGGGTAAAAAGTTTTAAGCTCAATTTTTGTACTTTCATAAAAATCTGTATCAAGTCTAAGTATTGATATTTTTTTAGGCAAATTATTTTTTTCTATTAAGGTATTTTCGACTTTGCCTTTAATAAAAATTAAATCATCTGTATTTGAAAATAATTTCTTTGAAGATTTTAAAACATCTTCCAAAGATGCTTTTGTCCAAGGTACATTTTTATTTTTAAATTCATTATAAACATTATTGGCTTTTAAACCATCGTGCACTGATGGTTGAGGCATTCCTTCAAAAGTATCATATCCGTACAGTGATCTTTTGATATTATTATAATATTTTTCTTGAACTTTTTTCGCCAAAAATAAATTACCACCCCTCCATATTCCACATTCTACAATATCGCCCTCTATCTGATTTTTATTAATGTAATGAACAGACTTAATTAGAGTCCATCTTCTGACCAAAGGTGTTAATGAATACTCATCGATAAAATTAATCAACTTTTTATTTTCGTCATCTATTTCAGGAATATTGTCTATCCAAAAGTCCTTTTTTTTTAAAAAAGGTTTTTTAATAACTCTAAAAAAATTTCTTATCTTTCTACTAAATTCATTCATTCATGGTGCCCTCGGCCAGACTCGAACTGGCACTCCGCAAGCGGCAAGGATTTTAAGTCCTTTGTGTCTACCAATTTCACCACGAGGGCATTAATGAATTTCATGAGTGTTTATGCCATTATTTATAATTGAACAAGATGAATAAGTAAATTTTTTTTATTTAATTTCACAGGTTTTAGTCTAGTTCTAGTTATTCCATATTATCCTATAGAGTTTTAGGTAAATTTAATAAAATGTCTAGGTAGGACAAAATTTATGATGAATAAATATCTTTAATAATTATTATTATTTTATGAAAAGCAATATAGTTAAATCTCACTTAAAAAAAAAATCACAGGCAAAGCTTGCTTTATCAATCAGCCTATTTATTGTGCTTTTAACCGCAACTGGATACCTCTTTAATTCTAAAGAAGTAATTTTTCTATTTTATATTTTTTGTTTTGTATTTCTCTACAATTTAGTAATCCAATTTTTATTAGAAAGGTTTGATATTAAATCATGATTAAAAGACTTATCAAATTAAAGATATTAAAATTAATACTAATAGGTGGTCTATCAACAGCTTATGTTTTTAAGAAATATTGTGATCAAAAAAATAAAGAAAAAGTTAAAAAAGACAATAAAGCATTGCTTCTTACTCGGTAAAAATTTTTTTTAATTTCTGCTCTCTAACATAAGCTTTTTTTTCTCTCCAAATAGATCTTTTTTCCTCGAGGTGGATATTTTCATCTTTCTTCTTTATATGCCTGATATTCGTTTCAAATGATAAAGAAGACGGAGGGAGTTGATAATTTTCATCTATAAAATTTATTATTGATGAATAAGAAGGATAAAAGTCCTCTTGTTCATCAAAATTAATAAATTTCTTGTAATTTCTTGAGAATAAACCATTGCCATCATCGTAAAATCTTTCTGTTGTCAAACCATATTTTTCGTAAGGATAATAATTTAAATCATTTTTATTTATATGATTTACCCAACTAGCATATGTCCAATATTCACCAAAGGAACCATAAATATTTGTAGCTTTTATAATCAATTCAATCCAATTTTGATCAGATTTGAAATGATCTTTAAATTTTGATTTGAGACTTTTTAAATGCTTTTTTTTAAAAATCATGTGATGTGATGTAAATGTTCCCCTAATATCTTCGACAGGGTTTATTTCTAATACATTGATTATTAAATTTTTCCACGAATTTAAAACATCTCGGTTTCCAAATGATTTATCTTGTAATAAAGCAAACTTTTCCTTTTTGTCATCAAGTATTGGCCATGATCTTACCGGTAATAAATCTGAATCCCATACTAAAAAAATATCGTCTAATTCCTCTATAACATCACTAGCTCCTAATTTAATAATCTGTTGGTATAACCATCCAGGAGAGTAATTGGGTTTATTTTGAGTAATTTGTGAAACAATATCAGTCTTTGTTAAACCATATTTATTTAAAAAAAAATTATCCTCATCTAACAAGGTTAAATTTTTGATATCCCAAGAATTAGATTTATCTTTAAAAATTTTTATCTCATGATCCGATGTTACGACATAAATTTGTTTAGGTTTATATTTTTGAGAAATTCCCTCGAGAACCGATCTTGTACTCCAATTCACATGGTGAATTGGAATCACAAATTGGTACATTTTATTAATTTAAATTTGCTTCTTTTGCAATATTTTCATCTGTTTTAAAAACAGTAACCGGATCTTCAAGTCCTGCATCCAAACAAAGAGGTTCAACACCCAATCCTTTTCTAGGGTATTTTGAAACTATTATTTTATATTCTCGTATAATTTCTTTTAATTCAGATTTTGTTAAATCATTAACATATTTACACCTACCGATAGCAATTGGAACCGGAATAGCCAAGTTGCCACCTCTTTTTTGAAGAATTTTATCAAAACCTTCATTCATACATTTCTCATCTAACAATATGTCATGCCATAAACTTAATTCGTATTCGCTAAATAACTTTAAAATTCTATGCAAATCTTTTTCACTTAACCAGCCTCTTTTATAAGACATAAAAGAACTTAAGGTCATTTCAACACTTATAGCGTGACCATGTAATAATCCTGCTTTAAGTTCAAAGTTTGCGCTTAATCCGTGGCCAAATGCATGATCTCTGATGCTGTGAACTTCGTGTAAATTATCATATTCACTCTCAACATAACTCTTTAAAGATAATCCGATAATTTTTTTTGATTTAGACACTATTTCATCTTGAGAATTACAATTAATTGTACCAAAATGTGTTTTCATTAAATCAAGTCCTGTATCTTCAAGTAAATGAAATAATTCTTTATCTCTAATTACAGCCATCTTATGAATTTCGGCAATCCCATGTCTAACCCAAGAAGTTCTTAAACTTTTAAAGAATGACCTATCAGATATATTAAGAACTGGGGCGTGAAAAGAACCTAAGAGATTTTTAAATCCACCAGCATCACAACATGATCTTGGACTTGGTCCACTATCTATTGCACTTACAACTGATGTCGACAGCATTATATATGGAGTGCTTCGATGATAAATAGATGCAGCAAAAGCTCCAATATCCCCTATAACTCCTCCTCCAATTATTAGGATAGGTTCATTTCTGTTTACGCCAAGTTTTCTAAAATCCTCAACTATCTTTTCAACATTTTTTATATGCTTATCAACCTCCATAGCCCTATAAACCAGTTTTTCTAAGACAATTGAATGATGATTGAAATAATTTTCAATTTCTAGTCCATAATTATCCTCAATATTTTGATCCAATAAACAAACACATCTGCCAAACGATTTGTATTGGTCTCTCAAGAGATAATTATTTATATCTAATGTATTTTCTTCTACTTTAATTGACGTAAAAGTGTTAAGGTTCATAGTTGCTTCTATCTGTTGATAGTCGTTTGAACTTACAACATGACCACATGAATTTCTGTAACTTGAAGTTGGATATAAAGCTAGAGGATTTTTTTTCTCGTAATCCAAAATCAGTTTCTTATAAAATAAACTTTTTGAGCTGTTTAGTAAATTTGAGATTAATTTAGCATTTCCAAACTCGGAATTGTTAATTTTTGAGGATACAATTTTTAATTCATTTGATAAATGCTTATTAAAAGGTTGCACAAGATATGAAAGCTCTAGAAGAAACCTTTCAGTCGTCAAGTTTAAGGAAGTTTTTAGTATTCTTAAATGAGGTAATAAAGAAATAGCGTTCAATCTGAAAAATTCATCTGATATTTTAAAATCATAAGGATCTATTTCAGTTAAATTTATCAATAAGTTTTCAAAATAGTCATTATTTACAAACTCCTCCATTAAATTTGGATCAAGTGGGGAGTTTTTATAACTTAAAACAAAATATTTAGAGAAATTAATAATTGATTTAGAAACCATAAACCTTAATAAAATATCTATAAAATTAGTCAAACCGCACTATGTCTCATTTTATAATTTAAATATAAAATTCATCCTCAAGTAGAAATTTTGATATGATTAATAATATTATTTTTTCTGTCAAATTTCTAAAAGACCTACTATTTTTTAACTTTTTGAGTTTTTATACGAATATTTATTATAATTTGAGTAATGAAAAAAAAATTTACAATTTTAATTTTTACCGACTTAGATGGTTCACTTTTACATAGGGATACTTTTAAATTCGACCCCATCAAACTTTACATAAGAAGCCTTGTGAATAATGGGATTATCATTATTCCAAATTCTAGCAAAACTGAAAAAGAAATTGAAAAATTTAATGAGGAGTTAGGTGTTGAGCTTCCTTACATTTCAGAAAATGGTTCATCAATTCATGGTTTAAATTTAATAAATAAAAATTTTCCAAACAAAATAATTCTTAGTAGAGAAAAAGAGGAATTGCTGAAAATCTTTAATTTAAAAGTTCCTGAAAAAATAAAAAATAAATGTCTTTTAATTTCCAAATTGAACAAAAAAAAACAGGAGGAAATATTTGGGCAAAAGGATGACAAGCTTAAAAATGTTTTAAGTAGAAATTATACTTTGCCACTTTTATTTATTGGAAAAAAAACAGAAAAAAATAAACTATTAAAAATTTTAAACGATAATTCTTTAACTTTACAAGATGGTGGACGTGTCTCAAACTTATGTGATAAGGTTAATAAAGTAAAATCCATGAATAAAGTCATAAAAATTTTAAAAAAAACCGAAGATAAGATAAAAACAATTGCAGTTGGCGATAACTATAATGATCTAGATATGCTAAAAAATAGTGATATTCCTTGCTTAGTTTTTAACGATCAGTTTAAACTAGATCGAATTAATATTAATAACCTTGAATTTTCAAATAAACCATCCCCGGAGGGCTGGGCTGATGTGATTAAAATGGCTCTAGCTAAATTAAATCATAATGTCTAAACTTAAATATGAGTGAATTTTCTCAAAATGGAATAATCTCAACTTTGCATGATTTTGGGACAAGATCCACCACAGAAATTGAAAAAGATTTATTAAAATTTTCTAAAGAAAGAAAGATGGAGTTGATTTTACCCTGTCTTTATTCAGAGTTAGAGGGTAACGCTTTACCTAATATTGTAGAAGAAATTAGTAAAACAAAATATTTAGATCATATTATAGTTGGTCTTGATAAAGCCAATGAAAATCAAGCAAAAAAAGCTTGGAAGTTTTTCAAAAAACTAAAAACACCCTTTTCTCTTTTGTGGAACGATGGACCTGGTCTAAAAAAACTTGATAAAGAATTAAAGAAAAAAGATCTTGCACCAAGTGAACTCGGTAAAGGAAGAAATGTTTGGTATTGTATTGGTATGTCTATTGCAAGAGATACTGCACGTTCTGTTGCCTTGCATGATTGTGATATAAAAACCTATGATAGAAGAATGTTAGCCAAACTTTTTTACCCAGTTGTAAACCCTCTTTTTAACTTTGAATTTTGTAAAGGATATTATCCAAGAGTTGCTAACGGAAAAATGAATGGCCGAGTTGCAAGATTACTTGTTTTTCCTTTGCTAACTGCTCTCGAGAAGACTATTGGTGCTAGTAGCTATTTAGAGTTTATGAAGTCTTTTAAGTATCCTTTAGCTGGTGAATTCTCTTTTAGACGGAATGTTTTACCAGAATTAAGGATATCTTCTGATTGGGGTATTGAAGTTGGTATTTTATCTGAAATGCAAAGAAGTTTTTCACCGCAAAATATTTGTCAGGTCGATTTAGCTGATACTTATGATCATAAACATCAAGTTTTATCTAGTGACGATGAAACAAAAGGTTTATCTAGAATGTCCATCGATATAATAAAAACATTTATAAAAAAATTAGCCACTCAGGGAAATACATTTAGTAGAGAAAAATTCAGGTCTTTAAAAGCAACATATTATAGATCTGCCTTGGATTTAATCGATATTTATAGGAGTGATGCATATATGAATGGATTAAAATTTGATTCCCATACAGAAGAGAAAGCTGTCGAATTATTTGCTGTCAATATAATGAAAGCGGGAGAAGCATTTGTTCTTAATCCAATGGATACACCTTTTATACCTACATGGAGTAGGGTTAAAAGTGCAATACCTGATTTTTTAGGAAGATTAGAAAAAGTTGTTAATGAGGATAACAAAAAATACAGTTAATGTTATCCAAAACAAATCAAAAAAAGATCTACTCTAAGCTAAATAATATTTATCAATCACACTGTAACAAAGAAGATGTTAATTTTTATACTAGCGAAGTTGTACAACTTTTAAACCAATTCAACCAAAAGAATAAAAAAAAGATAAAGAATATAACTGAAAAAACTTCAATGCTTATATGCTATGGTGATAGCATTTTTTCCCAAAATCAAAAAAATTCAATTAAAGTATTTAAAAACTTCTTTCAAAAAAGATTAAGTAAAAATTTTAACACTGTTCACTTTTTACCATTTTATCCATCAAGCAGTGATAGTGGCTTTGCCGTAAAAGATCATTACAAAATAGATAGTAAGCTTGGCAATTGGTCGGATATAAAAAGTTTTTCAAAAAAAAGTGATATCATGGCAGATATTGTTATAAATCATTCATCTGCAAGAGGTTTGTGGTTTAAAAATTTTTTAAGAGCAAAAAGACCCGGTAAAGATTATTTTTTAACTGTAAACTCTAAATTTAATACTTCAAAAGTTGTAAGACCAAGAGATCATAAACTTTTAAAAAAAATAAATATTTTTAACAAAACTGATTATCTTTGGCGAACATTCAGTCCAGATCAATTAGATTTAAATTTTAAAAACCCAGCAGTGTTATTGCGATTTATAAAAATCATGATTAATCTAATTAATCATGGAGTTACTATTTTTAGGTTAGATGCAATTGCTTATCTTTGGAAAGAAAGTGGAACAAAATGTATTAACTTAAGTAAAACACATGAAATCATAAAACTCCTAAGAATGATTTCTGGCTTACTTAATACCCAAACCTTAATAGTTACAGAAACAAACTTACCTGAAAAAGAAAATTTAAGTTACTTTGGAAAAAATGATGAAGCTAACTGGATATATAATTTTTCCTTACCACCTTTATTAATCCATGCTTTTTTATTTGAAAACAATTCGTATCTTTATAATTGGAGTAAAAAACTTCCAAAAAGTAAAAATGGAAACTGTTATTTAAATTTCATTGCATCTCATGATGGGATTGGAATGAGACCGGCTGAAGGATTATTAAGTAACAAAGTTTTAAAAGATTTTCTTAAGAGGTTAAAAAAAAATGGATCAAAATTTTCTTATAGAAAAATTCAAAATAAATCAAAAAAGGTTTACGAGGCAAATATAACTATATTCGATGCTTTAAAAAAAACTAATTATGATAATGGCAAGTTTGCCATTGAAAGATATATTTCTGCTCATTCAATTATGATTGCATTCGAAGGAGTACCTGCGATTTATTTCAACTCCATGTTTGGTACGTCTAATGATGAAGCAAAATTTGTAATTACCGGAAATAATCGAGATGTTAACAGATATAAATGGAATTTAAAAAATATTTCAAACAAACTTAATAATAAAGATTCTAAAGAAAGTTATTTTTATAAAAAGATTTCCAGTCTATTAAGTGTCAAAAAAAAGCAGAAAGCATTTCATCCAAACGCAAATAGAGAGAATATTAATCTTGGACCAAAAATATTTTCTTTTAAAAGAGAAAGTATTGATAAAAAACAAACTATAATTTGCATAACAAATCTCTCCTCAGAAAGGCAATATTTCAAGTTAAATAAAAAGTTTTTAAAATATAAAGACTTATTAGGGAGTAAAATATTTTTTACACTTGATAAAAGAATTAAACTAGATCCTTGTCAAACAATCTGGTTATCTAATAGATAAATTATTTTTCCCAATCAAATCTTGGAAAAGAGTTAAAAATTTTAAATATACCATCTGACCATTGATTGCATACTTTAGAATATTCATCATCGGCAATATTCAAACATTTTTGTGAAAGAATTTTATATCCATCTTTTTTATAAACCACGAAATCAATTGGTGGCCCAACAGTTAAATCACTTTTTAAAGTAGAGTCGATTGAAATCAGAGCACACCTAGAAGCGTCCCCAATCGATACATCAGGTTTTATAACTCTATCTAAAATTGGTTTACCATATTTAACCTCACCAATTACTAGATAAGGTTTACTGTCAGCTGGTTTGATATAATTACCTTGTGGGTAAACTAAATAAAGTTCCATCGGTTGATTTTTAATTTGTCCACCAACTATAAAAGTTGATCCTAATAAAACTGTATCAGTGTTTATCCCTTTTGGCATAGAGTGTTCAATATTAAGAGATCCAACATAAGATGCTATTTGATCAAAATCTTTACAGGTATTTAAATTCATTATACCAGTTGTATCTTTCAAATCTTTTTCAATAGACTTATATACAGCTTGAGAAGTGCCTAAATTTCCAGAGGTAACGATAATTATTGTTCTATCACCAACGTCATATGTAAACATTTTAGTATAAATATTTACATTATCTAATCCTGCATTAGTCCTTGAGTCTGATGCAAAAACTAGACCATCATTTGCTTTTATTCCTATACAATACGTCATTATTTTTAAGCAATATTTTTAAAATTGTTTAATGTATAATCTATTTCTCACATAACAGGTATAACAAATATACAATTGAATTAATTAATTTAAAATTTGAAGATGTTGAATGACCTCTAAATTATGGAAAGATTATAACGCAAAATATGCATATGATGGTTATTTTACAGCGGATAACAAATTAAGAAAACATGCACTTATAATTTCCAGTATCCTAGAAAAATATGGCAAAAAAAAACTACAAGAAATAGAAAAAAATTGTCAAAGTACGATTAGTGCTAGGGGAATAAATTTTAGAGTTTACGCTGCAAATAATAGAGCTGAAGAAAAAAAATGGCCTTTAGATATCATACCTAGAATAATTCCTAAAGTTGCTTGGAATAAAATTTCAAAAGGTTTGATACAAAGAGCGAGGGCTCTTAATCTTTTTATTGACGATATTTATAACCAAAAAAAAATTTTTAAAGATAAAGTAGTTCCCGAAGACATAATTTTAAAATCTCCTTATTATGTAAAACAGTGTGAAGGTTTTTCACCAAAGTTTAAAGCTTGGTCTAATATATCTGGGATAGATTTGATAAGAAATAAAAACGGAGAATATTTAGTTCTTGAAGATAATTTAAGAGTACCATCTGGTGTTTCTTATATGTTGGAAAACAGAATGGTTATGAGAGATGTTTTTCCAGAGCTATTTACAAGATATAAAGTTTCATCAATTCACCAGTACACAAATAAATTATACAATTGTATGGTTGAATGTATTCCAAAAAAAACAGCTAACCCCCACATGGTTGTTTTAACTCCAGGAATTTATAACTCGGCTTACTTTGAACACTCATTTTTAGCTGAGCAAATGGGGATCGCTCTAGTAGAAGGTAAAGATCTCTTCGTTGAAGATGATTATGTTTACATGAAAACTGTTAAAGGGCCTTTGAAAGTTGACTGTATTTATAGAAGACTTGATGACAGCTTTCTAGATCCTAAAGTATTTAATAAAGATTCTTTGATTGGAGTTCCAGGCTTATTTAAGTGTTGGTTAAAAAAAAATGTTGGTATATTAAATGCAATAGGAACAGGTGTTGCAGATGACAAAGTTGTCTATTCGTTTGTGAATAAAATGATTATCTATTATCTAGGGGAACAACCTATATTAAATCAAGTTGAAACATATTTATGTCACGATAAGCAACAAAAAAAATATGTCTTAGAAAATCTATCTAAGTTAGTTGTAAAACCAGCAAATGCTTCAGGAGGATATGGATTGATGATAGGACCCAAAGCACCCAAAAAAGAAATTGAAGAGGTAAGACAAAAAATTTTAAAAAATCCTAGAGAATATATTGCTCAACCACTAGAGGTGTTATCAACTGGTCCAACCATAACTAATAATAATATCGAACCAAGACATGTTGATTTAAGACCATTTATTTTAACAGGAAAATCAAATTATGTAACCTCAGGTGGGCTAACTAGAGTAGCTTTGAGAAAAGGAAGTACTATTGTAAATAGTTCACAAGGTGGTGGATCTAAAGACACTTTAATTGTTGGTTAAATCTTTTTATTTTATAAGAGCTTTTTCTAAAAATTTTAGATCAAGTTTACAATCTTTGTACCCACGCTTAACTACGTTTAAATATCTTTCTGTTGGAAATCTAAAAGGTGTTTTTTTAGTCATGGTATAAGTCATTATTTTTTTTCCCTCATATAAGAAATAATATTTTTTATATAAAATTGGAAAGTCTTCATAAATATCTAATTTTTTTTCATCACTCTTTGATATTTCAAATAAACCACCTGGAACAATTGAATCTTTATTAGGTTCAATATCAGCTGCTCTGTATTTACTTCGAAAAGTTAATCTGAAATCTTTTAAATCAATCTTTTTTAAAAAAATACTATCCTTACATCTTTTTTTCATTTGAATATGATGAAGATTACTACCGTAAGCAAAGTAAAGCATTTATCTCTCTACAATTTCGATATCTTTTTCTTTTATAAATTTTAGAATTTGAGTGTTGCAGTAGTCAATTTTAGATTGATTTTCAGATCTTAAAACAATTGATACTCCTAACTTACCAGCATGAAAAAAAGGATAACTTCCAATTTCAACATCTTGGTTTTGATCTTGAACTTTCATCAAAGAGTTAGCAATTTCACTTTCAACTGTTCTTAAATTAATTGTATGACTTAAAATTGGTTCTCCGCCTGCTAATTTATTCTTCAATCCTCCTAACATAGACTTCATTATTGATGGTACACCTGGTAAACAAAATACATTTTCAACACTAAATCCTGGAGCACCACTTGTTGGATTTAAAATTAATTCTGCATTTTCTGGCATCCACGCCATTCTTTGTCTGCCTTCATTGAATTCCCCTTTTTTATAATAAGAATCTAAAATCTTAAAAGCTTCTTTATGTATTTCGTATTTTCGATTAAAAGCTTTTGAAACGGATTGTGCAGTAATATCATCATGCGTAGGACCGATTCCGCCAGTTGTAAAAACATAATCATTAGATTTTCTTAAAATATTAAGAGTATCGACGATTGTTTTCTCTACATCAGGAATAACTCTTACTTCGTTTACTTTTATACCGATTGAATTAAGCCAAAGGGCTAATGTGGTAGTATTTGTGTCCTGAGTTCTTCCTGATAAAATTTCATTACCAATTATCAGAATTGCAGCATTAACTTTTTTGTTTTTACTCATTATTATATGTATAATTTGAAAATGGAATTTACCAAGTCTTTAATAAAAGGCAAATTAATCAAAAGATATAAACGTTTTTTTGTTGATGTTAAATTAGATAATCAAGTAGTTACTGCCCATTGTCCTAATACAGGATCGATGAAAGGTTTGTTAGATGAGGGGAATGAGGCCTATCTTTTAAAAAACGATGATCCAAAAAGGAAATTGAAATACACACTTCAAATTTTAAAAGCTAAGGGAAATCTTGTTGGGGTAAATACCCATTTAGCTAACAAAATTGTTTATAATGGTCTTATAGAAAATCTTATAAGTGAGTTAAAAAATAATGAAATAATCAAACCAGAAGTTTTTTTCAATAAAGAGACAAGATTCGACTTTTTAACTGAAAAAAATAATAAAAAGATCTTTATAGAGGTAAAAAACGTAACGCTTTTTCGTGATAAGAAAACTGCTGAATTTCCTGATGCAATTACCTCAAGAGGATCAAAACATTTACTCACCCTTATTGATGCCATAAAAAAAGGTTATAAAGCATACTTAATTTTTCTAGTGCAAATTCAAAATATGGAAAACTTTAAAATAGCAAAAGACATAGACCCAGAATATTATAGTAATTATCTAATTGCTAAAAAAGCAGGAGTAAATTTTTTAGCGTATAGATGTAAAATTAGTTCAAAAAAAATTTTGATCGAAAAAAAATTAAAAATTATAAATGAATAACTTCTCTGAAAAATTTGAAAAGATGAGAATTGCAGGAAAACTTGCCGCAAAAACTTTAGATATGCTCACTGAAAATATTAAGGAAGGTATTACTACAAATTATATAGATAAACTTGGCTATGAATTTATAAGAGATAATGGAGGTTACTCTGCTCCACTTTTTTATAGAGGGTTTGAAAAATCACTTTGTACATCTTTAAATCATGTTGTCTGTCATGGTATACCTTCGGAAGATAGAATTTTACAAGATGGTGATGCCTTAAATGTAGATGTTACTGCGATCATTGATAATCATTATGGGGACACTAGTAGAATGTTTTGTGTTGGCAAAACATCAGTAAAATTAAATAATTTAATTGATGCTACTTATGAGGGAATGATGAAAGCAATTAAAATTCTTAAACCGGGAATAAAGCTTGGTGATATTGGGCACGAAATTCAATCCTATGTCGAAGAAAAGGGTTTTTCAGTTGTAAGAGATTTTTGTGGTCATGGAATTGGAACAGTATTTCATGAAGCACCTAATATATTACACTATGGTAATAAAAACACTGGTATGGAATTAAGACCGGGTATGACTTTTACAATAGAGCCAATGATAAATGCTGGGAAATTTGATACTAAAGTTTTAAACGATGGTTGGACTGCTGTTACAAAAGATAAATCTTTATCAGCACAATTCGAGCATACAATAGGAATAACTGAAAATGGTTATGAAATCTTTACAGAATCTGCTAAAGGATATTCTAAACCACCATACAATTAATGATAAAAAGATACTCTCGTAAAGAATTAACAGACATATGGTCTGAAAAAAATAAGTATAAGATTTGGCTTGATGTAGAAATTGCTGCGGCTCAAGCAATGGAAAAGCTAAACCAAATTCCAAAAGGAGTTTCCTCAACTGTTAGAAAAAAAGCAAGAATTAATGTAAAAAGAATTCATCAAATAGAAAGTCAAGTTAAACATGATGTGATTGCTTTTTTAACATCAGTGACTGAAAAAGTGGGACTTAAAGCGAGGTATCTCCATCAAGGAATGACATCATCCGATGTTTTAGATACAAGTTTTAATATTCAATTAGTCCAATCAGGAAAAATTCTTGTCAAAGATTTAGATCAAATTTTAAAAGTTCTTAAAAAACAAGCGCTTAAATATAGATTTACTCCATGTATGGGTAGAAGTCATGGTATACATGCTGAACCAATTACATTTGGTCTTAAATTAGCATCTTTTTATGAGGAATTTAAAAGAAATAAGATAAGATTGATTAATGCAATTGATGAGGTTTCTACATGTGCAATATCAGGAGCTGTTGGAACTTTTGCAAATATTTCTCCACAGATCGAACAACATGTAGCTAAAAAACTTGGGTTAAAGGTTGAACCAATTTCAACTCAAATAATTCCTCGTGATCGTCATGCTTTTTATTTTTCAGTCTTAGGTATTATTGCTGGATCAATTGAAAGAGTTGCAACAGAAATAAGACATCTTCAAAGAACAGAGGTATATGAATTACAAGAATATTTTTCCAAAAATCAAAAAGGATCCTCAGCAATGCCACATAAAAAAAATCCTATCTTAAGTGAAAATCTCACAGGCTTATCAAGAATGGTAAGAAGTGTGGTTGTACCAGCCTTAGAAAATATTGCTTTATGGCACGAAAGAGATATTTCACATTCAAGTGTAGAGAGAAATATAGGGCCAGATGCAAACATCACTCTTGATTTCGCTTTAGTAAGACTGGCTAATGTATTAGATAATATGATTGTTTATCCAAAAAAAATGTTACAAAATTTAAATCAAACAAAAGGATTAATTTTTTCTCAAGAATTGATGTTAGAATTAACTAAAACTGGATTAAGCAGAGAAAAATCTTATAGAATGATACAAAATTATGCAAAAAAATGTTTTGCAGAAAATTTAGACTTATATAGCGTCATTCAGACTGACAAATATATAATGAGCAAAATTTCACCCAAAAAATTACAATCTATTTTTAGTTACGCTAAACATTTTAAGAATGTGAACTTAATATTTAAAAGAGTATTCAGGTAATGAAAAAAGGAAAAAAATTATACGAAGGTAAAGCAAAAATCATTTATGCTTCTTCTGATAAAAATTTAGTTATCCAATATTTTAAAGACGATGCTACTGCTTTTAATAATCAAAAAAAAAGTACCATAGAGGGAAAAGGTGTATTGAATAATCGTATTTCAGAGCACATACTTTCTAATCTGTCTCAAATAGGAATTAAAAATCATTTAGTAAAAAGATTAAATATGAGAGAGCAATTAATAAAATTTGTAGAAATTATTCCAATTGAGTTTGTTGTGAGAAATGTTGCTACTGGATCTTTAACTAAAAGACTTGGAATTGAGGATGGAACGGTTCTTAAAGAACCTCTAATTGAATACTGTTTGAAAGATGATGAACTTGGAGACCCCTTAATAGCTGAAGAACATATCTATGCTTTTGAGTGGGCCTCAAAAAAAGAGATTGAAAAAGTAAAAAAAATGATCTTGAGAATTAACGATTTCATGATTGGTATGTTTAGAGGCGTTGGTATCAAGTTGATAGACTTTAAACTTGAATTCGGCAGAGTAAAATTAAATGGTAAGAGTGAAGTTATTCTAGCTGATGAAATTAGTCCAGATACTTGTCGATTGTGGGACTCTATTACTGAAAAGAAACTAGATAAAGATAGATTTAGGAAAGATTTGGGAGATTTGATTCCAGCATATACTGAAGTTGCAAAAAGACTTGGGATTTTACATGAACAATCCAATGTTACTGCAGTCAATGTTACAAAATTATCTTCAGTTAAAAAAAAGAGTAAATGAAGGTTTCTGCAATTATCACCTTAAAAAAAGATGTTCTGGATCCGCAAGGAAAAGTTATTCACCAGACCTTAGATGGAATGGGATTTAAGGATGTTAATGAAGTTAGACAAGGTAAATATTTTGAAATTGATGTAAAAGAAAATGATCCCAAAAAAGCTCAAAAAATTGTTGAAGATATGTGTAACAAACTCTTAGCGAATCTTGTAATAGAAAATTATAAAATTATTGAGATACAATAATTAATGAAATCAGCAGTAATTACTTTTCCAGGTTCAAATTGTGACAGAGATATGCACGTTGCACTGAATAAGTTTGGTTTCAAAAACCAAATGGTTTGGCATAACGATAATGAATTACCTAAATCTGATTTAGTAGTACTTCCGGGGGGATTTTCATATGGTGACTATTTGAGATGTGGAAGCATGGCGTCTAAATCAAAGATAATGCAATCAGTAATTAATTTTGCAAAATCAGGTGGATTGGTGATGGGAATTTGTAATGGTTTTCAGATACTGGTTGAAAGTGGATTAGTTCCAGGAGTTTTGTTGAGAAATAAATATTTAGAATTTATTTGTAAAAATGTTTTTGTAAAAATTGATAATAAAGACAATCCATATTTTAAAAATTTAGATAAAGATGTATTTGAATTTCATATTGCTCATAATGAGGGAAATTATTTTTGCACCAATGATCAACTTAAAGAAATGCAAGATAATAATCAGGTAGCAATTTATTATTGTAACGATAATGGAAAAATAGAAGAAAAATTTAATCCAAATGGTTCTTTAAAAAATATTGCTGGTATTTTTAACAAAGAGAAAAATGTTTTAGGGATGATGCCTCATCCAGAAAGAATGATTGATAAAAGTTTGTCTGGAGAAGATGGATCTTTGTTTTTTAAAAATTTAATAAATAATATAAGATAATGGAAGTTAATGAACAGATAGCTATAGATCATGGATTAAAAAAAGAGGAATATAAAAAAATTTGTGATCTACTGAAAAGAGTTCCTAATCTAACTGAACTTGGAATTTTCTCTGCAATGTGGAATGAACACTGTTCATATAAGTCATCAAGACTTCATTTAAAAAAACTACCGACCTCTGGAAAAAAAGTGATTCAAGGACCTGGAGAAAATGCAGGTGTTATTGATATTGAGGATGGGGATGCAATCGTTTTCAAAATTGAAAGTCATAATCATCCCTCTTTTATTGAACCTTATCAAGGAGCAGCTACTGGTGTGGGTGGTATCATGAGGGATGTTTTTACAATGGGTGCAAGACCAATTGCAAATTTAAATTCAATTCATTTTGGTTCATCACAACACAAAAAAACAAAAAATCTTTTAAGAGGAGTTGTTCATGGAATTGGGGGTTATGGAAATTGCATGGGTGTCCCAACTATTGCCGGACAAACGTCTTTTGATAGTTCTTACAATGGCAACATTTTAGTCAATGCGATGACACTTGGATTAGTTAAAAAAAATAAAATTTTTTATTCAAAAGCCGCTGGTCTTAACAAACCTGTGATTTACGTTGGTTCAAAGACAGGACGAGATGGTATTCATGGAGCAAGTATGGCATCAGCTAGTTTTGATGAAAAAATAGAGGAAAAAAAACCAACCGTTCAAGTTGGAGATCCTTTTACAGAAAAACTTTTACTTGAAGCTTGTCTAGAATTAATGGCTGGAGACTCAATTATTGCAATACAAGACATGGGTGCAGCAGGTCTTACATCATCAAGTATCGAAATGGCTTCAAAAGGTAATTTAGGAATTGAATTAAATCTAAATAAGGTTCCATGCAGAGAAAGTAAAATGACACCTTATGAAATTATGCTTTCTGAAAGCCAAGAAAGAATGTTGATTGTTTTAGAAAATGGAAAAGAAGATCTGGCTAAAAAAATATTTGATAAATGGGACTTAGATTTTGCAGTAATTGGTAAAACAACCAATTCAAAAAATATAGAATTATTTTATGATGAAAAACAAGTTGCAAGTATTCCAATTAATACTTTGGTTGAAAATTCCCCAATGTATGATCGCAAGTGGAAAAAAACAAAACTGCCAAAAAAAAACCTTATAAAAAAAGAGGATTTAAAAAAATTTAAAATTAAAGAAGTTTTAAATAAAATTTTATCAAATCCTAATGTATGCAGTAAAGAATGGATATGGCAACAGTATGATCACACAGTTATGGGAGATACAATTCAAAAACCTGGGGGTGACTCCGGTGTTGTTAGAGTTCATGGCACTAATAAAGCAGTAGCAGCAACAGTAGACTCTTCAGCTATTTATTGTTGGGCACATCCTCTTACAGGTGGAAAACAAGTTGTTTGTGAAAGTTGGAGAAATCTTATTTCTGTTGGAGCAACTCCAATTGCTATAACAAATTGTTTAAACTTTGGGAGCCCAGAGAAAGAGGAAAATATGGGAGAATTCGTTGAATGTGTTAAAGGAATAGGTGAAGCCTGTGAATATTTAAAATTTCCAGTCGTTTCTGGAAATGTCTCATTTTATAACCAAACAAAAGAAATTGGAATTAAACCAACACCTTCAATTGGTGGTGTGGGACTGATTAAGGATTACAAACAAATGATTACAATGGACTTTAAAGAAATTAATAATCTTGTTTTAATAGTTGGTAAAACTGAGGGTCACTTAGATCAAAGTCTTTTTGCAAGAAACATATTAAATGAAAAGAACGGACCGCCACCTGAAATAAATCTTTTTAATGAAAAAAATAATGGTGAAACAATTCTTCAGTTAATTAAAAAAAATCTTGTTAGAAGCGCTCATGATGTGTCTATCGGTGGAATAATTACAGCTGTAAGTAAAATGTGTATTAAAGGTAATAAAGGTATTGAATTTAATAAACCTAAATATTTTATAAGTGAAATTGAGTACTTATTTTGTGAAGATCAAGGACGATATGTAATAGAGATCGAGCCAAAAAATTTAAAAAAGGTTATTAGTATTTTAGGTGAAAACTCAGTGCACTTTGATGAATTAGGTAGAATTATAGATAAAAACATGATTATTAATCAAAAGACAAAAGTTACAATTGACGAATTAAAATCATATAATACTAATTGGTTATCGGAGTATATGAATTAATTATGGCAATGGATTTAAAAGAAATTGAAAAACATATCAAAGAGGCTTTACCAGATGCATTAGTTGAAATACAAGATTTGGCTGGTGATGGAAATCATTATTCTGCAACCATCACTTCATCTCAATTTAGTGGTAAAAGTAAAATTGAGCAGCATAAAATGGTATATAATTCTTTAAAAGGTAAAATGGGTAATGAACTTCATGCCTTGGCAATAAAAACAAAGGAGCAATAATGGATGATCAAACTAAAAATTTAATTCAAAATCACATTGATAATAATGATGTTTGTTTGTTTATGAAAGGAACTCCTGACACTCCACAGTGTGGGTTTTCAATGGCGGTAGCAAACTTGCTTAAAATATTAGAAGTAAACTATAAAGGCGTTAATGTTTTAGAAAATCAAACATTGAGAGAGGGTATTAAAATTTTTAGTGATTGGCCAACAATACCTCAATTATATGTAAAAAAAGAATTTGTTGGTGGATGTGATATTGTCAAGGAAATGTATGAAAATGGTGAGTTAAAAAAAATCTTTGACGAAAAAGGTATTGAATATAAAAAGTAAATTTATCTAGAATAATATTCGATTACTAAATTTGGCTCCATTACGATCGGATAAGGAACTTCTTCAAATTTTGGAATTCTAATAAACTTAAATTTTTTATTTTTTTCGTCCATTTGAATATATTCTGGTGTTTCTCGCTCTTTATTTGCTAAAGCTATATCAACTATAGCTAATTGTTTTGATTTATCTCTTATTTCAATAGTATCTTCTTCTTTTACCGAATAACTTGAAATATTTACTTTTTTCCCATTAACCTTAACATGACCATGATTAATTAATTGTCGTGCAGAAAAGATTGTAGTTGCAAATTTTGCTCTATAAATTACAGCATCTAATCTTCTTTCTAACAAACCAATTAGGTTTTCGCTTGTATCTCCTTTAAGCATGCTAGCTTTTTTATAAATATTTCTGAATTGTCTCTCGTTGATATTGCCATAATAAGCTTTTAATTTTTGTTTTGCTTGAAGTTGAATTCCATAGTCTGAAGGTTTAGAGGTTTTGGTTTGACCGTGCTGACCTGGTCCATAAGCTCTAGTATTAAAAGGACTTTTTGGTCTTCCCCAAAGATTTACTTTTAATCGTCTATCAACTTTGTGTTTAGAGTTTAATCTTTTTGTCATTTAATATTGGGTCTTATAAACTTACACATTATTTTGTCAATCAACGTTTTTTACCCAAACTTGCAAATACGCTTGATAAAATACGTGTTTCTTTACCGGATAATTCCATTTTATAAAAAATGTTTCTTAAATTCTGTAACATTACAGGTTTCTTTTCTTTTGGTTTAAAAAAATTGATGTTTTCTAAATTGCTTAAACATAAGTTTATCATTGATTGAATTTCTTTTTTTGATGCTGATTTAACTTTTTTTGATTTTTGAAATGGTTTGGTTCTCATCTTAATTATACTAGAGACTACTTGAGCTATAATAATTAAACTATGAGAAAGATTTAATGACTTAAATTCTGGATTAGTTGGAATTTGTAAAGTGTAATTGGCATAACTGACCTCTTCGTTTGAAAGACCTGAAGCTTCAGATCCAAATAAAAAACCAACTTTTTTTTTAAAATCTATTTTTTTCAAATCTTCTAGATTTATATGTTTTATATTTTTATTTCTAAATCGCGCTGAAGTCGCAATTACAATATCAATATCTTTAAGAACCTTTTCAATATTCTCATACACTTTACTTTGATTGATAATATTTTTTGCACCTACTGATGTAGCAAAAATTTTATCATTTGGAAAAATAGGCTTAGGATTTATTAAAATTAACTTTCTAAAGTTAAAATTTTTTATTGCTCTTGCGCATGCACCAATATTTTCTGACAACTGCGGTTTATGTAAAATAAATGAAATATTATTTTTTGACATGTTAATCAGTCATACCATGATCTCTTTTATAAGATGATATCTTAGAAATTTTTATACCTTCCAAAAATTTTTTATCTACATCCCATATAGAAACTTTTAATGGATAACATTTTGCAACATCCGATGAATGTTCAGAACCGCAATCACCACCGGGACATGCAGATAAGGCTCCTAATAGATCAGTCTCAGCAAAAAATTCTAAAAAATCCCCAGGTCTTACTGGGCTTGATTTCATAAAATATTGCTTAGTGTCATTAGTAAATCCAGTAAGCATAAATACATTTAATACATCGTGTACGATTTTTTCTGCGTCATCTAATTTGACATTTTTTTCCTTAACTAAAGCTCTGGTTAAATTCGAATGACAACAATAATGGTAATCGTTGTTTGACGTTAGCTTATACGTATAAGGATCACATCTCGTACCAATAACATCATGAACCGAGCCCCCATCTTTATCGTAACCATACCAATCTAATGTATCCCACGTAATTGTTGCCAATGATCTAAGATATGGAAAACTACTGAACATTTTATCTCCGACTGAAATATGTGTTCCGTAGAGAGCTCTAGTTTTACCAGAATAAAACTTTTCATTTAAATTATCAGCCTGAAATATATTTAAATCTCCTACTTGTGGACCTTCAATACTTTCTATTCTAAAAAAATTACCTGATTTAACATTAAAAGTTTTAGCATCTCTTGGTGGAACTATAACTTCATCTACTTGTTTGATGTGTTTTCTTGCTTCAAGTAATATTTCAAGATTATTATTTATGCTATCATTTGGATAACAAACGACAGGATCAGCTCCTACCCTGCTTTCAATGTCAGTAGGTTTCTTGGAGAACTTCTTAATTTTCATTTATTTACTTGCAGGAGCTTTATCCTTAAATAATTTGAAATCTAAACTATCGATGAGAGCTTTAAATGATGCATCAATTATGTTTGGTGATACGCCGATTGTAAACCAATTTTTTCCTTGAGAATCTGTGCTTTCAATAGATACTCTTGTGATAGCTTCAGTCCCTGTATTTAAAATTCTTACCTTATAGTCAACTAGTTTTAAATCTTTCAAATATTCAGAATATTTTTCTAACTTAGTAACATTTTTTCTTATAGC
This sequence comes from uncultured Pelagibacteraceae bacterium, assembly GCA_902586495.1. Classification (GTDB taxonomy): domain Bacteria; phylum Pseudomonadota; class Alphaproteobacteria; order Pelagibacterales; family Pelagibacteraceae; genus Pelagibacter. Next base: position 26,389 of record CACIHQ010000010.1, read on the forward strand.
ATTATCCAAAGCATGAACGGGTCCATTACCCTCTCCTTCGCAGACTATTTGTTCACCATCAACTTCCAATTTTGCTTTTGCTCTAGAAACTATCTTATCTTGATTATTTTTTGAGACTGAAACGTCATATTCTTTAATTGAAATATATCTTGGAATTTCTCCCATTACTCTTCTAGCTAGTAATTCAAAAGATGCATCAGCTCCATCATAACTGTAACCAATGAACTCTCTATCTTTGACTTCTTCTAACAGTTTTTTAACTTTAGGATCATTTTCCTCAATATCGATCCCAATTGTTTTAAGTCTAGAAAGAATATTTGATTTACCTGACTGATCGGAAATAACAATATTTCTGTTATTACCAACATCCTCAGGATTAATATGCTCATAAGTCTTGGGATCTTTTTGAACAGCAGACACATGTAAACCACCTTTGTGTGAAAATGCTGCAGCACCAACATATGGTAGATGTTTGTTTGGTTTTCTATTTAGTATCTCATCAAGCAACCTTGAACATTGAGTAATATGTTTTATATTTTTTTCTTTTATACTTATTTCAAATTTATCTGATAACTCTTTCTTAAGATGAAAAGTTGGAATAATTGACATTAAATTAGCATTACCACACCTTTCACCTAGACCATTAATAGTACCTTGAATTTGTCTCGCTCCTGATAAAACGGCTGCTATTGAATTTGCAACAGCGTTACCAGTATCATTATGTGCATGAATACCTAAACTATCACCAGGTATGTGTTCTGAAACTTCTTTTACTATCTTAGTTACTTCATGAGGAAGTGTGCCGCCATTAGTATCACATAGAACTATCCATTTAGCTCCGTTATCATAAGCAGCTTTAACACAAGCTAAAGCATATTCAGGGTTTGTCTTGTAGCCATCAAAGAAATGTTCTGCATCAAACATGAACTCTTTATTATTTTTTACAAAATGCTTTGTAGTTTCTTTAATGTTGTCTAAATTTTCCTCTTTAGATATTCCTAAAGCTACATCAACATGGAAATCCCAAGACTTTCCAACTAAACAAACAGATTTCGTATTAGAATTTAAAATTGCTGACAAACCTGGATCATTTTCAGCACTTCGTCCTGCTTTTTTTGTCATTCCAAAAGCAGTAAAGGTAGAGTTTTTTAATTCTAAACCTTTCTGAAAAAATTCTGTATCAGACGGATTGGCGCCTGGCCAACCTCCTTCTATATAATCTACACCAAGATCATCTAAAGCATGTGCAATTTTTGTTTTTTCATCAATTGAAAAATGCACACCTTGAGTTTGAGCTCCATCTCGGAGAGTTGTGTCAAATATATATAATCTTTCTTTACTCATTTAAATTTCCACAGTGTTTTACCATCTTTGTCCTCTATTAAAACACCTTTGTCTGAAAGTTCATTTCTAATTCGATCAGCCTCTTTATAATCCTTATTTTCTCTAGCTTTGTCTCTTAAGTTTATCATTTTTTCAATTTCAGGTTCACTTAATGAAACTCTATCTCTTTTAAAATTATGCCATTGCTCACTCGTTTCATTTAACAAACCAATAAATCTACATGCTGACATAAATAAATCTCTGTTATCATCTTTAATTACTTTTTCATACAAGCCATGGAGATTAGCAATATAACCTGGGGTATTTAAATCTTCATATAGAGGTTTCAATATTTCATCAGGAACTTTTACAGGTTTGAAATTGTCTAATTTTAATCGATACCACTTATCTAAAGTATTTTCACAATCAATTAATAATTTATCGTTCCAATCTAAGGGTTGTCTATAATGTGCACTCATCAGTGCCAACCTAATTATTTGGCCACTCATTTTTTTTCTAAAATCTTTTATTTTCAAAATATTACCTTGAGACTTAGCCATTTTTTCATTCGACATTGTTATAAAGGCGTTATGTATCCAAAAGTTAGCAAAAACCTTTGTATCATTAGCACATCTAGATTGAGCAATTTCATTTTCGTGATGAGGAAAAATTAAATCAATACCACCACCATGTATATCAAATTCATCACCTAAAAGTTTTTTTGACATAGCGGAACATTCTAAATGCCATCCTGGTCTACCTGGTCCCCAAGGAGATTCCCAAGAAGGTTCATCTTTAGTTGACGGCTTCCATAAAACAAAATCCTCAGAGTTTCTTTTGTTATAACTTATTTCAACTCTCGATCCTGCGATTAAATCCTCTAACTTTTTATTTGATAATTTTCCATACTCAGAAAATTTTTTTACTTCAAAATATACATGTTTATTATTTTCATATGCATAACCTTTTTTAACCAAATCGTTAATCATTTGAATCATTAGATCTATATGCTCTGTAGCTTTTGGCTGGTGAGTGGGATCTTCACAATTTAAAAATTTACAGTCTTCGAAAAAACTTTTAGTTATTTTTTCAGTTAATTCTTTTGTTGTTATCTTAAGTTTTTGTGAAGATAAAATAATTTTATCATCAATATCTGTGATGTTTCTTACATATGTGACTCTTGAAAAATTATTTTTTAAAATCTTAAAAAGAATATCAAAAATAACTAGTGGTCTTGCATTACCAATATGTGGATCATCATATACAGTTGGTCCACAAACATACATACCAATATTTTCTTTTTGTATTGGAATGAATTGTTCTTTTTTATTTGTTAAATTGTTTGTTAAAAAAATATCCATTTCACTTGATTAAGAAATATACCTTATTTGATGATTTGTTAATCTAATTGATTAACTAGGAATTTTGCATACTGGAATAGGCTCCATTTTATGCATATTTTGTTTTCTAATTTTTTCGTATTCTGCTTTATGTGGAGAATTTGGATTCTTCATTGCATCTTCTAAGGCTTGATAATCAAAACCTAACTGACCCTCGTCAGTTCTTCCGTCATCCCAAAGACCGTCCGTTGGAGCAGCATCAATAATGTCTTGTAATATTCCAAGCTCTTTTCCAATTTCCCAAACTTCAGTTTTGTTACAATCTGCTATTGGTGAAATATCAACACCTCCATCTCCATATTTTGTATAAAATCCAACTCCAAAATCCTCTACTTTATTACCTGTTCCAACAACTATTCCTTTATTGGCTGCTGCTACTTGGTAAAGAGTTGTCATTCTTAATCTTGCTCTTGAATTTGCAAATCCATGTTCGTTATCAAATTTATTTAATGTTGATGAAAATGTTTCAAATAATTTATCTAAACTTATAGTGTGTGCCTCTACATTTTTAAAATTTTTTACTAACCAATGTTGATGTTTTAAACTCAAATCATGTTGGTTTTCTATTTGCTTAATAGGCATAGTCAAAACAATAGTTTTTAAGCCCGTCATCGCGCTTAATGTACTTGAGACAGATGAGTCGATTCCTCCCGATATACCAATTACCAAAGCTTGAGCTTTAGATGGCATTTGATCAACATATGATTTGATCCAATTTGATATATATTTTACTTTTTCTGAAGGATTCATAAAATGTATTTAACAATCTTACGATATAAAGCAATAGATCAAGATGCCTCTTGAATAGAATTTTTCGAATAGCTGCTATTCTTTTTAATCTCATCTGATATTAAAAAAGCTAATTCTAAAGCTTGATCTGCATTAAGCCTAGGATCACAATGAGTGTGGTATCTACTAGATAAATCTGCGTCAGAAATTTTTCTAGCTCCACCTGTACATTCTGTCACATTTTGACCTGTCATTTCAATATGTAAGCCTCCTGCGTATGAACCCTCACTTTGGTGAACTGCGAATACATCTCTTACTTCTTTTAAAACTCTATTAAAAGGTCTAGTTTTAAATCCAGTTGTAGATTTAATTGTGTTTCCATGCATTGGATCACAAGACCAAATTACATTTAATCCTTCTTTCTTAATAGTTCTTACGAGTTTGGGTAAAAATTTTTCAACTGAGTCATATCCAAATCTTGATATTAAAGTAATCTTACCCTTTTCATTTTTTGGGTTTATCAAATTGCAGATTTTTACTATTTCCTCTGGTTTACTTGTAGGACCACATTTAATTCCTATTGGATTTTCTATACCTCTACAAAATTCGACATGTCCTCCATCTAATTGTCTTGTTCTATCACCGATCCATACAAAGTGAGCAGATGTGTCATGGAATTCTCCAGTTGTAGAGTCTATTCTGGTCATACTTTCCTCAAAAGGTAAATGTAAAGCCTCATGTGATGTCCAAAAATTGACTGTATACAATCTATTATTAAAATCTGATGTAATTCCGCAAGCTGACATGAATGCTAGAGCATCAGCAATTTTGTCCTCCAAATCTTTAAATTTCTTAGCTTGGGGACTTTTTTTTATGTAATCTAAATTCCACAAATGAACTTTATTTAAATCTGCAAAACCTCCTTTTGAAAAAGCTCTTAACAAATTTAAAGTTGATGCAGATTGAGAGTAAGCTCTGAAGAGTCTTTTTGGATCATGCTCTCTTGCTTTTTTATTAAATTCTATACCATTTACATTGTCACCTAAGTAGCTTGGAAGTTCTAAATTCCCTTGTTTTTCAGTTGGTGCACTCCTTGGTTTTGCAAATTGACCTGCTATTCTACCCAACTTAATAACTGGCAGTGATGCAGAATAAGTTAGCACTAACGACATTTGTAAAATTAGTTTAAAGTTATCTCTAATATTATCTGGATTAAATTCAGCAAAACTTTCTGCACAATCTCCACCTTGAAGTAAAAAAGCTTTACCATCTACTACTTCAGCAAGTTGTTGTTTTAAGTGTCTCGTTTCACCTGCAAATACAAGTGGTGGAAAGTTTTTTATCTTGCCTAAAACTTGTTCTAATTCTTTTTTATCTGAATATTCCGGAATGTGTTTTACCGGATATTTTCTCCAACTATTAATTTTCCAATTTTTCATATACAACTGTAAATTGTTGTATCAGAGTTTTGTGAGTAATCAACTTAGAAATAAAGATTTAATAATATCAAAAATTTAAATGTTTTAATGTTTCTTCGGATACATACCAAGCATCAAAAACTGTTAAATCCCTAAAAATTCTCTCATATTTATTTAATTTCATCAAATCATCAATTTTAATTTGTAAGTTTGTAAAGTTATGCTCAATTGTAAATGCTTTGGGTCTGTAAATTTTAAAATTGAAAGATTTCAAAATCTCATATTCTGATCCCTCAGTATCTATTGAAATATAAGAGGGCGTTTTATTGTTAAAATAAATCTTAATTACATCATTTAAAGAAATTGTCTCTACAGGAATAATTTTACCTCCTTTTTTTCTTTCCTTTGTATTTCCGGGCAAGGAATTTATATCACTGTCGACATAATCATTGAGGGTAGAAAGTTCACCACTTTCAGACATGAAAAAATCTAAAGTTTTTCCTGTTTCAGACCAAATACACTCAGTAAAAATTTTTGTTTTTTTTCTATTAATTTTTAACGCATGGTGCCATTGAGGACTAGGCTCAAACAAAACCCCTTCCCAACCCAATGAACTTTCTAACATATAAGAGTTTGATAGATTTAGGCCATCAGTAGCACCAAATTCTAAAAATGTTTTATCAAATTTATCCTCAATTATACAGGAGGCAAAAATATCCTGATATATTTGTGATTTCATATTTTTTTTATTTTTTAAATTTTCAATAAATTTTTTAAGAAGATTCTTTTTTTTATCCTCAATTGCACCTTGTTCATATGCTTTACTAAATAATAAAAAATCATCTATTTTTTTAGATTGAGAAAAAAGTTTTAACTGCCAAAAGTTTAATTTATTTGTAAAATTTATCTTCATTATTTTTTAACAAACTAACTTAAATAACTATAAAGATATTTTGTTTATCATCAACACAGGTAGGTAAACACTGCTCAATATGTACCAATTTTTTGGGTAATTTTTATATTTGTAGATTTATTTTTGTCAAACCTAGACCCCTTTTAAAAAAATTATTGCAGATTTTATTAATAATATTTCTAACTCTTTAATTTAAAAATTAATTTTAATTTAAAATTACTCTACAGTAACTGATTTAGCTAGATTTCGGGGCTTATCTATATCATAACCTTTTTTTAAAGCTGAATAATAAGCAAGTTTTTGAAGTGGGATAGTTAAAAGAAACGGAAGTAAATCATCATTAGTCTTTTCAACCTCCAGTGTTTCCCATATATTTTCAGAAATTATCTCATCAGAGCTTTTGTTGGTGATTAATAATACCTTTGCACCTCTTGCAATTACTTCCTGCATATTTGAAATTGTTTTTTTATAATAATTATCTCTAGGCGCCAATACTACAACTGGCATACCCTCTTCAATTAAAGCTAGAGGTCCGTGTTTCATCTCTCCAGCTGGATAACCTTCAGCATGTATATAGGATAATTCTTTTAATTTTAATGCACCTTCCAATGCTATAGGAAATGAAAAACCCCTTCCTAAAAACATAGAGCCTTTAGCTTCATTAAAAATATTAGAAATGTTTTGTATTTTATTATCTAATAATAAAGTTTGTTCAACTAATTTTGGTAAATTTTTCAAATCTTTTAATTTATCTATAAATATTTTTTTCTTTAAATCAGATCTTTGTAAGCCTAATTTTAACGCTAAAATATACAGAATAAGAATTTGGCCTAAAAATGCTTTTGTAGACGCGACTCCAATTTCGATACCACAATGAATTGGTAAAACAAACTTAGAGTCTCTTGCTATTGAACTTTCTATAACATTTACTATTGCACATGTCTTCATGCCATTTTTATTACACAAGTCTAGCGCTGCATAGGTATCAGCAGTTTCTCCTGATTGTGAGACGAAAACATATAAATGGTCTTTCTTAAATCTATTTTTTCTGTATCTAAATTCTGATGCAATATCTACATTTACATCTAATGAAGTTAATTCCTCAAACCAATACTTTGCCATCAAACAAGAATGGTAAGCAGTCCCACAACCAATTAACGTAATAGAAGAAATTTCATTTTTTTTCCAGGGAATATTATGAATATTTATATTATTATTAGCTGTGTCTATATATTCTTTAATACCATTTTTTAATGTTGTTGGCTGTTCTTCGATCTCCTTAGCCATAAAGTGCTTGTAATCTCCTTTATCATATTTTTCTTCTTCACTTGAAAGCTCTAAAACTTTTTTATTAATTTTAGTTCCATTTTCGCTAAAGAACTCTACATGGTCTTTTTTAATAATACAAAATTCCCCATCATTTAAATAAGTTATTTTATTCGTCATTGATTTTAGTGCATACGAGTCAGATCCTAAATAATTTTCATTGGGACCATAACCAACAGCTAAAGGAGAGCCTCTTCTTGCACCAACAATTAGATCTGGTTTATCTTTAAATATTATTCCCAAAGCAAAACTTCCATGTAAAGCTTTTAAAGTTTTTTTTATTGAGTTAGTGATATTTTCTGTCTTTAAATTTTCAGTAATTAAATGAACGATTACTTCAGTATCTGTTTGAGATTTAAACTTATGACCTTTGCCTAATAAAAATTTTTTTAATAATGTTGAGTTTTCAATTATCCCATTGTGTACAACTGAAACGTTTTGAGAAGAATGTGGATGTGCATTGGTACTATTTGGCAACCCATGAGTAGCCCATCTTACATGACCAATCCCAATTGTTCCTTCCATATTCTGTACCAAAGAATTTTTTTCTAAATTATCTACTCTACCTTCAGACTTAATTTCATTGATCAAACCATTAGAAAGAGTTGCAATACCTGCTGAGTCATAACCTCTGTATTCTAATTTTTTTAAAGAATTTATGATTGTAGCTGAGACTGATTTATTACTATTGATACCTATTATTCCACACATAATTATTTTTTTTATAATTTTTAATTTCAGTTTGCACACTTCTTGTTAAAGCTAAACTTTTTTTTCTAACATTTTTTGTAATTACAGATCCGGCACCAATTACACTATTCTCTTCTATTGTTACTGGAGCTACGAGTGATGAATTTGACCCAACAAAAACTTTATCTTTTATTTTGGTTCTGTGTTTTTTAATACCATCATAATTACAAGTGATCGTTCCTGCTCCAATGTTCACAAATTTACCTATTTCACTATCTCCGATATAGGTCAGATGATTTACCTTAGATTTTTTACCTATTAAGCTTTTTTTAACTTCAACAAAATTACCGATTTTTGAATTTTCTTTTAAAACTGAGCCAGGTCTAATTCGAGCATATGGTCCTACTTCAACTTTATTTTCTAATTTACAATCTTCTAAATGAGAAAAAGATTTTATAGTCACATTATTGCCTATTCTTACTTTTGCACCAAAAACTACATATGGTTCGATAGTAACATTTTTTCCAATCCTAGTATCTTTTGAAAAGTAAATTGTTTCTGGGCCAACCATTTTTACACCAGATTTTAAAAATTTATTTCTCAGATTATTCTGTTGCTTTTGTAAATTTAACTGTTTCATCTATGAAAATCTTTATATTATGTATATATGTTTCTTAATTCACAAAATATTTCTTAAAAATACTTTTGATTATGAAAGATAAATTTACAATTCTCTTCGACTTAGATGGAACATTAGTTGATACAGCACCGGATCTAATGCGTGCACACAATCATGTCATGAGTAAATTTGGTTACCCAACAAAATCAACTGAGGAAATTAGAAATCTTGTCGGACAAGGTGCTGGTGCTATGCTTGGAAGATCAATTTGGGGTCAGGCAAAAAGAGAATTTGGAAAAGTTCAAGATGAGAAAATAAAAAAAGAAATGGTCAAGGATTTCGTAGACTATTATGGAAAAAATATCGTCAATGAAAGTACTTTAATCGATGGTGTTAAAGACTTTTTAATTTGGTCAAAAGAAAATAACATTTCAATGGCGGTTTGTACAAATAAACAGGAACATTTAGCCATCGATTTATTAAAAAAAATTGGAATTTATGATTTTTTTGAATATGTAGCAGGGCATAATACTTTTGATTATTGTAAACCTGACCCAAGACATTTAACATCTGTAATAGAAATTCTTAATGGAAATTTAAAGAAATCATTAATGATCGGAGATAGTGAGACAGATGCTAATGCAGCGAAAAGTGCAGGCATTCCAGTTATTTTGATGGAAGATGGTTATACTGAAAAAAATACAACTGAAATTTACCACAACCACTTAGTAAAAGACTTTGTAGGTATTGAAAAAATAGTAATAAAATATCTTTAATATTGATTATTTTTTTTTTAACTATTACAAACAATCCCGACTATAAGGAGTTTTTTTGATAATACATAAAGTTAAAGTTTATCCGTCTAAAATCTATTTACCTAAAAAAAAACAACTTGCCTGGAAAATTGCTGAAATAGCTAGTGATAATGCAAAATTGAATAAAGAAGTTATAGAAATGGTGATTAACAGAATTATTGATAATGCATCTGTTGCAATTGCATCATTAAATAGAAAACCTGTAGTTTCATCTAGAGAGATGGCTTTAAAACATATTAGAAAAGGTGGGGCCACACTCTTTGGTATTAACAAAAAATTAAAATTTGATTGTGAATGGGCTGCATGGTCAAACGGAACAGCTGTTAGAGAACTTGATTTCCACGATACTTTTTTAGCAGCAGATTACAGTCATCCTGGAGATAATATTCCTCCGTTGATAAGTGTTGCACAACAAAACAAAAAAAATGGATTAGATCTTCTGAGAGGAATTATTACAGCTTATGAGGTACAAGTTAATTTAGTTAAAGGAATATGTTTACATAAACACAAAGTCGATCATATCGCTCATTTAGGACCTAGTGTTGCTGCAGGTATAGGATCAATGCTCAGGTTAAATACTGAAACAATTTATCAGGCAGTTCAACAAGCTCTGCATACAACTATTTCCACAAGACAATCAAGAAAAGGTGAAATATCAAGTTGGAAAGCGTATGCACCAGCTCATGCTGGTAAATTAGCAATAGAAGCTGTGGATAGAGTTATGCGAGGAGAAGGTGCTCCAAGCCCAATCTACGAGGGTGAAGATAGTGTTATCGCTAGAATATTAGATGGCAAAAAAGCATTATATAAAATTCCACTTCCAAAAAAAGGTGAAGCTAAAAAAGCAATACTTGAAACTTACACAAAAGAATATTCAGCTGAATATCAATCACAAGCGTTAATTGATTTAGCAAAAAAGCTTAGAAAAAAAGTGCAAAATTTAAACCAAATAAGTAAAATTGATATATATACAAGTCATCATACTCATTATGTAATTGGAACTGGTGCAAATGATCCTCAAAAAATGGACCCTAATGCAAGTAGAGAAACTTTAGATCACTCAATAATGTATATATTTGCTGTTGCTTTAGAAGATGGAAATTGGCACCACATAAAATCTTACACTAAATCTAGGGCTAAGAAAAAAAGCACAATAAAAATTTGGAAATCTATAAAGACTCACGAAGATAAAAAATGGACTAAAAAATATCATAATCCAGATCCTAGAAAGAAAGCTTTTGGTGCAAGGGTAGTTATAACTCTAAAAAACGGTAAAAAAATTTCAGAGCAACAAGATATAGCTGATGCCCATCCCTATGGATCACGACCTTTTAAAAGAGAGAATTATATAAATAAATTTTTAACTTTAACTGAAAATTTACTTACCAAAAAAGAGATTGATAGATTTTTAAAAGTTGTTCAAAATTTGAAAAAATTAAAACCGGGTCAATTAGATAATTTGAATATAGAGGTGAAAAAAAATAAACTAAAGAGAAACTTGAAAAGAGGGATTTTTTAATGCATTTTGTAGAGAAAGAACCAAATCAAAAAAGAGAAGATTTAGATAAGAAATTGAGATCAAATAAAATTTTAAGGGTTCCTGGTGCTTATAATCCTTTAACAGCAAAACTTATCGAGGAAATTGGGTATGATGCAGTTTATGTTTCGGGTGGCGTTATGGCCAATGATCTTGGTTTTCCTGACATTGGATTAACAACATTGCAAGATGTAAGCACAAGATCATATCTAATATCTAGAGTTACAAATCTTCCAACCATTGTTGATATAGATACTGGTTTTAAGTCATGCAAAGAAACAATAGAAACTTTTGAGGAGTTTGGAATTTCAGCCGTACATCTTGAAGATCAGATTGAGAGAAAAAGATGTGGTCATTTAGACAATAAAGAACTGATTTCTACTGATACTATGGTTAAAAAAATTAAAGAGTGTGTTTCTGCTAGAAAAGATAAAAATTTTAAGATTATAGCTAGGTCGGATGCAAAAAGTGTAGAGGGAATAGACAAGATGATTGGGAGATGTAAAGCTTATGTTGATGCCGGGGCTGAAATTATTTTTCCAGAAGCTCTTCATGATGAAAAAGATTTTGAAAAAGTAAGAAAAGAGCTTTCGTGTTATTTGTTAGCAAATATGACTGAATTTGGAAAAACTAAGTTGTTCAATTTTAAAGAATTGGAACAATTTGGTTATAATATAGTTATTTATCCAGTCACCACTCAAAGATTGGCAATGAAAAACGTTGAAGATGGATTAAGAGACATTTATGCAAATGGACACCAAAATAATATTATTGATAAAATGCAAACAAGAAAGAGGTTATACGAGCTTGTAGATTATGAAAAATACAATAGTTTAGACGAAACCATCTATAATTTTAATACTGATGGACACGAATAATGAGTGACGACATAAAAAAAGGTTTACTTGGAATAGTTGTTGATGAAACAGAAGTTTCAAAAGTTATGCCTGAAATAAATTCTCTTACATATAGGGGTTATGCAGCTCAAGATCTATGCGAATATTGTAAATTTGAAGAAGTTGCATATTTAATTTTAAATAAAGATTTACCAAACTCAATACAATTAAAAAAATTTGAAAAAGAGGAGAGAAATAATAGAGAGCTTTCTAAAGATCTATACTCATTTATTAAAAAAATGCCTAAAAAGTCTCATCCAATGGATGTGGCTAGGACTGCGGTAAGTATCATGGGTTTAGAGGATAAAGAGACGACAGACTCTTCACCTGAAGCAAACATGAGAAAGGCGATAAGAATTTTAGCAAAAACACCAACTGCTTTAGCAGCATTTTATAGAATAAGAAAAGGTAAAAGTATAATCAAACCTAAAAAAAATTTAAATATGTCCGAGAATTTTTTTCATATGTGCTTTGGAAAAGTTCCTCAAAAAGAAATTGTAAAAGCTTTCGATGTATCTCTAATTTTATATGCTGAACACAGTTTCAATGTTTCAACATTTACAGCGAGAACTATAACAAGTAGTTTATCAGATATTCATGGTGCTATAACTGGTGCAATAGCAAGTTTAAAAGGTCCTCTTCATGGTGGAGCTAATGAAGAAGTTATGTATATGATGAATAAAATTAAAAGTCCTAAAAATGCATTAAAGTGGATAAATAATGCGCTCGCTAATAAGGAAGTTGTGATGGGTTTTGGCCATAGAGTTTATAAATCTGGCGACTCAAGAGTCCCAACTATGAGGAAATACTTTGCCAAAGTCGCGAAGATTAAAAAAGACAAAAAATTTGAAAAAATTTACGATATTGTTGAAAAGGTTATGATCGATAGAAAAAACATACACCCAAATGTAGATTATCCTACAGGACCTACTTACCACTTAATGGGATTTGATACAGATTTTTTTACACCAATATTTGTAATTTCAAGAATTACAGGTTGGTCAGCTCATATTATGGAACAACATGCTGCAAATAAGTTAATTAGGCCTCTTGCAAGCTATAAAGGTAATAAACACAGAAAAGTTTTACAATTAAATCAGAGATAATTTTTTATTTTTGAATTTTCGCAAAACGGTTATCACATAATATCTCAACATTATATTGATTTTCTTTTATAAATTCATCAACAGCTTTTTTAACATCTGGAGTAGTAACTAAACTATAGTCATCACACAAAACTGTTCCACCTTTATTGATAACATCAATGCAATTTTCTAAATCATTCCTTACTGTATTATATTCGTGACCACCATCTAAGAATACATAGTCTATTTTGCTCATATTAATTTTTTTTAAAATTTTATTTGAATTTCCTTTGATCAGGTGGACATTTTCTTCAAATTTTCCAAGTAAATCTTTAACAGACACTAAGCTGTATGGATTCTGTTTTTTTATATATTTAAAGTAAATATTCTTAAAAGGATTGGTGAATGTATTATTTGGAATAACTTCATTTATATTTTCATTATTTTCTTCAAATAAATCTAGGCCAATATATTTAAAATCATCTTTGTTAATTTGATAAAGTAGTTCACATACATTCCTTGCAGTAACTCCATGAAAAACTCCTATCTCTAAAAAAATTTTAGGTTTTTCTTTTCTAACCTCGTTTAAAAGAAAATCTCCATGGCCTTTTTGCTTAAGGCTTGTCTTTCTAAAATATTTCTTATATTTCATTAGTAAATTTGTTAATTTTTAAATTGTATAATTTGGTCAAAATTAATTTATTTAAGTATTTCTTTTTTAAAAAGAGAAATACCGTTTTCAACTTTATTTTTATACGACTCCTCAAAGCTTTTTAATTGCCAGCCATTAAGTCTACTTTTGATTTCTATAAGATTTTTTTTCTTCCATTCGTCAGTTGTTTCACTGAGTTTCCAATTTTTTTTTTCCTCATTAGTCCTTCCACACCCATAACAATAACCCGTTACAGGGTCTGTTTTACAAATACTTATACAAGGTGAGATAATCATCTAACTATATTAGATAATTTATGGCCCTCTATCTAGTAATTTATTTAAAAATTAACTAAAAGCTTCAACCCAAGTTCCTTGTGTTGATGCTTTAGAATACTCTGTAGCACGACCTTCAAAGAAGTTCATGTGCTCAACGGCATTAAGCATTGTGTCAAGCCATCCAAGTGGATTTTTTTCTACATCATATATTGGTTCTAAACCTAATTGGACCAATCTTCTATTTCCAATAAATCTTATGTAATCTTTAACCTCTTGTGCAGTTAAACCTTCCATTGGACCCATTTCAAAAGCTAAGTCTATAAATGCATCTTCATGCTCAACAATTGTTCTACAAGCTTCATAAAGTTCTTTTTTTAACTTTGGTGTCCAGATTTCTGGATTCTCTTTTATAAACTCTTTAAAAATTCTAATCATTGAATTGCAATGAAGAGTTTCGTCTCTAACAGACCACGTTACTATCTGTCCCATTCCTTTTAATTTATTATGTCTTGGAAAATTTAAAAGAATTGCGAAACTAGCAAATAATTGTAGACCCTCAGTAAAAGCACTAAAAACTGCAACTGTCTTTGCGATGTCTTCTTTTGAGTTTACATTAAAACCTTGCATGTAATCATATTTATCTTTCATTTCTTTATATTTCATAAATGCTGAATACTCTGACTCAGGCATCCCAATTGTGTCTAATAAATGTGAATATGCAGCTACATGAACTGTTTCCATTGCTGCAAAAGCTGTCATCATCATTAATACTTCTGTTGGTTTAAATACCGTTGTGTAGTGTCTCAAATAACAGTTGTTAACTTCAACATCTGCTTGAGTGAAAAATCTAAATATTTGAGTTACTAAGTTTTTTTCAGGTTGTGATAAATTTTTTTGCCAATCACGTACATCATCACCAAGTGGTACTTCTTCTGGTAACCAGTGAATTCTTTGCTGTGTTAACCATGCATCATAACACCATGGATATCTAAATGGTTTGTATACGGGGTTTTCTACTAATAAACCCATCTTTTTTGGTTGTATAATTTCTTTTTTCTCCACCTTATTTTTTTCTGCTACTGACATGATAAACACTCCTCGTATTCTGGTTGTTCGTTAGATTGTTGTTTTTTTGATTTATATACATTGGCTGTAATATCAGTTGAGTTAGCATTATTGATATTTTCAGCTCTTTGAATTGACTTCGATCTGCAGTAATAAAGGCTTTTAAGACCCTTTTTCCATGCATCGAAATGAATTCTATGTAATTCTTTTTTATGAACATCTGCTGGCAAAAATAAATTAACTGATTGTGCTTGAGAGATATACGGAGTTCGATCTCCACTTAATTCAATAATCCATTTTTGATTTAATTCAAATGCAGTTTTAAAAACATCTTTTTCAAGATCAGTTAAAAAATCTAAGTGGGAAACTGAACCTTGGTTTGTAGTAATTGTGGACCAAGTCTCATCATCATTTTTACTATGACTTTCGAGTATCTCTTCAAGATATCTATTTCTAACATTAAAAGACCCCGACAAGGTTTTGTGGGTATAACTGTTTGCTGCAATTGGTTCAACGCCTGGTGAAGCACCTCCACAAATAATTGAAATTGATGCAGTTGGAGCTATTGCAGTTTTATTTGAGAATCTCTCCATGTATCCGTACTCAGCTGCATCTGGACAAGCGCCTCTTTCTTCCGCCAAATCTTTAGAAGCTTTATTAACTTGTTCATCGATTTGTTTGAATATTTTTTTATTCCAAGATTTTGCCATTACTGACTCAAGTGGGATTCTCTTTTTTTGTAAGAAAGAATGAAAACCCATTACACCAAGACCTACACTTCTTTCTCTTTCTGCTGAGTACTTGGCATCTTTGAATTGTTCAGGAGCTTTACTAATGAAGTCAGATAAAACATTATCTAAAAATCTCATTACATCTGCAATCATGTTTGGATCGTCTTTCCACTCATCATATTTTTCTAAATTTAATGATGATAAACAACAAACAGCTGTTCTGTCTCTTCCATCTTTGTCTACGCCTGTTGGTAAAGTTATTTCGCTACAAAGGTTGGATGTTTTAACTGTTAAGTTTGCAAGTTTATGATGTTGTGGGATTTGTCTGTTAACTGTGTCGATGTAAATAATATAAGGCTCTCCAGTTTCAATTCGAGCTGTTAATAATCTTATCCATAAATTTCTAGCAGAAATAGTTTGTTGAATGGATCCATCAGCTGGACTTTTCAATGCCCATTCTTCATCATTCTCAACTGCTCTCATAAATGCATCAGTAACTAAAACACCATGATGTAAATTAAGAGCTTTTCTATTTGGATCACCGCCAGTTGGTCTTCTCATTTCCATAAATTCTTCAATTTCAGGATGATCAATTGGAAGATAACAAGCTGCGGATCCTCTTCTTAATGAACCTTGACTTATTGCCATAGTTAAAGAGTCCATAACTTTTATGAAAGGAATGATTCCGGAAGTTTTTCCTACTTTACCAATTTTTTCTCCGATAGATCTCAAATTACCCCAGTAACTACCAATACCACCACCTTTTGCAGCTAACCAAACATTTTCACTCCAAAGATCTAGGATGCCACCTAAGCTATC
>CACIHQ010000011.1 GCA_902586495.1 uncultured Pelagibacteraceae bacterium
CGGATATTGTTTCACCGCTGACATAAATAAGTTTTTTATTTTTGGTATCGTATGTTCTTAAAATTAATTCTTTTAAATTTAAAACATTTCCTTCTGCAGCAACTGTATTTTGAAAACCTAAATCACGAGCGTTTTTTTCTGTGACATTTCCCACACAAAAACACTTAATTTTTTTATCTATATTTTTTAAATCTAAATACTTTACGGCGTTTGCACTAGTGAAAATTATTCCCCCAAATTCAGAAAAATCAATTTTATCATAATTAATTTTTTCAATGTTAAGTAAGGGAAGATAAGATATTTTGTGACCTAACGATTGAAACTTCAAAGCTAGTTCTGAGCAATCTTCTAATGATCTAGTTAACAAAATATGCATATTATTTCTTATAAGAATTATTAGATTTTTTTTTTAAAGTCTCACCAATCTCTTCACCGATCTCTCTAAACTTTGATTTTGCAACTATTTTTTTTTCATAGTACCTCTCCGATCCGTCTAAAGAAAAAAGCTCAGCCTCTACTGTTAACTGATCGCCGTCTATTTTAGAATGAACACCGACTGCAGTTTCACAGTCACCCTCTAAGACTTTTAAAACATTTCTCTCAGTATGTGCCCTTCTGTAAGTTTGATCATGATTAATTTTTTTTAAGATTGAGATAATTTCATCATCTTTTTCTCTACGCTGAATAGCAATAATTCCTTGTCCAGCGCTAGGTATAATTTCTTCAGTTTCAAAAGTTTCTGTAATATATTCATCAAGCTTTAAAAATTTTATTCCAGCACTTGATAAAAGTATTCCATCATAAAGACCATCTTTTAACTTTTTGATTCTGGTATCTACGTTTCCTCTTATAAGTTTACAGTTAAGATCAGGTCTCTTTTTTTTTATTTGAAACTCTCTACGATAGGAAGAGGTTCCGATTATAGAATTAGCATCCAAGTCTTTAATTTTTTTTTTATTAAATGTTATAAGAATTTCCCGTGGATCATTTCTTTCAAGGAACGTATCGGTTATAAGTCCTTTTGTTTCATTTACAGGCATATCTTTAAGAGCGTGGACAGCAATATCGATTTCTTTGTTAAGCAGTTGTTTTTCGATTTCACTAGAAAACAAACCTTTGCCGCCAACCTCTGATAATCTTGTATCTTTAATCTCATCACCTTTTGTTGATATTGACTTTATATAAACCTCTTCCTCCTTAAAACTAGTACTTTGAATAATCTTATTTTTTACTTTTTGCGCGTAAAGTATAGCCAACTTACTTCCTCTTGAACCAATCGTTATTTTTTTTTTCATAAAAATATATTTCTTACTTGTATTGAGATTGTACAATTATTAAAACTTATTTGAATGAGCAAAAAACCCTTAATTCTTGGAATAGAGTCGAGTTGCGATGAAACGGCAGCATCTTTAGTTACTGAAAATAAGCAAGGAATACCAATTGTTTTATCTAACATTGTTTCTAGTCAAGAAAATGTTCATAAAGAATTTGGGGGAGTAGTTCCTGAATTAGCAGCAAGATCACATATCGAAAAAATAGATTGGATTGTCAAAAAAGCTATAGATAAAAGTGGAAAAAAAATTGATGAAATTGACGCTATAGCCTCTACAGCGGGACCTGGTTTAATTGTATGTTTATCAGTCGGGTTAAGCTTTGGAAAAACTTTTGCACTTGCAATAAACAAACCATTTATTGCTGTTAATCATCTTGAAGGACACGCCTTAAGCCCAAAATTAAATTCTAAAATAGACTACCCATATTTACTTTTACTAATTTCAGGAGGACATTCTCAATATCTAAGTGTTCATGCTCTTGGCAAATATAAACGATTAGGTACAACAATTGACGATGCTTTAGGAGAAGCATTTGATAAAACTGCTAAACTTTTAAAAATAGACTTTCCAGGTGGACGTGAAATCGAAGTTTTGGCTGAAAAAGGAAATCCAGAAAAATACAAATTGCCAAAACCAATTATAAATAAAGGTGGATGTAATTTATCTTTTGCGGGATTAAAAACTGCTGTGCTTAAAATATCTAAAACAATCAAAAATGAGCAAGATAAATTTGATCTTGCAGCTTCTTTTCAAAAAACAATTGAAGAAATTTTGTATAACAAAACAATTATCGCTTTTAAGGAGTTTGAAAAAATGAATAACCCAAAAGAAAAAAAATTTGTGATTGCTGGTGGTGTAGCAGCAAATAAAAAAATACGAGCGATGTTAATTAAATTATGTGAAGAAAAGAATTACCAAAGTATTTTTCCCCCATTAGAATTCTGTGGTGATAACGCGGCAATGATTGCGATGGTTGGTTTAGAAAAATTTAAACTTAAATTATTTAGTAATTTAGATCATCCCACAAAACCAAGGTGGCCATTAGATGAAGATGCAGCATTTCTTAAAGGAGCTGGTGTCCAATTGTAATGAGTTATTGGTTGCTTAAATCTGAACCAGATGTTTGGTCGATTGATCAACAAAAAAAAGCCGGGAAGAAAGGAGCGCCATGGGATGGTGTTAGAAATTATCAAGCCTCAAAAAATTTAAAGAATATGAGAAAGGGAGATAAGTGTTTTTTCTACCATTCAAATATTGGAAAAGAAATTGTAGGCATTGTTGAGGTTATTAAAGAAGCTTATTTAGATAAAACCGACAAAACTGGTCGTTTTGTAGCCGTAACAGTTAAATTCATAAAAAAACTTAAAACACCAGTTTCATTAGAAACTATAAAAAAACACAAGGAATTAAGCCATTTATCATTGATAAGACAGAGTAGACTTTCAGTTATGCCAATAGATTCTAAAAGCTGGAAAATCTTGAATAACATGAGTAAAATTTAACTATAAAATTAAACTTATGCCTAAAAAAAAAAAATCTAAGAATAGAAAAAAAACTAAAAAAAGAACTAAAAGAAAAGTCAAAAAAAAAATTCTTAAAAATAAGAAAATAGTTAAAAGAAAGTCTTTATCTAAATCTAATAAAAAAAATCAAAATAAAAGGGAAAGCTCATCAGTCTCTGAATTAATAATAAAAACTAAACCTGAATGGATTAAAAGTAGTCTGACAAATAAGGCTCAATATTTAAAGAAGTACAATGAGTCAATTAAAAATAATAATAACTTCTGGAAAAAAGAAGGAAAAAGAATTACCTGGATAAAACCATATAAGAAGATTAAAGATGTCAAATATAGTAAAGATGATGTTAGAATTAAATGGTTTGAGGACGGAACTCTAAATGCATCAGCAAACTGTATTGATAGACACTTAAAAGATAAAAAAGAGAAGACTGCTATCATTTGGGTTGGCGATGATCCTAAAGACAGTCAAAAAATTTCTTACAAACAGTTACACCAAAAAGTATCAAAAGCTGCGAATGGATTGAAAAAACTTGGAATTAAAAAAGGAGACCGAGTTACAATTTATTTAACTATGATACCAGAGTTGGCAATTTTAATGCTAGCTTGTACAAGGATTGGTGCAATTCATTCTATTATATTTGGAGGATTTTCAGCTGAATCTATTTCGGGGAGAGTTAATGATTGTGAGTCAGAGTATATAATTACAGCTGATGAAGGTGTTAGAGGTGGAAAAAAAATACCTCTAAAGGCTACCACAGATGAGGCATTAACAAACTGTCCGAATGTTAAAAAGTGTATTGTTGTTAAAAGAACTGGAAATTACGTATTTTGGGATGATGATAGAGATGTTTGGTACCACGATTTAATTAAGGATGTTCCAGCTCACTGTGAACCTGAAGAGATGAATGCAGAAGATCCGCTATTTATACTTTATACTTCAGGATCAACTGGTAAACCAAAAGGTGTTTTACATACAACTGGTGGATACATGGTCTATGCATCAATGACTCATCAATACATATTTAACTACAAACCTAAAGATATTTATTGGTGTACTGCAGATATTGGATGGGTGACTGGACATAGTTATATTATATATGGGCCACTTTCTAATGGAGCTACAACTTTAATGTTTGAAGGTATACCTAATTACCCTGATAGCTCCAGATGGTGGCAGATAGTCGATAAATATAAAGTCAATACATTTTATACCGCACCAACTGCTATTAGAGCATTGATGAGAGAGGGTAGTGATCCAGTCAATAAAACATCAAGAAAATCGTTAAAATTATTAGGGACTGTTGGGGAGCCAATTAATCCAGAGGCATGGATGTGGTACTACAAAACTGTTGGAAATTCAAAATGCCCAATAGTTGATACGTGGTGGCAAACAGAAACTGGAGGAATACTTATCGCCCCTCAGACAGGAGCCATTCCACTTAAACCTGGTTCTGCAACCAAACCTTTTTATGGAATAAAACCGTGCTTAGTAGATAAAGATGGAAAAGAAATAAAAGGAGCAGGTGAAGGTAGACTATGTATATCCCAGTCTTGGCCAGGGCAAATGAGAACAGTTTATGGTGACCATCAAAGATTTATTGATACTTACTTTTCTCAATTCGATGGAAAATATTTCACAGGCGATGGATGTCGAAGAGATAAAGATGGTTATTATTGGATCACAGGAAGAGTAGATGATGTCATCATTGTATCAGGTCATAATCTTGGAACAGCAGAAATTGAAAGTGCTTTTGTTGCACATCCAAAAGTAGCTGAGGCAGCTGTTGTTGGTTATCCTCATGACATAAAGGGTAATGGACTTTATTGTTATGTCACACTTAATGCTGGAGAGACTGAAACGGGTGATCTTGAAAGAGAATTAAAACTATGGGTAAGAAAACAAATTGGCCCATTAGCAACACCTGATCTCATACAATTTACTCCGGGTTTACCGAAAACTAGATCGGGTAAAATTATGAGAAGAATTTTAAGAAAAATTGCAGCCAATGAACACGGTCAATTAGGTGATACTACCACTTTAGCAGACCCAAAAGTTGTTGATAGTTTGGTTGAAAACAGAAAAAATAATTAAAAGTTTATTCTTTCTTGAAATTCTTTTTTAACGGTATCCCATTTCAAGATAACTGAATTTAAAACAATTTTTCTATCTAAAGCTTTTAATTCTTCCGCGATAGGTGCCCATTTATATAAAGATAAGGCGCTTGGGTTAAATGGAAGATCACTATAATAATTATCCCAATTTATATTATGCAACCTTTCACTAAAATTATTTTTTGCATCTTCTATAATATTAAGTGGCATTTTGTTTGAAATTTCATCATCTAAAATTTTTAAAAAAATTTCCTTAGATTTTTCAAGATCATTAAATTCGAAATTATTCTTAAGGTAAGAAAATGTGTATAATGTAAGATCTTGCAGCGCTACTGAATAAATGTTCCATTTTGCCAAGTTAACTGATGACATAAATTCATCATTTTCAAAATGAAGAACGTAACGTGTTCCCATTCTAGTTTTCAAATACCCATAAAGTGTAACCTGGGTTACCCAAGCTGACTTAGATTGAATAAACACTTCTAGATCATCAAGACTCTTTATCTTTTTTTTTGGAATGAAAGCTTTAAAAAGAGCAAAAAGGTAAATTTTAAAATCTCTCCAAGTGAGATCTCTCCAAGTAAGCTTATATTTACCCATAAAATTAGATATTTTTATTATATATATCCCAAAAATAGTGAGATTTTGAACAATTTTAACACTTTAAATCTCTTTGATAATGGTTATGGTTTTAGGCAGTTATAACTAATAAGAGAGAGGTATAAATGTCAAAACAAGAACAACACTGGGAAAAATCCAAAGGTTTGCTAACGATGACGTTGGCAATTTGGTTTGTATTCTCAATTGGCATCTTCCTTTTCGGAGCAGAAATGAACGAAGTCACGGGACCATTCGGTTATCCATTGACTTATTGGTTCACATGTCAGGGATCTCTTGGAATATTCGTAATACTAATTTTTTGGTTTGCAAATAGACAAGAAAAAATTGATGAAGAGTTCGGCTTCAGTGAAAAAGGAGATGACTAATGATTAAAGGTAATTTTATAGACAATTTGCCTAAAGTTTATGGAATCTATACAGGAGGTTTCCTGGCTTTCATAATCATTATGTCGATTGCCGAGCAGATGGGCGTAACTGCAAAAACAATTGGAATTTGTTTCGTTGCTTTTACAGTAGCCATCTATGCTATAATTGGTTATCTATCACGTACAGCTCAAGCTGATGCGTATTACGTAGCTGGAAGACAAGTGCCAACTGTGTTCAATGGAATGGCAACTGCAGCAGACTGGATGTCTGGTGCATCATTCGTTGCAATGGCAGGTGGTATTTATTTTAAAGGTTACGGTTATATGGCACTGCTTGTAGGTTGGACTGGTGGATATGTATTAGTCGCATCACTATTAGCACCTTACCTAAGAAAATTTGGCTGTTACACAGTTCCAGATTTTATTGGTACAAGATACGGTGGTAATTTAAGTAGATTTATGGCAGTGGTAGTTTTAACTGTTGCTTCATTTACTTATGTGACTGCACAAATAAACGCCACAGGTACAATTGCATCTGTTGCACTTGATATTCCATTCCAATACGCTGTGTATGTTGGACTAGTAAGTATCTTACTTTGTTCAATGCTTGGTGGTATGAGAGGAGTAACTTGGACACAGGTAGCTCAATATATCGTACTAATCATAGCTTACTTATTACCAGTATTCTGGATCAGTAACAAAATGGGTGCGGGTTTCTTCCCTCACTTCATGTTAGCTGATGAAGTCTCTAGAATAGCTGAATTAGAGGCTCAGTTTGGTTTTGTGAAAAACACTGCTGAAAATCTAAAAGAGGTACCAAAAGGTTTGGCTGGAATAACTAAAGCTCACTCAGCGGTGAACGCAACACCTTGGGCATTTATTTCATTAGCGTTAGCGATGATGATGGGAACAGCTTCATTGCCTCACGTTATGATGAGATATTTTACTACTCCAAGTGTAAAAGCAGCTAGAAAATCAGTAGGTTGGTCATTATTCTTTATCTTCCTACTTTATTCTTCTGCTCCAATGTTAGCGACACTATCTAAGTTGTCATTGATTGATCCGTCACTACCAACAGGTATTATCGGTAAATCAATTTCAGAAGTTCAAGCGATAGATTGGTATCAAAACTGGAACCAAGCAAATTTAATGTTTGTAAGCGACTTTAATGGAAATGGAACACTCGAATTAAATGAGTTTTTCATGGGTGGTAAAGCCGTTGTGTTAGCAACTCCAGAAATAGCTGGATTACCATATGTAATCTCAGGTCTAGTTGCTGCTGGAGGTATGGCTGCTGCCATGTCAACAGCTGATGGTTTGATTTTAGCAATTGCAAACGCAATCTCACACGATGTTTACTATAAGATCATCGATCCAAAAGCGGAGACTGCGAAGAGACTAGTTGTTGCAAGGGTATTACTTGTGGTAATTGGTTTTGCAGGAGCAACAATCGCAGCTCTTGAGATCCAAGGTATTTTAGGTTCAGTAATATGGGCTTTTGACTTTGCGATGTCAGGGCTATTCTTCCCACTAGTACTTGGTGTATGGTGGAAGAGAGCTAACAAAGAAGGTGCTGTAGCTGGTATGGCTTTAGGATTAATTTCCGGTGCTGCTTACTTAGTATGGGTAAGATCAGGTGGAAGTGGATTCTTAGGTATTACTCAGTTAACATTTGGTATCTTTGGTTCGGCTGTCAGCTTAGTAGCTATGGTTGTAGTCAGTTTAATGACGCAAGCACCTAACGCTGCTACGCAAAAAATGGTTGATGAGGTTCGTGTACCAGCTGGTAAATCGATCCTTGGCAAACAACACTAAATAATCTTTATTAAGGGGCGATTAATTTCGCCCCTTTTAATTTCAATCTTTTTCCAATATAAATTTCTTAATGTCGGCTAACTTTCATCCTTTGGTGTATATAATTGACTATATTCTAGGAGTAATCATGTGGACTTTAATTGGAAGGGTAGCGATGAATATATTTCAAAGAGAAGACTCTCAATTTTTTTTTATGAAAGTTTTTGTCAAATTTACAAATCCCCTCATCAAATTATTTAAACCTATAACTCCATCTTTTATTATTCAACCAATTGTACCTCTTTACGTTGCTTGGTTTTTTTTTATGATAAGATTTTACTTTATGCCTTGGGTTTTAGGATACTCGGTAATGGGTATGCTCTCTTTTCCATTAGAAAGTGAGATTTCAAGACAAATTTATCAATTTTTTAATTAAATAAATTTTAAAATTTGGTACTAGTTAATTTAATAACGTATGAAAAAAATACAAATTTCACCCTCAATTTTGTCTGCGGATTTCAGTCAATTAGGAAAAGAAATCAGAAAACTGGAAGATGCAGGTGCGGATATGATACATGTTGATGTAATGGATGGTCACTTTGTGCCAAATCTAACTATAGGGCCCCCTGTAATTAAGGCACTTAAAAAAGACTCATCGATACCATTTGATGTTCACCTAATGATTTCGCCTGTTCATAAGTATATTGAGAGTTACGCAAAAGCAGGTGCAGATGTTATCACTATACATCCAGAAACGACTGATAATCTTGAAAACTCAATAAATAAAATAAAAGAACTAAAGAAAAAAGTTGGAGTCTCGCTCAATCCTGAAACTAAAATAGAAATTATAGAAAAGTATTTAGATAAATTAGATTTGATTTTAGTAATGAGTGTTAATCCAGGTTTCGGTGGGCAAAAGTTTATGCCTCAAGTTTTAGAAAAAGTGGAAAAATTGGACAAAATTAGAAAAAAAAAGGAGTTAAATTTTGATATTGAAATTGATGGTGGAATAGACTTTGAAAATTCTAAATTAGCAATTAAGTCAGGTGCTAATATCCTAGTTTCTGGAACAACAATTTTTAAAAGCAATAATGGAGATATTAAAAAAAATATAGATTTACTAAGATCTGTTTAATTTTAATTCTACTTGATTTGATTTAGATATGTTTGAAATTTTAAAACAAATTTATCTTAATTCCATTATTTATGACAAGATTTTAACTGATAAATCAATAAAAGAATTAAGATACAAACCAAGTGCTCATTTACAATCCTCTATTGTTAAAATCAAAACAAAAAAATTTAATATTCATGATTTTTCTCATGATGATTTTTGGACTAATAAGGGGTTAAATGAAAAACAATTGCAGAAACTAAATAATTTTTATTGGCTTTTTAGCCTTGATTTAAAATCACCATCAAAATCTGTTCAAGCAATAATTAAAAGTTGGATAGAAAAAAATCATAAGTATAATTCAAAAACCTGGAAGTTTAAATTAACCTCAAAAAGAATTATTTCATTGTTATCTAATACAAATTTAACTTACGACAATGGAGAAAAGCAGTATCAAAAAGATTTTAACTTTATTATACATAAACAAACATTGCATCTCATTAATCAAATAGAAAAAGAAAAATGTCTCAATAATAGGATTATAGGTGCAGCAGCAATCATTCTGGTTGGACTTTCATATAAAAGTGAAAGAAACATAAAATTAAAAGGCTTAGAGCATCTAAAAAAAATCATTAATTACACTTTTGATAATGTTGGCATTTTAAAATCTAGAAATATTAAATCATCTATTTTTTTTCTTAAATATCTAATATTGATCCGAGAATGGTTCAAAGAATCTCAATCTGAAATACCTGAATTCGTAGATGAATATATTTTTAATTTGGGGCAGTCATATGCATTTTTTTGGAGTAATTTAAAATTTGATCCTTTATTCAATGGAAATAATAATTCCAATAATGAGGAGTTTGATAATTACTTAAAAAGACACGGATATTCCTTCAAGAATGATAATTTTGAATTTTCGGATTATGTGAGTTTTAAGAATAAAAAAATAAATTTGATAATGGATATTGGTTCATCACCAAGTAGAAAATTTTCTGAAAAATATCAGGCAGGTGCTCTCTCATTTGAATTTGCCTCTAATGGAAAAAAAATTTTCACAAATTCAGGTTATTTTGAGAAAAATAACTCAAAATTTAATCAAATCTCAAAATCTTCTGCAGCACATAATGTATTAATCGTTGATGATAATTCATCTTGTAAATTCATAAAAAATTCAGTCTCAAATCTTGAAATCAAAAATAAATTAAAAATAAGTATAAAAAAAATTAATTATGAAAAAAATGAATGGAAAATTATAGCATCTCATGATGGATATCTTAAGAAATATGGTTTAATTTATGAACGAGAAATAAACTTTTTTCCAGAAAAAAATAGATTAGTAGGAATTGAAAAGCTTAACTCCAAAAAAATTATTCCTAATCTCAAATTTGATATAAGATTTCATTTAGATCCATCTACAAAAATAATGAAAACCCAAGATGAAAAAACTATATTAATTGAATTAGATTCAGAAGGGTGGAAATTTATTTGCGATGATTATAATATCGATATTGATAATGGTTTATATTTCGGTGATAAAAATACATTTGTAGAAAATCAAAATATATTTATATCAGGTATAACTAGTGAAAATAACGCTATAAGATGGGAATTGTCTAAAATTTAGATTTAATAATGGAGAAAATTCAAAAAGCATTAATTTCAGTTTCAAATAAAGATAATTTAGAATCGGTAATTGATAGCTTAAAAAAATACAAGATTGAAATTATAAGTTCAGGTGGAACCTACAAAAAAATAAAAAACCTTGGCTTTAAATGTACTGAATTGTCAAATTTTACAGGCACAAATGAAATTTTAGACGGAAGAGTAAAGACACTACACCCAAAAATTTATGGGGGAATTCTTTTTAAAAGACAAAATAAAAAACATCTGAGTGAAATCAAAAAGAAAGGTTATGAAAGTATTGATCTTGTAATTGTAAACTTTTATCCCTTTGAAAAGGTATTATCGAATAATTACAGCCATAATAAAATAATTGAAAATATTGATATTGGAGGACCCTCAATGGTGAGAGCCGCTGCAAAAAATTACAAAGATGTTGTGGTTATCTGTAATCCAAATCAATACAAATACCTTATTGATGAAATTAATACTAATAATGGCTCAACAAGTTTGGATTTTAGAAAAAAGTTGGCTGAAGAGGCATTTATGGAAACTGCTTATTATGAATCAAAAATTTTTGAATTTTTTAACAAAAAAAACAAAAACATTTTTCCATCAAAAATTTTTTTTTCAGGTAAATTAATAAAAAAAACACGATATGGAGAAAATCCACATCAAGAAGCTGCAATATATGCTAAAAACTACAATTCAGACATTATCCAAATTAGCGGCAAGGAATTAAGTTATAATAATTATAATGATATTTACTCAGCATTAAGCCTTACAAAATCATTACCACACAATAGAGGTGTTGTTATAATAAAACATGATAATCCATGCGGCGTTTCAATTCATCAAAATAAAATCAAATCTTTTAAAGAGGCTCTAGATAGCGATCCAATCAGCGCTTATGGGGGTATTGTTTCATGTAATTTTAAAATGAAAATAGATTTAGCTAGAGAAATGAGTAAAATCTTTTTTGAGGTTATAATTGCAAACGGTTTTGATAGTAAATCCTTAAATTTTTTAAAAAAGAAAAAAAATTTAAGGATAATTGATTCCTCAGAGTTAAAAGGCAATATCGAATTAAGTTTTAAAAGCAAATTTAATTCAATCTTAATTCAAAGTACGGATAATATAATTTTTTCCAAAAAGAATTTTAAGGTTGTCTCTAAAAAAAAACCTAATAAAGAAACTTTAAATAAACTTATTTTTGCATTTAATGTATGTAGAAACATTAAGTCAAACGCAGTTGTAATAACCCAAAATTACAAAACTGTTGGGATAGGTTCGGGACAACCAAGTAGGCTGGATAGTTGCCAATTAGCAATAAATAAAATGAAAAAATTTCAAAATTTTAAGAAAAATGAGGAGTTACTTGCCGCTTCAGACGCTTTTTTCCCATTTGTTGACGGTATAGAAAAGCTTGTACAATCGGGCGTTACTGCAGTTATTCAACCTTCAGGATCAAAAAATGATAAAGATATAATTAGATTTGCTAACCAAACAAATACTATTTTGGTATTTTCTAAAACAAGACATTTTAGTCACTAATTATCTCAATTTGTCTATTTTTGCAGCAAGTATAAAATCACTTTCTGCCAAACCTTTAATCGCATGAGTAAAAATTTTTATTTTGGCATAACCCCAGCCAAACCATAAATCGGGATGATGTCCTTCCAACTCTGCAATCTCACCAACTTTATTGACAAATTTTTGACTTTGCAAAAAGTCATCAAATTTGAAATTTTTTATTAAGTGAAACCCATCAATTTTGTCCTCAACAACTTTCCACCCGTCAATTTGTTTTAAATATTTATGGATCTCCTCGACATTAAAGGGGGGAATATTTCCTTCACAAGGAATACATTTTTTATTTGCTAAATCTGACATTTCTAAATTTTCATTAAATTATATAAATCATTAGTAACCTTTTCCCAAGAAAAATTTTTAGATACAAATTCAACACCTTGTTGCCTACAGTAATTATTGGGGTTTTCAATAATCTTAGAAATACATCGTATTAAAGAGTCAATTTTTGGTTTAAGGGAAACATTTTTTTCTGTTTTAATTATTTCACTATCAATTTGCAAACCTAAGGATGGATGAAAATATTCATCAGTTGACCCTCCCTTGGTAACAACTATTGGCGTACCACATGCTGAAGCCTCTAAAGGAGTTAAATTAAAACCCTCAGCTCTATACGGCGAGACATAACAGTTAGTTATGTTATATAACAAATTTAAATTCTTTATGGATAAATTGTCAGATATAAATAATATATCTTCAAGAACTCTATCATTTAGATATTTACTATAGTTAGATTTTTTCATTTGCTCTAGATGAATATTTCCTTTTATTTTATATAGATTACTCTGATCTTTTAAAATTAATTTAATATTTCTATATTTTTGTTTCAAAATACTAAACGCAACTAATAGATAATCAATTCCTTTATTATTTGTCATTCCTCCAACATTTGAAATTATAAAATCATTTTCATTTATTGCTAAATTTTCTCTAAACTTTTTTTTTTGCTGTTCTGAGACAGGAAAAAAGTTTTTTATATCTACTCCATGCGGAATAACATGAACTTGATTTTCAGTAAAACCGTGAATTAAAAACCCTTCTTTAGACCAATTTGAAGGTGTTATAATTCTTAGATCTTCTCTTTCACTAAAATGATTTGGATCTCCATTTATAAACTTTTTTTCAATATTTTTTGTTTCAGCTGTGCCATAAACAAAAAGCTTGTTTGAGTTACATTTTTCAAAGTTAAAAGGGAAGGTTATTCTATAAGTTACATCAAAAATCTCGTCATTATTTGGTGAAAGAATAGAATCTATAATATCATTCATTCTTTCATTAAAACCATTAGAATTTTCAAGCATGTTCCAATTTTCTTTATAAAATTTAATATCTTTATGTTTCAATTTAATTGGCAAATTTAAAAGCTGAATAAGCTGATACTGATTAACCATTGCATATGAATGATTGATATTCCTCCAGCCCTCTACACAGATTTTCATAAATTATTAATTTTGGAGCGGGCAAAGGGGGTCGAACCCTCGACCTTCTCGTTGGCAACGAGACGCTCTACCACTGAGCTATGCCCGCACATGAGACAGTATATTTATCTGAATTTTTTTATTCAAGCAATATTAACTGTGCTATAATTAGACATGAAAAAAAAAGATTTACCAAAAAAAATAGCTGTTTTTCCTCTAAGTAATTTCATTGTTTTTCCTAAAACAACAGTCCCACTTAATATTTTTGAGCCAAGATACGTTGATATGATCAATGATAGTATGAAATCAGATAAACTTATAGGTATGATTCAACCAAAACTAATTAAGAATGAAAATCAAGATCTACCAGAATTGTATAATGTTGGATGCCTGGGTAAAATCGTAAATTTACGAAAAACTGATGATGAAAGATATTTAATCGAACTTAAAGGTTTAATAAGATTTAATCTAATAGATGAAGTTGTTACGAAGAAAAAATATCGCGAATTTGAGATAAATTTCGATAAATTTTACGATGACTTAGAGGATCAAAAAGAAGACCTCAAATTTTCTGATTTAGAACTCATATTTAAAGATTTAAAAAATCTTTTTGAAAAAAAAGGATTTATTATAAATTGGAAAGCATTAGAGCAACAAAGTTTAGATGAAACTATAAATGCTTTAGCTATGGCATCACCTTTTACCTTGGAGGAGAAGCAGGTGCTTTTAGAAACAAAAAACTTAAACAGTAGAAAATCTAAAATCGCAGATATTTTAACCACTTACACATTTGATCAATATAATAACACAACCATACAATAGTCCTAAATTATCAAACCACTATCAGCAATCTTAGTAAA
Source organism: uncultured Pelagibacteraceae bacterium (assembly GCA_902586495.1). Taxonomy (GTDB): domain Bacteria; phylum Pseudomonadota; class Alphaproteobacteria; order Pelagibacterales; family Pelagibacteraceae; genus Pelagibacter. The sequence continues at coordinate 14,354 of CACIHQ010000011.1, forward strand.
ATATCTATTGATTGTGTAATTTTTTCCTAAATATCTTACGGTTTTGCTTAAAGTGTTATTTTTAATCTTATTTTCAAAATTAAAATATTCGTAAATAAAATCTACACAGTTTGAAAAGATAAAATTTTTGTGTTTCATACTATCCTCAAATTCTTTACAGATTGAATTATCTAAATCTAAACCATTTTTTTTTTTTAAACTTATAAGTCTTAAAATCTCATTTATATCTCTTAAAGACATATTAAATCCTTGTCCAGCTAAGGGGTGTATCTTATGAAGTAAATCGCCAAATGCTAAAATATTTTTATGATGGTAAGATCTTAAGTTGACTAATTGAAGTTCAAAACTGGAAACTTTTTGATAAGACAAGATTTTATAAAATTTATTAAATCTATTAATTATTTTTTTAAAGTTTAATTCGTCTCTGCCATTATATGAATAAACAATCGAAGTTTCCGTATTGGATATTGGTAGAAAAGCTAGGGGTCCTTTGGACGTAAAAATTTGAGAAGCAATGTTATTCTTTAATTTTCTGTGACGAATAATCGAGGTATAAGCCAAGCTTTTGTAATCTTTTTTTATTCTTCTATGAAAAAATTTTTTAGTGTAGGGACTAAAAATATCTGTATTAATTATTAATTTATAGTCTTTTTTAAGTAAATTCTTTGGATTTAAGATTTTTTTAAAATTACATTTATGGCTTTTTTTTAAGCTTGTTAATAATAAATTATACAACTTGTAATTTTTAATTATCGAGAAAAGTTTTTCATTTTGTTTATTAAAATTTAGAATTTTTTCATTATTAAGACTTTCGCTATAAATCTCTATCTTATTAATATCCCATAGTAAATTTTTTATATTAAGAATATTTTTGTTAAAAAAATCAACATTCGATTTTGAAATACCTATTGTTTGGGTTTTTTTATACTTAAAATTATTATTCGATGAAAAAATATCTACATATATTCCCTGGTTAATTAAACTTTTTGCTAATGTTAGGCTTATTAAACCATTTCCTAAAATACAAACTTTCATAATTATTTTAATTTTAACAACAAAAATTAGATGATACAAAGATATATATTTGATTCATCTGCTATGGAAATAAAAAAGTTGGGCAATTCATTACTGATTTTTATAACGAGAAGACTAATAGAAATTACGGGTATTATTATTACTGTTTTTGGTATCCTCCTTTTTTTAGCCCTAATATCCTACTCTCCTGATGATCCAAATTTTATATTTCCAAAAAATTTACAAATCAAAAATTATTTAGGTTTTCACGGAAGTTATACATCAGATCTTTTCTTTCAATCTGTTGGTTTGATCTCCTTTTTAATACCAATTACTTTTACCCTTTCTGGAATAAATATCTTCAGAAAAAAAGAAATTCTCATATTGTTAGAAAACTTATTTTTTATAGTAATTTATTCGATTATTGGCTCAATTTTTTTTAATTATTTTTATAAAGATGCTTTTGGTCTTTATATAAATGGGAACGGAGGATTTATTGGACAATATCTAAATGATAACTTTTTAAGTGCGTTAATTAGTTCAAATGAGAAAATTTTATACTATAGTTTTATTATAATTATTTCTGTTCTTTTTTTATTAAGTATAAATTTAAATATTACAAAATTAATTAGTTTAATTAAAAAAACGTTTAATGCTGGATTCAGTAAAAAAAAGGAAAATTATACTAATCAAAATGAGATTATAAAAGAGTATATACCTCAAGATGAAATTAAAAATTTAATTCAAGAAGATTTACCATTTATAAAAGCAGAAAATAATGTGGTAAATAACAAAACTAAATTTAATTTACCATCACTAGAATTGCTCAAAACTCCTACAAAAAATGATAGATCTAGGTCAAACAAAGATGATCACATTGACCCTAAATTTTTAGAAAAAATTCTTTTAGATTTTGGTGTGGATGGTAAGATTAAAAAAATTAGTCATGGACCAGTAGTAACACTAAACCAATTTGAGCCAGCAGCTGGGATCAAGGTTTCAAAAATCATAAATCTTTCAGACGACATTGCAAGAAATACGAGTTCAGAATCTGCAAGAATATCTACAGTCCCAGGTAGCAATACAATCGGTATTGAATTACCAAATTCGCAAAGAGAAAATGTATATTTGAGTGAGATCATCAACAACAATGATTTTAAAAAAAAAGAGATAAAATTACCAATTGCATTAGGGAAAAGTATATCTGGTGAACCGATAGTAAGAGATTTAACATCTATGCCTCATTTGTTAATCGCTGGTACGACAGGATCGGGTAAATCAGTTTGTATAAATACGATTATTCTCTCATTGCTTTTCAGACATCACCCTGACAGGTGTAAATTTATTTTGATTGATCCAAAAATGCTGGAGTTATCGACATATGAAGGTGTGCCACATTTACTGTGCCCTGTAATTACCGAAGCAAAAAAAGCAGCTTCAGTTCTAGGTTGGGTTGTCAAAGAGATGGAAAGTAGGTACAGGCTAATGACTAAAGAAGGTGTAAGAAATATCGATGGCTATAACATAAAACATAAACTTCCAATGCCCTACATTGTTGTTGTAGTTGATGAAATGTCTGACTTAATGCTAGTTGCTGGAAAAGAGATAGAAAATTATATTCAAAAATTATCCCAAATGGCTAGGGCTGCAGGTATACACATTATAATGGCAACTCAAAGACCAAGTGTAGATGTGATAACGGGTACTATTAAAGCTAATTTTCCCACACGTATCTCATTTCAAGTTACATCAAAAATAGATAGCAGAACTATTTTGGGTGAGCAAGGTGCTGAGCAACTTTTAGGAAAAGGAGACATGCTTTACATGTCTTCTGCTAATAAAATAGTTAGAATTCATGCACCCTATGTGTCTGAAAATGAAATTGAGAAAATTAATAATTTTTTAAGATCGCAGGCTGAACCTGATTACATCGATGAAATTTTAAATTTTGCAGATGAAAAAGAAATGATTGAAAATTCAAAAAATCAAGGAGATAAAGACGAGCTATATAACAATGCAGTTGAAATAATTAAATCAGAGGGAAAAGCCTCAACTTCATTGTTACAAAGAAAATTACAAATTGGGTACAATAGAGCTGCGAGAATTATAGATACGATGGAAGCTGAAGGAATTGTAAGTAAAGCAAATCATGTAGGAAAACGTGATGTTCTAAAATGAAAAAATACTATCTAATATTATTATTGTTTTTTTTTTTAATTAACAAAAGTTCAGCCTCTATTAAAAATGATATACTTAATAAACTTAATTTTATAGAAAATATATCATTCGTTTTCGAACAAAATATTAATGATAAAATTGAAAAAGGTACATGCATTTTACAGTATCCAAAAAAAATTTTTTGTAAATATGATTTAAGTAATAAAAAAATTTTAGTATCTAATGGAAAATCATTAGTAATAAAAACTATATCTAGTTATTATATTTATCCGTTGAAAGAGACGCCTCTTGAATTAATATTAGATAAGAAATATTTGATAAATGTAATTAGTGAGTCGAAAAATTACCATGTTGATGAAAATTTTGTAGCCTTTAAATTTTTTAAAAATGAAAATGAAATAAATATATTTTTTGACAAGAAAACTTTAAATTTAACAGGTTGGCAAACAGTAGATTTATACCAAAATCTAAATATTGTTTTTTTATCATCAATGTCTTTTAATCAGAAAATTAAGAAAAAAACATTCGTTTTGCCTCAATCGGACTAAAAAGCTTTTAATAACTAAATCTGCACTGTTTCAGTCATAAAAACCTTCATACCTCTTGATAGGTAATTATTTAGAGCGTTTTTATGATCTAAGGAACAAGTGTGCACCCATACTCTTTTGGGTTTTTGTAAAAAAGATTCTTTTATAGCAATAGATAATAAATAAGAGCCTAGTTTTTTATTATGATATTCCTCCAATAAACCAAGATAAGCAATCTCAACCTCATTCTCATTCGAATGATAAATTAACTCAAAATAACCAGCAAGGTCATTTTTATTTTTTAAAATATATGTTTTAAGACTCTTATTTGTTGTGTAATTGATCCACTGATTATCATTCCATGATAACCTGTCAGTCCATCGATGATTTTTACCTATATTTTTATAAAAAAACTTATTTAGTTGAAAGTTTGGTGGATCAATTAGTTCTATCTTAAATTCTTTTGGTACAATCTTTGCATCAATCAAGTCGTCTATTGAATAAATTTCAAGATAATTTCTTTTAATTTTTAAACTCATTGGACCATTTTACCTATGCTTTCACCTCCAAATAGGTGAAAATGTAAGTGCGGCACCTCTTGTCCGCCATGCTCACTTATATTTGCAAGTGCCCTGTAACCTTTTCCAGTATCAACAGAAATATTTAGTTTTTTGGCAACTATATTGATGCCTCTTATAAGACCTACAATTTCATCATCAGAGGCATTATTTGCAAAATCATCTAAATCTTTATATTTTCCTTTTGGTATAACAAGTGCATGTATCTTTTTTTGGGGATTTATATCATAGAAAGATAGGACAAACTCATCTTCATAAATTTTTTTGCATGGTATTTCTTCTCTTAAAATCTTTGCAAAAATATTGTTATCATCATATGTCATTATAAAATCTCTAGCTCTTCTCTTACACTAATAATTTTTCCACCTTTTAAAGTAGCATCAACTACAGCACATTCATAATCTGCAAAAGATGTTTCCTCAGCTATCTGCTTCATTCCTAAACATTTAGACTTATTATTTACTAATAAATGTTCTTTTAACTCTGGAGGATCTCCTAAATACATCATGAGAGCTATAACTTCTCCTTGTTTTTCTATGTCAGCATTTGCCTCAATTTCAGCAACTCTGTCAGAAACTCCTATCTCAAATTCAGTAAAAGCAACATACCCTTTATAAAGGCCAAAAAACAACAAAAAGACTAAAACAATCTTAATCTTACTCATTAGATTTTTTTCTTTTTTCTAATTCTTTTTCTATATCCTCAATTTTGATATTATGCGCCTCAAGATAAATTATCAAATGATAAAATACGTCAGCAGCTTCGTGAATTTTATTGGTGTCTTTCTCTGTAGCCTCAATCAACTCATTTATTTCTTCTAAAACTTTTGATTTACTAAGCGATTTGTTAGATAGTAATTTATTTGTATAAGAACCATCTATTGGTTTCTCTTTTCTTTCACGCGCAAGTTTAAATAAATTTTCTAAAGTGCTCAACATACTAAATTCTAACAGGAATTCCTTTTGAGTCCAAATATTCCTTAGCTTCTTTTACTGAGTGTTTTCCATAGTGAAATATTGAGGCTGCCAAAACTGCACTAGCATTTCCTAATTTAATTCCATCAACCAAATGATCTAGATTACCAACACCTCCTGAGGCAATTAAAGGTATGTTTACTTTTGATGCAATTTTGTTCATCAATTCGACGTCGTAACCTATTTGTGTTCCATCTCTGTCCATAGAGGTTACTAACAACTCACCAGCACCATTTTCTTCCATTTTTTTTGCATACTCTAATGCATCAATTCCACTATTATTTCTCCCCCCATGTGTAAAGACTTCCCATTTGTCTCCTTTTTTTTTAGCATCAATTGCTACAACGATGCATTGGGAGCCAAACTTTTTTGAACTATCAAGAACTACTTTTGAATTTTTTACAGCTGCTGTATTTATTGAAACTTTATCTGCACCACAATTAAGTAATTTATTTATATCCTCTATACTTCTAATTCCACCACCCACAGTTAAAGGTACGAAACATTTTTTTGAAGTTCTTTTAACAACATCATAAATTGTATCTCTATTTTCATTTGAAGCGGTAATATCTAAGAAACAAATCTCATCTGCTCCACCATCGCTATAAATTTTAGCTTGCTCTACAGGATCTCCTGCATCTTTTAAATCTACAAAGTTAATTCCCTTTACAACACGCCCATTCTTGACGTCCAAACAAGGAATTATTCTGTTTTTAAGCATCTTCTTTTACCAATTCTTCCAACTTAATATCACCATCATAGATAGCTTTACCAACAATTATACCCTCAATATTATTTAAACTTTTTGCTTTTTTAATATCATCTATAGATGAAACGCCTCCAGATATAATTACAGGGCACATTGCTATTTCAGCAACTTTTGATGTTTCCTCAAAATTTGGACTTTGCTTCATACCATCTTTATTAATATCGGTATAAATCAATCTACTAAAACCATAATCATTAACTTCTTTCAGATAATCTAAAGTCAATTGATTAGAATTTTCTTTCCATCCAGATACTGACAATTGACCATTTTTGGCATCTAAACCAAGGGCAATTTTATCTGGAAATTTTACACATGCTTCTTTTAAAAAATTTTTATCTTTTATAGCGGCACTTCCTAAAATTACTTTATCAACACCCCCATCAATGTATTTTTTAATACTATCAATACTTCTAATTCCGCCACCTACCTCAACTTTTAAATTAAATTTACCAACTATATCCTTAATTATATTTAAATTCACTGTTTCACCAGTTAAAGCACCATCTAAATCAACTATGTGTAAATTTTTAAATCCGTGATCTTTATATTTTCCAGCTTGCTCAACTGGGGACAGTTCGTACTCAGTTTTATTGTCAAAATCTCCTTTTACTAATCTTACACACTTTTTATCTTTAATATCTATTGCAGGAAATATTTTCATTTACAAATTAATAAAATTATCGATTATTTTTAATCCTATTTTATCGCTCTTTTCTGGATGAAACTGGGTCCCAAAGATATTTTCTTTTTCAACTGAACAAACTATATTTGAGCAATAGTCCGTTGTTGCTACAATCACACTTTCATCATTTGGTACAAATTCATAACTATGAACAAAATACATATGAGAATTGTTTTCTATATTTTGAAAAATTTTACTTTTTTTTACAATATTGATTTGATTCCAACCAATGTGAGGAAGTTTAAATTTACCGTTTTGGTTATCTATTTTAGAAACTTTACCTGAAATCCATCCTAATCCGTTCGTTTCGGTTTCTTCATAGCCAACATCAGCAAACATTTGTAAACCAACACAAATTCCAAGAAGAGGTTTTTTATTGTTTATTGCAAATTCGTTGAGAGTTTCCGTTAGACCATCAATTTTATTCAGAGCATCTACACAACTTTTAAATGAGCCTTGGCCTGGTAAAACTAATTTGTCACTTGTTTTAATCTTTTCTAAATCTGAAGTTACCTCTATATTTACTTTATCTTTGGCGACTTCCTCAAATGAGTTTATCACCGAGCTGATATTGCCCGAATTATAATCAACAATTGTGACTTTCATTAAACTTATAAAGAACCCTTTGTAGAAGGAATTGTTTTTTTATTCCTAGGATCTATTTCTAATGCAGTTCGCAAAGATCTTGCTAAACCTTTAAAACAAGACTCTATAATGTGGTGACTGTTATCACCATAAATATTCTCAATATGTAAAGTAATTCCAGCAGCTTGTGAAAATGCTTGGAACCATTCTTTAAAAAGTTCAGTATCCATTTCTCCAAGTTTTTCTACTTTAAGATTAACGTTCCAAATCAAATAAGGTCTATTAGAAATATCAAGAGCTACACGTGATAAAGTTTCATCCATAGGTATCATTGCATGAGCATATCTTCTTATACCAACAGATTTTTTCAAAGCTTTCTTTAGAGCCTCACCTATCGCAATACCAGTGTCTTCAGTAGTGTGGTGAAGATCTATATGAGTATCGCCTTTGGCTTTAATAGTCATGTCAATAGAGGAATGTTTGGATAACTGTTCTAACATGTGATTTAAGAAACCTATGCCTGTATCAATTTTATATTTACCTTTTCCATCAATATTCAAATCAACACTGATGCTGGTCTCTTTGGTTTTTCGACTAATTTTACCTTTACGCTTCATAATTAAAAAGAGGTATACATATATTATTCAATTATGGCAATAATACTAACCCTGGGCTTGAAGTATCAAAATTAGTATCCATTTATAAGCTATGACAACAATTGTATTAGTTAGAAAAAACAAAGAAGTCGTAGTTGCAGGTGATGGACAGGTAAGTATGGGAAATACGGTTGTGAAAAGTACTGCCTCTAAAGTAAGAAAAATTGATAAAAGAGGTGTCGTAGCAGGATTTGCAGGATCTACAGCAGATGCTTTAACTTTGTTTGAAAGACTAGAGGCAAAATTAGAAAAACATGCAGGAAATTTATCTAGAGCAGCAGTAGAGTTAGCAAAAGATTGGCGAACGGACAAATATTTAAGAAGACTTGAAGCACTGATGGCAATTGGTGATAAAGAAAACAGTTATATAATTTCTGGCACAGGAGATGTTTTAGAACCTGAGGGAGATGTTATTGGAATTGGCTCTGGTGGAAATTACGCGTTAGCAGCAGGAAAGGTTTTAATTGGAACTGAAATGAATGCTGAGCAGGTTGCAAAAAAAGCGATTGAGGTTGCAGCAGAAATTTGTGTTTTTACTAACAATAATGTTAAAATTGAAAAAATATAATGGATAAATCAAACGTTACACAACTACACCCAAAAGATAAAAAAGACTCAAACAAAGAGTTTTTGGGTAGCTCTCTTTCACCAAGAGAAATAGTATCCGAGTTGGATAGATTTGTTGTTGGACAGAATAAAGCAAAAAAAGCGGTTGCAGTTGCATTAAGAAATAGATGGAGAAGACAAGCTCTTAAAGGTGAAATGAAAAATGAAGTTTTGCCTAAGAATATTTTAATGATTGGTCCAACTGGAGTGGGTAAAACTGAAATATCAAGAAGATTATCCAAATTAGCAGAAGCACCTTTTGTTAAAGTTGAGGCGACAAGATTTACAGAGGTTGGTTATGTTGGAAGAGATGTTGAACAAATTGTTAGAGACCTCGTTGAAATAGCTATATCAATGGAAAAAATAAAAAAAAGAAAAGAAGTAAAAACGAAAGCACAAAAACTTGCTGAAGAGAAGGTTTTAGATGCTTTGGTTGGGAAAAAAGCAAGTGCTGCAACTAGAGAAAGTTTTAGACAAAGATTAAGAAATGGTGATTTAGATGACAATGAAATTGAAATAGCTGTTAGTGATACAGGGTCTAATTCCACTTCATTTGAAATACCTGGTATGCCAGGTGCTAATATTGGGATGATTAATATTGGTGAAATGCTTGGAAAATCAATGGGTGCTAAAGAAAAAAAGAAAAAAATGACCGTGAAAGAGTCTCACGAAATCTTAATAAATGATGAGTCTGACAAATTAATTGAGCAAGACAAAATTATTAAAGCTGCAAAAATTTCGACAGAGAATAACGGTATTGTTTTCTTAGATGAAATAGACAAGATTTCTGGAAGAACAGATAGAGTTGGTGGTGATGTATCAAGAGAAGGTGTACAAAGAGATTTGTTACCACTAATAGAAGGAACAACTGTAAATACTAAATATGGCCCAATCAAAACTGATCATATTTTATTTATTGCTTCTGGTGCATTTCAACTTGCTAAACCATCAGATTTACTACCTGAATTACAAGGAAGACTACCAATTAGAGTCGAGCTAGAAGCATTAACAAGTGATGATTTTAAAAGAATTTTAAAAGAGCCAGATTACAGTTTAATTAAACAATATGTTGCACTTTTAAAGACTGAAAATGTTGACTTAGAATTTTCTGATGACGGTATAGATGCAATAGCAAATATTGCCTCTGAAGTTAATGCAACTGTAGAAAACATTGGTGCCAGAAGATTACATACTATTATTGAAAAAATTTTGGATGAAATTAGTTTCACCGCAACAGATCGTTCTGGAGAAAAAATTGTAATAAATAAAGATTACATTAATAAAAATCTTGATAATTTAGTAAAAGATACAGATCTATCAAAATTTATACTATAGAAAAAATATCAGCAATTTAATTTTTGAATTTTTTTAAAAAAATATAAAAAGCACCACTTCCTCCATCCTCGAGATCAGCTTCTTTTATTTCGGTAATCAATTCCATTAAATCAGGATTATTTTTTATGTAGTCTGGTAAGGAATGTTTCAAAATACCAAGATCTTTGGATGTATAAGGATTTTTTTCATTATCTGAATGAATACCTTTTCCAGTAACAATAATTAGTTTTTTAACACCTTTTTTATACGAGTCTTTTATTAATTTATTTATTGATTTATTTGCCTCGTCTAAAGAAAATCCATGAAAATCATAATATTTTGACTTTATGATATTCTTATTTAAATTGAGTGTCTCTTTATCCTGTAAAGGCTCTTTTTTAGATAAAAAGTTTTCCCAATCCTTTTTATCCTTATTTGAAATTTTTTCACTCAATTATGTTAGCGTATCAACAAGTTGCCAATTGGGATTATTTGATTTTGTATCTCTTGAAAAAACCCAAGTATCATAAATTTTTTTAATTTTTCCTGGATCGCCTGAAACAATTTTTTTTTCTTTATCTTTGATACAAGTTATTACTTCTGCAACAAAATCCACTGTGACTTTTAATATAGTACCAATCTTATTGTGTTCTTTTATTTCTGCTGAATTAATACCTATAAACGTAATCTCAGCAAAATGCCCCCTTTTACTTCTATCAGCTAATGCAGTTTTAAACTGATCATAAATTTTTTCACTTAGCAACGGCTTGGAATTGGTAATTTTATTGTCTTGATCACTGAAATCTGTAATAATAGTTTCATAAGCAATTTTTGCGCCTTTTAAAAATTCTTTTTGAGCATTTTCGTCGAATTTTTCTTTAGTGCTTGTTTTTTTTTCTAATTGAGCTTTTTTAATAACATTTTCAAATTGCGGGTTAATTTTACCCTCAAAACCTGTTCTCTTTCCTAAAATACCTCTCAATCTTAAGAAGATAAACCCAGCAATCATTGCTAATAGGATGATATCTATATATTCGAAACTATAATTCATAAGTTGATAGTAATTACTATGTTGAATAATTTCAACTAGCAATTAAATTAAAGACAAATGAACTCAGTCCTAATTAGCATAATTCTGGTCCCGGTTATTGAAATTTACTTATTTATAAAAATTGGGTCTCAAATCGGAGCATTTAACACAATCTCATTAATATTTATTACAGCAATTATTGGAATAATTTATGCAAGATACGAGGGTCTAAACACTTTGAAATCTGGTTTTACTCAATTAGTAAAAAATGAATTACCTGCCTATGAAATTGTATCAGGTGCGATAATAGCTTTTGCGGCTGTATTGCTAATCATTCCTGGCTTTATGACTGACATCATCGGTTTTCTTCTAATATTTCCACTAACAAGGAAACTAATTTTAAATAACTTTTCATCTAAGTTTAAAGTTAAAACAAAAACAGATGAAAATTTCATTGATGGTGAGTATGAAGATATAGAAAAAGATGATGACAAAAAATTATAAAATTTTAGCAAAGTTTATCAAAGATATGTCTAGTGAGACACCTGATGTTGAAACATACATGTACGTGAAAGATCACATTTCTCAATATCAGTTAGGGATTGATATAAATTCAAAAGCAATCAAAAGCAGGCTAATAGAGGTAAATACAGCCATAAGATTTTATGATAAAAATGAAAATATCAAAAAATCAATTTTTGAATTCATTTATTCATCGATCTTACAAGTTGATGAAAACCTTAAAGATAAAAAAACTTTGGAAAAAATTGTTCTTGTAGATGTTCAAAAAGAAATTTTTCCTGATGTAGAAAAAACATTAATAAATTTACTTCATAACTCAGGATACCCTGCAATTGAAATTGAAAAAAAAATAGATTTTGAAGATTTATACAAAAAAAATATTAATTAAAAAAATTTTTTTTTATATACGTTTTCAAAAAATCACTATGTTTTTGTAACTCCTCTTTGGTGGGTAGAATGACCTTATTAAAATAGTCTATTTTTTCATTAACAGATTGTTTAGAAGTTTTTTCTTCAACACTAAAATTTAAAGTCGGTTCTTTCTGATCTATCAAATTAATATAAACTTTTGCTAATAAATCACAATCAATTAAGGCTGTATGTTTTACTCTTCTCGAATTATCAATTCTATATCTTTTACATAATGCATCTAAATTTGAGGGCGATCCAGGAAATTTGTCTCTTGCTAAAATTAATGTGTCTATTACTTCATTGTTGATTTCTTTTTTGCCTAAAATTTTCAATTCATTATTTATGTGGGATAAATCAAATTCTGCATTATGTATTACAATCTTTTTATCTTTAATAAATTCTAAAAACTCATCCACAATCTCTGAAAATTTCTTTTGCTTTGATAAAAAATCATCATTGTAACCATGGACCTCAAAGGCTTTTTGAGAAACCTTTCTTTCTGGATTTAAATAACAATGAAATTTATTTTTTGTAGGAATTAAATTTTCGAGTTCAATACAACCAATCTCAACAATCCTGTGACCTTCCTTAACAGAGATACCAGTTGTTTCAGTGTCTAAAACAATTTCTTTCATTATAAGATCTTTTTTAAAAGATTTTTTACACTTTTTCTAACAGAACTTTTTGTATGATAGTTTTTAATTATATATTTAGATTTTTTTTTTTTATAATCGAGCGGTAGTTGAATTTCTTTCAATCTTTTTAAAATTTTACTATTAAAACTCTCTCTCTTGCTAAGTCTTTTTAATATATCTGATTTTTTTGCATCAACAAAAACTAAAATCGTATCTTTAGTTTTTATTTTATTTTCTAACAATAATGGAATATCTAAAATTATTAACTTTCTTGTTTTATTTTTTAAAAGAAACAAATTCATTTTTTTTCTAACCAGTGGGTGAACTATTTTGGTAATTTTTTTAATGTTATTCTTATTGCTTAAAATCGCATTCATTAATTCTGTTTTATCTATCGGAAATGTTTCTATATATTTTGGTAACAATTTCTTTAATTTTATAAAACAATTCTTATTTTTTTTATATATTTCAGCCACCTCATTATCAGCATTAAAAACTGGATAACCAAATGACCTTGCAACAAAGCTTTTTCCAGATCCTATGTCACCCAAGATTGCAATTTTAATCATCATCCAAGATCCTGAGTGTTTCTTCATTAACTTTTGGTTCTATTTTGTGCCATAATTTAAATGCCTCTAGGGCTTGGTAAATAAACATGTTTTTTCCATTTTCTATTATGTTTCCTGATTCTTTACCCAATTTCAAAAAGTGAGTTTCTTGAGGATTATAAATTACGTCATAGAATAATTTATTTTTTCCTAAAGTTGAAAAGTCTAAATTTATTTTTTCATTATTTAAACCAAGGCTTGTGGCATTTATTATCATATCAAAATCAATCAATTTTCCCCATTCTAAAACTTTAAGATTATTAAATAAAACTCTCAAATTCTCTGCCTTCTCTCTAGTCCTATTGCTAATTGTTATCTCTTGAACCAGCATATTTTTTAAAGCAAGAATTATTGAAGAAACTACACCACCAGCACCTAAAATTAAAACTCTCTTTCCCTTTAAACTAAAATTTAATTTTTTTATTGCAGCATCAAAACCAGCTATATCTGTATTATGTCCAACTAAATCACCGTTATCAAATGTAATTGTATTTACTGATTGAGTTTGATCTGCCTCTGGGCTTAATTTATCTAAAAAAGGGATAACTGTTTTTTTGAAAGGTACAGTCACATTACAGCCAGCTATTTTCTGTTTTTTGATATCTAGGATGAAACTTTTAATTTCATAATCCTCAAGTTTAATTTTATCGTATGTGGCATCAATATTATTTTCTTTTAGCCAATAGTTTTGAAGTTTGGGGGACAAAGAGTGATCAATCGGGTTACCAATAACTAAATATTTATTCATAATTTTTTAAATAATCCCTAATTTTGTCGATTGGAAGGCCCATAATAGTATTTTCATTTCCCTCTATTTTAGAAAATAACATTTTTCCTTCACCCTCAATTTGGTAAACATTATATGAGTAAAGCGCATCATCACTTATTTTAGATAAATAGTTAATTAGCTGATTTTCAGTAAAATTTTTCATTGTAAGTTGGGCTTTATCAGTATAATTCCAAATCATCATTCCATTTTTAGATATACAAACCGAGCTTATTAAATAATGGATTTTACCATTCAGCATTTTTAAAATTGTTAAAGCCTCATCCCTATTTTCAGGTTTTGATATCAATTTCCCTTTTAAATCAATAACACTGTCAGCTCCTATAACTATTTGATCCGGATGTTTCATGCTTACTTTGTTTGCTTTTAGTTCTGCTAAGTTTTTTGAAATAGTTTCTGGGGTTGCATTTTCATTTAATAAGCTTGATTTAACAACATCTTCATCTACATTGGAAGGTTCAACAATGCTCTCAATATTATTTTTATCTAAAATTTCTTTTCTAACTTTACTTTTCGAGGCTAAGATTACTTTTCTAAGCATTTTTTTTATTAGAAAAAATTTTATGAATTTTTATTACTGAAGCAGCGGTTTCTTCGACAGATTTTCTTGTTACATCTATAATAGGCCACTTATATTTCTTGAAAGTATCTTTTGCATCATCAACTTCTTTTTTAATTTTTTCTAAATCAGTATAATCATTATTTTTATTATCTTTTAAAGAATTCATTCGGTTTTTTCTAATGTCAACTAGCCTTTCTGCTTCTGTTGTTAAACCAACAACACAAAAATTTTCTGGATTCTTTTTTAAAAATTCTGGTAAAGAATTTTTGTTCACGAGTGGTATGTTGGCTGTTCTATAACCTTTGTTGGCTAAATATATTGATGTAGGTGTTTTACTTGTTCTGCTAACACCTAACAAAATTATATCAGATTTTTCTCCATCGTTTAATAAATTTCCATCATCATGATTCATTGTGTACTGTATGGCTTCAATTCTGTTGTAATATTCCTCGTTTAAAATGTGCTGTCCACTTGGTTCGTGTGATGCTCTTTGATTAAATAATTTTGAAAAACTTAATATTAAACTTCCCAAGACTCCAAAACATGGTATTCTTTTTTTGCTACACGCATTTGCTAAAGTTTTGGCCAAATTGTTGTCCACAATTGTGTACAAAATTATAGAATTTTTCTCTTTTTCAGCTAAATCAAGAATTTTAGATATCTGATTCTCAGTTCGCGTAAAAGAATATGAATTAACTTTATAATCAATATTTTTAAATTGAGCTTTCAAAGATAAAAAAATTCTCTCCAAAGTCTCTCCTGTAGAGTCAGAAATTAAAAATATTTGATAAGTATTAATCATGTATATTCAGTTAATATCTTTGTAATATTTTAATAAAATTAAACAAATTTTTTTTTTATACTAAATACCATGTAAAATAAGGGTTTTATTCACATTCTTTATTAAGTGGAAAATAAATATACAAATGATTAAGTAATTCATAAATTACATATTAATTAATGATAAATTTAAGAATAAATGGTTAATAAAATGTTGATAAAAAATAGTTACCATTATTCACATTCCCTAATAATACTACAATCTTATAATATATATTTTATGTATGACTCAAATTGATAAAGTTTTAAAGAATTACGATACATCTATAAAACCAATATGGATAATGAGACAAGCAGGTAGATATTTACCTGAATTCAGAGAAATCAGAGCTAAAAATCCTAACTTCATAGAACTATGTTTAAATGAAAAACTATCAACCGAAATAACGTTACAACCCCTTAAAAGATTCGATTTAGATGCTGCTATAATCTTTTCTGATATTTTAATGCTTCCATATGGTTTAAATCAGAAAGTTGAATTTAAAAAAGGAGTTGGGCCTATATTAGGTGATTTAAATTTAAATAACATTCTAAATTTAGATGAAAGCGATTTTATTAATAAATTAAAACCAGTTTATAAATTAGTTAATTTGATTAAAAATAATGATCTTACAAAAGATAAGAATACAATAGGTTTTGTTGGTGCTCCCTGGACTCTTTTGGTTTACATGATAAATCAAAAATCTCCAAAGTCTGGTTTAAAAGTTGACTTTTTCAAAGATAAAAATTTTATAGACAAGATTCTAAAGATTATTGAAAAGTTCTCAAAATTACACATTAAAAATCAGGTTGAAAGTGGCGCGCAAATTATTCAAATTTTTGATAGTTGGGCCAGCTTATTAGATGAAAAAGATTTATCAAATTATATTTATGAACCTACGATAAAGTTAGTCGAATATACAAGATCTTTAAATATTCCAAGCATATGTTTTCCTAAAGGTATTAAAAAATATAAAGATTATTGTGAAATCGTTAAGCCTGATGCTATTTGCATTGATTATGAAGTTGATCCCAAAGAAATCTTAAAGAATATAAAAATTCCTATTCAAGGAGGATTGGATCCAAAAATTTTATTAACGGATAAAGAGAATTTGAGAAAAGGAGCAAAAAAGTATTTAGAAATTTTTAAAGACCATCCTTATATATTTAACTTAGGGCACGGAGTTTTGCCTGAAACCGATCCAAAAATGATGGACTACCTTGTTAAAATGGTTAAAGACTATTAAATGGAAAACAGCAAAAACCATCCGCAAATTAACTTTGGCAAAACAGGAGTTTTAATAGTTAATCTTGGAACTCCTGATTCAACAAGTTGGTTAGATATTAGAAAATATTTAAAGGAATTTCTATCGGACAGAAGAGTAATAGAGGTTAATCCTATATTATGGCAAATTATATTAAACGTTTTTATATTAAATTTAAGACCTTCTAAAACTGCTAAAGCATATAAGGAAATTTGGATGAAAAAAGAAAACATTTCACCTCTACTTTATTACACTCGACAGCAAGCTAATAAATTATCAAATTTAATATCTGAGAAAAATGTAATTGTAGATTTTGCTATGCGGTACGGGAATCCAAGTATTAAAAGTAAGATAAAAGATTTGCATGATAAGGGTTGTGAAAATTTGGTAATATTGCCACTGTATCCTCAATATGCTGCGGCAACTACCGCTACAGTTTGTGATGAAGTTTATAGAACACTTATGAAAATGAGATGGCAACCATCCATAAAAATAATCCCACATTATGAGTCCCATCCTCAATATATAGATGCTTTGGTCAATTCACTTAATAAAAAGATAAAAGAAATAAATTGGAAACCAGATTTAATTTTGGCATCTTATCATGGTATTCCACAGAAATATTTTGATAAAGGAGATCCATATCATTGTTATTGTCAAAAAACTACCAGACTAATTTCAGAAAAGTTTAATCTCGTAGAACTTAAAACGACTTTTCAATCAAGATTTGGTCCTCAAAAATGGCTTGAACCTTACACAGATAAAACATTAGAAAAATTGCCCAACGAAGGTAAAAAAAATGTTCTTGCAATATGCCCTGGTTTTTCTTCGGACTGCGTTGAAACTTTGGAGGAAATACTTATTCAAGGTAAAGAAACCTTTTTAGAGTCCGGTGGAGAAAACTTTGATATGGTCCCGTGTTTAAACGATAATGATGATCATATAGCTTTACTGAAATCATTAGTTCAAAAAAGCCTTTAATTTATGAATACTTACCTGCTTTTCAAATCTTTACACTTAATAGCAGTTGTTTCTTGGATGGCAGGATTGTTGTACCTCCCACGAATTTTTGTTTATCATTCAGAAAATAATAACAATCCTCAAGTGACAGAAATATTTAAAGTGATGGAAAAGAAACTTTTTTTTTACATCATGACCCCAGCAATGACTCTTTCTTGGATATTTGGATTAATACTTATACATGAAATAGGTTTTCAGCAGTTAGGTCAAAAGTGGATGATCTTAAAACTAATTTTTGTTACTTCACTGACTCTGTATCATTTTTATCTTGGAAGAATTTTGGGGCAATTCAAAATAGATATGAACAAACATTCCTCTAAATATTATCGGTACATTAATGAAATCCCCACATTATTGCTTATTTTGATCATTTTTATTGTTATTTTTAAACCAATCTAGGGTTGAATAATTTTAATTAGTATATATATTAAAAATATTATTAAGTCCTTAATAATTAATTCATGAACATACAAGAACTCAAACTCAAATCGTCAGAACAACTAATTACTCAAGCTGAAGAATTGGGTATAGAAAATGCCAGTACACTTAGAAAGCAAGAAATATTATTTGCAATTTTGAAAAAAGTTGCAGAGAAAGAGGAGATTACCGGAGCTGGAGTTCTACAATTATTACAAGACGGTTTTGGTTTTTTGAGAGCAATGGAGTCAAATTATCTTCCAGGACCGGATGATATTTATGTAAGTCCAAGTCAGATTAGAAAATTTGGTTTAAGAACCGGTGATACTGTAGAGGGACCGGTAAGAGCACCAAAAGAAGGTGAGAGATATTTTGCTTTACTTCAAGTTAGTAAGATCAATTTTGAAGAGCCTGATAAATCTAGACACAAAATAGCATTTGATAACTTAACCCCACTTTATCCTGATAAGCAATTAGTTATGGAAGTAGAAGTTACAAAGCCTGATAAAAAACAAGATTTAACTCCGAGGTTAATCGATTTAGTTAGTCCAATTGGAAAAGGTCAAAGATCGATAATTATTTCACCACCAAAAGCAGGTAAAACTATGATTTTACAAAGCATAGCTAATTCAATCGCTAAAAACTATCCAGAATGTTATTTGATTGTTTTGCTCATTGATGAAAGACCTGAAGAAGTAACTGACATGCAAAGAACAGTTAAGGGAGAAGTTATTAGTTCAACTTTTGACGAACCAGCCCAGCGTCATGTTGCGGTTGCTGAAATGGTTATTGAAAAAGCAAAAAGATTAACAGAACATAAAAAAGATGTTGTTATATTGTTAGACTCAATTACAAGATTAGGACGAGCTTACAATGCTGTCATACCAAGTTCAGGTAAAGTCTTAACTGGAGGAGTGGATGCTAATGCTTTACAAAGACCAAAAAGGTTTTTCGGTGCAGCCAGAAATATTGAAGAAGGAGGCTCACTAACAATTATTTCGACTGCTTTAATAGATACCGGTAGCAGAATGGATGAAGTGATTTTTGAGGAATTTAAGGGAACAGGTAACAGTGAAACAGTATTAGATAGAAAAATTGCTGATAAAAGAATCTATCCTGCGATTGATATTACTAAATCTGGTACTAGAAGAGAAGAGCTTTTGTTTGATAAGAACGATCTACAGAAAATGAATGTTTTGAGGAGAATTATTGCGCCAATGGGAACTATGGATGCTATCGAATTTATAAGTTCAAAATTAAAAGATACAAAAAATAATTCTGAGTTTTTTAATTCAATGAATAAACCATCATAAATCCGCTTGTAATATATTTAAAAGTACAGAATTGTTAAAAAAAACTATTTTTCTATAAAAAAAATAATAATGTCATTATTTATAAAAAATGTTTGACGTTATGAGTGAAGAAAAAATTAATTTTTTAAAATTATTAAAAGAGAAAAAATATTCTTTAATTGTTTCTATAATTGAAAATAAACTCAAAGAAGATCAAAAAACCTCAGGAATTTTAAATTTATGTGGTGTATCTAGAATGTTATCAGATAAATCTAACGCTTCACTAAAGCTTGCCATCAATGATTTTAAAAATTCATGTTTAAAAGAGACAGATATAAAAAAAATGTCTGATCCACTTAAAAATTTAATTAATTCATCAGTTATTTTTTTTGATAATGAGTTTAAAAACAATGGAAACGAATTAGAAAAAAATTATTTTGATGATGTAATTTCTATTTACAATAAAAATAAAGATGTATGGGAAAATAATCCAGACATACTTTGGGCATTGGTGAAGATAATTAAGCGTATTTCTAACGTTGATGACGTCATTAAAATTTATGATAAAATTGTTAGCTTGAATTCAGATCCTGACGCTTTTGCAGCATATATTTTTCATAATCTTTATAATAATAAATGGGATCAAATTGATTATTTTAACCACACAAAAAAAATTAACGATAAACTCATTGTTTATGATCCGGAAAAGTTAACAAAGATTATTAATATTAAAAATGATAAAATTAACTTAGCATTTTTGTCGTCGGACATTAAAGGCAAACATTCAGTTGCTTATTTTTTAAGATCAATAATAAATTTTTATGATGACAAACAATTTAATATTTTCCTTTATAACAATCATAATGTTGAAGATGATACAATTAGAGAATTTAAAGATAAAATTTTCAAAGTCTCAAGAATTAAAAACCTCAAAGATATTGACGCTATTAATCAAATTAGAAAAGATAAAATTGACATAATTATTGATCTTAATGGTCTTTCGTCCGACCACCGGTTGGTCTTGTTTAAAAATCGTTTAGCTCCTATTCAAATTAGTTGGTGTGGATATACGAATACAACTGGTTTAAATGAAATGGATTTTATGATTGCAGACAAAAATTTGATTAAACCCGAGGAAGAAAAATATTATTCAGAAAAAATAATTTATATGCCGGACATATGGAACTGCCATCCTGGCTATAAAAAAACTAGAATACTAATCCCAACACCATCAATCAAAAAAAAATTTGTTACTTTTGGATCTTTAAATAATTTTAGAAAAATTAATGATGATGTTATTGAAGTTTGGTCGTCGATTTTAAAAAAAGTTAAAGGCTCTAAATTAATGTTAAAAACATCTTTTCAGATATCAAGTGAAATAGTTAAGGAAAAATTTAAAAAATATAATGTGCATGATTCAATAATATTTTTACCATTTAAAAAAAAATTTGAAGATCATTTGAATGTTTACGAAGAAATTGATATAGCGCTAGATACCTTTCCATATACAGGTGTTACCACCTCTTTTGAGGCAATTTGGATGAATGTACCTGTTATAACAATGAAAGGTAAAAATCTGATTTCAAGGTGTGGGGAGTCTATAAACAAAAACTTAAACCTTGAGGAACTAATTGCTGAAAATAAACAAGATTATATTGAAAAATCTATATACTTGGCTGAAAATAAAAATTATTTGATCGATATTAGAAAAAATATTTTTGACAACGCTCTTAAAACTCCTCTTTTTAACGAAAAAAAATTTTCTGATGGATTTTTTACTAGCTTAAAAAAGGTTTATAATTAAATCATATTTATGGCGAGTAATAAAGCAGACTTAAAAAAACTTTTTTATGAAAAAAAATATTCTTTAATTATAGATATTATTGAAAATAAAATTACTGACAAAGACAAAAATTCTGGATTATTGAATTTGTCAGGTGTCTGCAAATTTTTAAGTAGTCATAGTAAGGAAATGCTTCAATCATCAAGGAATGACTTTCGAAAAGCTTATTTGTTAGAAAAAAATACTCAAGATGCGCTTCATGCATTAAAAAATTTTATTAATGTTTCAATGGATATATTTGATCTTGAATTTAGGTCTGGTGCTTACTCAAGTGAGAAAATTTTTGATGAAATATTCACGTATTTCAAGGAAAATAAAGCATATTTTGATAAAAATGAAGCTCATGCTCTGTCTATTATAAAAGTATTCAAACGAAATTTAGACCTAAATAATTTAATTAATTATTTAAAAAAAGTTATTGAACTTAACGATCAAAATCTAGATGCTTTATGTACTTATATATATTTTAACTGTTATAAAAAGGATTGGGATCAAAAAAATTTTCTCGAAAATTCAAAAAAATTAAACAATAAATTACCAAAATATTCCTCTGAAAAATTAGTTGATTTAAGTGAAAATAAAAACAAAAAAATTAATTTAGGTTTTTTGACAGCAGATATAAGATCAAACCATTGCATAACCTTTTTTTTGAGAACCGTTTTAACCAACTATGACAAAGAAAAATTCAATATTTTTATATATTTCGTCAATGACAAAGAGGATGACACAGTTAAGGAGTTTAAAAAGTACGCCTCTACTAGCAGGAATATTTGCAATTTAATGGATGTTGAGGCAATTAATTTAATAAGATCAGATAAAATTGATATAATTATAGATTTGATGGGCATAACATCTAATCAAAAACTCTCTCTAATTAAAAATCGAATAGCAAAAAAACAAGTTGCTTGGTGTGGATATAACAACACTACAGGGGTAGAGCAAATGGATTATCTAATATCCGATAAGTATTCAATTTTAAAGAATGAAGTAAATCTTTACTCAGAAAAGATTATTTATTTAGAAAATATATGGAATTGTCATTCTGGTTTTTCGGAAAAAAGAGAATATATTGAGCCACCATTTAAGATTAATAAATATATTACATTTGGCTCTTTTAATAATTTCAGAAAAATAAATGACAGTGTTATAAATGTATGGTCCTCAATATTAAAACAAATCCCTAATTCTAAATTAATTTTAGCACCATCAGCTACCGCTTCATCTTCTTACGTATTAGAAAAATTTGAAAGAAAAGGTGTTTTAGATTCAATAATATTACAAAAATTTAAGAAAAATTTGAATGAACATTTAAACGAATATAAAAAAATTGATATAGCTTTAGATACTTTTCCTTATAACGGTGTTACAACATCTTTCGAGGCAATATGGATGTGTGTTCCAGTTTTAACTATTAAAGGATATAATTTTATTTCTCGCGCTGGTGAGTCAATTAATTCAAATTTGAACTTGGATGAATTGATAAGCAAAGATGAAGATGATTATATAAAAAAGGCAGTGTCATATTGTAATGATTTAGACAAACTTGCTAATTTAAGAAGGAAAATTTTTGAAAATGCTCTAAAATCAGCTTTATTTGATAAGAAAAAATTTTCCAGTCAATTTTACGCTTCTCTAGAAAAAATAAATAAATAAGCTACTTCATATTATGAATATTTACGCTTTATCCTCAGGGCCTGGCATATCTGGTATAGCTGTCATAAGAATTTCTGGTAAAGATACTGCTGAAATTATTAAAACCATCACTCAAAAACCAGTTCCAAGTGCAAGGGTAGCAACATTGAGGAAAATAAACAATATCAACACTTCTGAGCTGATTGATGAAGGAATTATATTGTGGTTTCCTGGGCCACAGAGCTACACAGGCGAAGATATGGCTGAAATACATATACATGGGGGAAAAGCTGTAATTTTGGCTGTTCAAAATGAGATAGCTAAAATTGAGAATTGTAGGTTAGCTGAACCTGGTGAATTTACAAAGCTTGCTTTCCAAAATGGAAAGATAAATTTGCTAAAAGCAGAGAGTATAGCTGATTTGATTTCAGCAGAAACAGAAATTCAGAGATTGCAAGCTGTAAAAATGATGAAAGGAAAATCTTCAGAAAAATTTAATGAGTTGAGAGAGAAATTGTTAAAAATTTTGTCATTCGTTGAAGCAAAAATAGATTTTCCTGACGAAGATTTACCAGAAGAAAATTTAAAAAAAATAAAAGAAGATTCCTCGGATGTTTTAAATGAGATTAATAAAATTTTGAATGATCAAAAAGTTGGAGAAATAATCCGTGAAGGTTTTAAAATTGCAATCGTAGGACCAACCAATGCAGGTAAGTCTAGCCTATTGAATAATTTATCAAACAGGGAAGTCGCTATAGTCTCTGAAATTGCTGGTACCACAAGAGACGTTGTCGAAACCCATTTAAATATAGATGGTTATCCAGTCATAATTTCAGACACAGCAGGCATAAGAGAATCCAAGGATGAAATTGAAAAAAAAGGAATAAAATTATCATTAAAAAAAGCTGAAAACGCTGATTTAAAACTAGTAGTGGTGGATGCTAAAAGCATTGATTTAAGCGGATTTTTGAATGATTTATTAAAAAAAGATGCAATTTTAGTTATAAACAAATCGGATTTGTTGAAAGAAAAATTAGATCCTGAAATTTCCAAATTTAATCATGTTTTAATTTCACTAAAAGACAATTTAAATATAGATAAATTAATTTTAAAAATAAAAAATAATTTAGAAAATAAATTTATATCTGAGGAAGATATTTTAATTACAAGAGAAAGACACAGACAACATCTGCTACGGTGCGTTGATCACTTAAATAATTTTTCAGATAAAAATCATAAAAAAGATTTTGACAAAGGAGCTGAGGATCTAAGGCTAGCAACAAGACAATTAGGTATGATTGTCGGTAAAGTTGACGTAGAGGAGATTTTAGGCAGTATTTTCAACGATTTTTGTATCGGAAAATAATAGCTGTTTTATCAGTTTTTTTTAGGTTTTTTACTGGTTTTCGTTGATAAATTACACTTTTTTCAGAAAAAAAATAGAAATCTTGTAAATATTCTAATCGAATATAAATTTATCGCATGAAAAAAGATTTGCAATTTGATGTAGTCGTTATCGGCGGCGGTCATGCCGGTTGCGAAGCTGCAGCAGCTTCAGCAAGGCTTGGTGTAAATACCGCTTTGTTTACACATAACAAAAATACAATTGGGGAAATGTCATGCAATCCAGCTATAGGTGGTTTAGGCAAAGGTCACCTGGTTAGAGAAATTGATGCTTTAGATGGAGTTATGGGAGAGGTAGCAGACAAGTCTGGAATACAATTTAGATTATTAAATAGAAGTAGAGGACCTGCAGTTAGAGGACCCCGAACTCAATCTGATAGATCATTATATCGTAAATTTATGCAAGAAAAACTTGTAAACTATTGTAATTTAAGCATTTTTTCTGATCCCGTAATAAAGTTTATTTTTGAAAATAATCAAATAAATGGTTTTGTAACATTAAAAGGTAACAAAGTTAGTTGTAACAAGCTAATCCTAACAACAGGCACTTTTTTGAATGGTTTAATACATATAGGTGATGAAAGAACTCCTGCTGGACGATTTAATGAAAAACCTAGCACAGGTTTAAGTGAACAGTTAGAAAAGTATAATTTCAAAATTGGAAGATTAAAAACAGGGACACCTCCTAGATTAGATTCTAGAACAATAAACTTTGAAAATTTAGAAAAACAGTTTGCCGATGATGACCCATATTTCTTTTCTTTTCTGACCAAAAAAAATTTAAACAAACAAGTGTCTTGTTCCATGACTTATACAAATGAAAGGGTTCACAAAATAATCGAAAAGAATTTATCTAAAAGTGCAATGTATTCCGGAAGCATACAAGGAGTTGGACCAAGATATTGCCCTTCTATTGAAGATAAAATAGTAAAATTCGCTGACAAGACAAGACATCAAATATTTCTAGAGCCTGAGGGATTAAATGATCATACTATTTACCCTAATGGCATATCTACATCTCTACCTGAGGTTGTTCAGAACGAAATACTAAATAATATCAGTGGTTTAGAGAATGTAAAAGTAATTAGGCCAGGATATGCTATAGAATATGACTATATTGACCCAAGAGAGCTCTTTTTGACACTGGAAGCTAAAAAAATAAGAAATCTTTATCTCGCTGGTCAAATTAATGGAACTACAGGTTATGAGGAAGCGGCTGCTCAAGGTCTTATAGCTGGGATAAATGCTGCTTTATCCTTAAAGAGTATGGAACCTTTTATTTTAGATAGGTCAGATGCTTACATTGGGGTTATGATAGATGACCTAGTCACAAAAGGTGTTGCTGAGCCATATAGAATGTTTACATCTAGAGCAGAATATAGACTAAGTCTTAGGTCAGATAATGCAGATTTAAGACTCACCCATAAAGGTATTAAAATTGGTTTAATAGCAGAAAAAAGAAAAAAGCTATTTGAGGATAAATTTGATAAATTAAGCAAAATATTTTTACAAATGTCTAACTTGAACATTTCCCCCACTAAGGCAGATAAATTTGGAATAAAAATAGCGAAAGATGGTGTTTTTAGATCTGCAGAGGAAATTCTTAGCCAAAAAAATGTCGATATGAGAAAAATAAGGAATATTTGGCCTGAAATCGCTGATTATGGGAATGAAATTGATGAGCAGATTGAGATTAACTCTCATTATAGAGGATATTTGAAGAAACAAAAGGCTGATATTCTAGCTTTTAAGCGAGATGAGAATCTACTTATACCAGAGAATATTGATTATGATCAATTTTCAGGGCTTTCTAATGAGGTAAAAGCAAAATTCAAAAAAATAAGGCCCAAAACTATGGGTCAGGCCTTAAGAATTGATGGAATAACGCCTGCAGCCGTATATATTTTGTTGTCACACGTCAAAAGAAAGTCTATTAAGCATATAGCTTAATGGATAACATAATTTTAAATTCTTATTCCAAAATTTCCAATTTGAATGTTTCACGTGAAACCTGCAATGAGCTTGAGACCTTAATTACGATGATACAGGAAAAAAATCAGAAAATTAACATTATAAGTAAAAAAATGTATGAAAAAGAAGCAATAAGAGAGCGCCATATAATAGATTCTGCACAAATAATTGATTTTGTTGATTTAAATTGCAATACAACCTCAGATTTAGGTACAGGGGGTGGAATGCCTGGATTAATAGTGGCTATAGTGATGAAAAAAATTAAAAATGACATGAAAGTAAACCTTTATGAAAAAAGTTACCACAAATGCGTTTTCCTGAGAGAAGTTTCAAAAAAATTAAATTTAAATACAGAAATAATTCAGAAAGATGTTTTTTCACTTAAAAATATTGAGACAGGAACAATTATGTCCAGGGCGTTTAAGCCAATGCCAGTCATCTTAAAATTGGTTAATGAAAATTTTAAAAAATATAAAAATATTATTTTTTTTATGGGAAGTAGTGGAAGAAAAATTCTTAATGAAACACTTCAAGAGTGGGATTTAGATTATGAAGAAAAAAAAAGTTTAACAAGTGACGACTCATTTATATTAAATATTAAAAAAATAAAAAAAAAAGTTTCATGAAAATTATTTCAATTATAAATCAAAAGGGCGGGGTTGGAAAAACAACAACTGTGATTAATTTAGCGTCCGCGTTATCGCAACTCGGAAAAAAAATTTTAGTAATCGATCTAGATCCTCAAGGGAATGCTACTACAGGACTGGGATTATCCAACACTTCTCAATCTGATCAGACAATTTATGGAATTCTTAATGGAACCACGTCAATTTCAAATGTGGTTAAAAAAACCAATTTTCAAAATCTTGAGTTAATTACATCTAATGTTGATCTATCTGGATTGGAGGTGGAAACAGCGGGTGATAGTGATAGGGCATTCATTTTAAAAGCTAAATTAACCGCATACTTCAATGATTCTGGAGTATCATATGATTATGTACTCATAGATTGCCCTCCATCTCTTAGTTTGTTGACCGTTATGGCTTTAGTCTCCTCAAATTCACTTTTGGTGCCGCTTCAAACAGAATTTTTTGCATTAGAGGGACTCACTCAGTTAATGAAAACTATAGAGAGGATAAAAGTGAGCTTAAACCCACAACTAGAAATTCAAGGAATACTTTTAACGATGTATGATAGAAGAAATAAATTGTCATCACAAGTCGAACAGGAAGCAAGAGATTATTTTAAAGAAAAGGTTTATCAAACAGTTATTCCACGTAACGTAAGATTATCAGAAGCACCCTCACATGGGATACCAGTTTTAATCTATGATAAAAATTGTCCAGGTAGTAAATCTTATTATAGTTTTACAAATGAATTTATTAATCAAGAAAACAAAGTAGGTAGTGCCGCTTAATGAATAGTATTAAAAAAGGTTTAGGAAGAGGTCTATCATCTTTAATTGGTGAAACTAAAGTTGAAACTAAAACTAATAAGCTATCCTTAAGTGAAATTGTTCCAAATAAATATCAACCAAGAAAAGATTTCGACGAGGATAATTTAGAGGATTTAACAAATTCGATTAAAGAGAGAGGAGTTATTCAACCTATTATAGTTAGGAAGTCTAATTCAGAAAATTCAAAATTTGAAATTATCGCAGGAGAAAGAAGATGGCTCGCAGCTAGAAAAGCAGGCTTACATGAAATTCCAGTTGTTGTCACAGAAGCTGATGATCTCAAATCTCTTGAATTCGCGATAGTTGAGAACGTTCAACGGCATGATCTTAATCCTTTAGAAGAAGCACAAGGATATAAAAGACTGATAGATGAATTTTCATATGATCAAAATAAAGTCTCAAAATTTATTGGAAAAAGTAGAAGTTATATAACTAATTCGTTAAGGTTGTTAAACTTACCATCAGATGTTTTAAATTTATTAGAAAAGAACAAAATCAGTCCAGGACACGCTAAAATTCTTGTTGGTTTAGAAAATGCCAGCTTTATAGCAAATAAAATAATTGAGAATAATTTATCTGTCAGACAATCAGAAAATTTTGTAAAGTTACTAAAAAAATCAAAAAAAAAGGAAATCAGAAAAGATCCAAATATCCAAAGCCTTGAAGAGACTATATCT
>CACIHQ010000012.1 GCA_902586495.1 uncultured Pelagibacteraceae bacterium
AAATCTCAACAGGGACATATGAATGTTAACTATAATTTTTTAGTTAAACTTTATTCAGAGTTAAATGCAGATCAAAAATTAAAGTTTAATAAATCCTTACAGGTTTCAAATAATATTTCTAAGGTAGTGTAATTTTTGGCTCCTCGGGCAGGACTCGAACCTGCGACCAATTGATTAACAGTCAACTGCTCTACCAACTGAGCTACCGAGGAATGTAAATTGTCAACTTACTTTCTTTTTTAACTAAAACAAGATTTTTTTTGGAGGCAACGCCCGGAATCGAACCGGGATACAAGGATTTGCAATCCTCTGCGTAACCATTCCGCCACGTTGCCGTATGTTTTAGAAGATAGCTACAA
The DNA here is from genome assembly GCA_902586495.1 of uncultured Pelagibacteraceae bacterium. GTDB lineage: Bacteria > Pseudomonadota > Alphaproteobacteria > Pelagibacterales > Pelagibacteraceae > Pelagibacter. The sequence goes on from CACIHQ010000012.1 coordinate 360, forward strand.
GGAGTTTTATATTAAATATTTACATTTAGTCTATCAAATAACGTTCCAATTTGATTATTGTTAATTTAGATTATTAAATTATAAACTAATTACACCCATGATAAGCGATAAATATATACATTCAAAAGTTGAAGATCGAATTTATGCTTATTGGGAAAAAAATAAATTATTCAAACCTAAAAAAAATTCCAAGAAGTATTCAATTGTAATTCCACCACCTAATGTAACCGGAAGTTTGCATATGGGACATGCTTTGAATAATTCAATTCAAGACTTTTTGGTAAGATATTATCGTATGAATAATTATGAAACTTTATGGCAACCAGGAACGGATCATGCAGGTATAGCTACCCAAGCACTTGTTGAGAAAAAGTTAGAAAAAGAAAGTCTTCCCAAAGCCACTCTTGGAAGAGAGAAATTTATTGAAAAAGTATGGGAATGGAAAAATGAGTATGGCGATATAATAATTAATCAGTTAAAGAAATTAGGTTGCTCTTGTGACTGGTCAAGAAATGCTTTTACGATGGATAAAAATCTATCTAAATCTGTCCTAAAAGTTTTTGTAGAATTACATAAAAAAAAATTAATTTATAAAGCCGAAAAACTAGTTAATTGGGACACTGTATTAAAAACTGCCATTTCAGATTTAGAAGTTGATCAAAGGGAGATGAATTCGAAGATTTATTACATTAGATATCCGATAGAAAATTCATCTGAATTTATAACTATTGCGACAACAAGACCAGAAACTATGCTTGGAGATACCGCAATCGCTGTAAATCCAAAGGATAAAAGATACAAAAAATTTGTCGGCAAAATAGTAACAATACCAATTGTAGGTAGAAAAATAAAAATTATTAAAGATAATTATGCAGATCCCGATCAAGGAACTGGAGCTTTAAAGATAACACCAGCTCACGACTTTAATGACTATGACGTAGGTCAAAGAAATAAACTTGATATAATAAATATTTTTACTGAAGAAGGTAAAATTAATGATAATGCTCCGTCAGATTATATTGGTTTAGATAGATTTGATGCTCGAAAAAAATTACTCAACGAGCTTAAAGAAAAAGATTTTTTTGTTAAAGAAGAAGATATTAAAAACAAAGTTCCATATGGGGATAGATCAAATTCTATAATAGAACCTTTTCTAACAGAGCAGTGGTTTGTTGATGCAAAAAAATTAGCTTTCAAAGCAAAAAAAATTGTTAAAACAAAAAAAACAAATTTCTTTCCTAGTAATTGGTCTAAAACTTATTTTCAATGGATGAACAATATAGAGCCATGGTGTATTTCTCGACAGCTTTGGTGGGGACATCAAATACCGGCATGGTATGGACCCGATAAAAAAATTTTTGTAGCTATCAATGAGAAAGAAGCAAAAAAGTTAGCAAAAAAACATTATAAAAAAGATGTTGAATTAGTCAGAGATCCTGATGTTTTAGATACATGGTTTTCTTCAGGTTTATGGCCTTTTGCAACTTTAGGATGGCCAGATGAAAAAGAGTTTGTTAAAAAATTTTATCCAACCACTGTTTTAGTTACTGGTTTTGACATTATTTTTTTCTGGGTAGCTAGAATGATTATGTTCGGCATGGAATTTTTAAATAAAGAGCCTTTTAAAGATATCTATGTTCATGCTTTAGTTAGAGATGAGAAAGGACAAAAAATGTCTAAATCAAAAGGCAATGTTATTGATCCATTAGATATAATTGAAAAATATAGTGCAGATGCTTTAAGATTTACTTTACTATCCATGGCTTCTCCAGGAACTGATGTAAAACTTTCAGAAGATAGAGTTAAAGGATACAGAAATTTTTTAAATAAATTATGGAATGCAAATAATTTTTTAATTACAAATAAATGCGATTTCAATAAAACCGATAAAACTCCAAAAACTACACTAAATATCAATAAATGGATATATTCTGAACTAATAAAGGTTAAAAATAAAATTCAAAAAAACATTGAGGACTATCGGTTTGATGAAGCTGCAAAAAATGCATACCAATTTGCATGGCATTCATATTGTGATTGGTATATTGAGCTTTCAAAAACAATTCTTTATTCAGAGGATAAAAAAGCTCAAAAAGAGGTAAAAGAGGTATCCGCTTATGTTTTTAAACAAATATTAGTAATGCTACATCCTTTCATACCATTCGTAACTGAGGAAATATGGCTCAAAAATAAATTCGATAAATCAAATAAGAATTTTCTGATGTATAAGAATTGGCCATCTGCAAAAATTAAAAAAGATCAGTCTCAAAAAGATGTTGAAAAAATTATAGATATTATTTCTGAATTAAGGTCTTTTAAAAATGAGCTTAACGTTAGTCCTGGTTCCTTTGTAGATATATCAATAAACAAAATAGCAAAAAAAAATAAGTCATTAATGAACAATAATGAGACAATTTTGAAAAAACTTGGGCGCATAAACAATTTTTTTGAAAAAGATCAAAATAAACCATCTGCAACAATGGTTATTTCAGGTGATATTTTTAAGATTTATTTTGATGAAAACGTTGACTTAAATTTAATTAAAGAAAATTTATTAAAACGACAAAGAAAACATCAAGATGATTTAGACAAGATATCGCAACGATTATCGAATAAAAGTTTTGTTGATAGAGCACCAAAAAATATTGTTGAACAAGAAAAAACTAACTATAGTAACTTGAAAGATGATATTAAAAAGATATCTTTAACAATTGAAAGTTTATAATGCGGAAATTTAATAAGAAAAAACTACCAAGTAGACATACATCTCTTGGTCCTGATAGAGCCCCTCACAGATCATTCTATTATGCTATGGGTGAAACTGAAAAAGATGTTTCAAAACCTTTTATTGGTGTTGTTTCAACTTGGAATGAAGCTGCACCTTGTAACATAGCTCTAATGAGACAAGCTCAATCGGTTAAAAAGGGTGTAAGAGCCTCTGGTGGTACACCAAGGGAATTTTGTACAATTACAGTCACTGACGGTATAGCAATGGGTCACGAAGGAATGAAATCTTCTTTGATTTCAAGAGAAGTAATAGCAGATAGTGCTGAATTAACTGTTAGAGGACATTGTTATGATGCATTAGTAGGTATCGCAGGTTGTGATAAATCTTTGCCAGGTTTAATGATGTCGATGGTTAGACTAAATGTACCAAGTGTATTTATTTATGGTGGTTCAATATTACCAGGAAAATATAAAGGCAAAGATGTAACTGTAGTTGATGTTTTTGAAGCTGTTGGAAAACATTCTTCAGGACAAATGTCAGCAAAAGAGTTAAGGAAGTTAGAATTAGTTGCTTGCCCTACAGCTGGAGCTTGCGGAGGTCAATTTACTGCTAATACAATGGCGTGTGTGTCTGAGGCTATTGGTTTAGCATTACCTTATTCTGCGGGAACACCTGCACCATACGAGGAAAGAGACAAGTATGCAAAAGCGAGTGGCCGAATGGTTATGGAATTATTAGCTAAAAAAATTAAACCAAGAGATATTGTAACAAGAAAAGCATTAGAAAATGCTGCAACAATTGTAGCTGCAACTGGAGGTTCAACTAATGCAGCATTACATTTACCAGCTATTGCAAATGAAGCAGGAATAAAATTTGATTTAATGGATGTTGCAAAAATATTTAAAAGAACGCCTTATCTTGCAGACTTAAAACCAGGTGGAAAATATGTTGCTAAAGATATGTGGTTGGCAGGTGGTGTGCCGATGCTTTTAAAAACTTTATATGATGGTGGTTATATTCATGGTGATTGTATGACAGTTACAGGTAAAACAATGAAAGAAAATTTAAAGGGAATTAAATTTAATCCGAAACAAAAAGTGTTAAGAGCTTACAACAAACCCTTATCACCAGATGGTGGTGTAGTAGGTTTGAAAGGAAATTTAGCTCCAGAAGGTGGTATTGTTAAAATTGCAGGACTAAAAAAATTACAATTTACTGGAAGAGCAAGATGTTTTGATAATGAAGAAAGTGCAATGAAAGCAGTACAAAGTAGAAAATATAAAGATGGTGATGTAATTATAATTAGATACGAAGGTCCAGTAGGGGGACCAGGTATGAGAGAAATGCTTTCAACAACTGGTGCAATTTATGGTCAAGGAAAAGGCGAGAAAGTTGCTTTAATTACTGATGGAAGATTTTCAGGAGCAACTAGAGGTTTTTGTGTTGGCCACGTTGGACCAGAGGCTGCTTTAGGTGGACCGATTGCTCTTTTACGAAACGGTGATTTAATTGATATTGATGCTAAAAAAGGAACAATTAATGTTCGTTTAACAAGAGCACAATTAGCTTCAAGAAGAAGAAAATGGAAAGCTAAAAAATCTGATTTTGGCTCGGGAACTCTTTGGAAATATGCACAAACAGTTGGGCCAGCAAGTTTAGGAGCCCCAACTCATCCTGGTAAGAAAAAAGAAGTTAAGGAATATTCAAAAATTTAATGAAAATTCGCCCAGTTATTTTATGTGGTGGCGCTGGAACAAGACTTTGGCCAAAAGCTAAAAAACATCAAGCAAAACAATTTATTGATTTTGGTAATTGGACTTTATTAGGTAAAACTTTAGAAAGAGTTAAAGCATCTATATATGATGCACCAATTATAAGCACTAATGCAAAATATTTAAGACAAGTAAAACAACATTTAAAAAAACACAAAATAAGAAAATTCAAGATTGTTTTAGAGCCAGCAAAAAGAAATACTGCACCCGCTATATTAAGTACGGCTTTAATTAAAGACATTCCAAACGAACAACCATTAATGTTTTTGGCTGCTGATCATTTGATAGAAAAAGTTGGTTTATTCAATAAAGCTATCAAAAAAAATCAAAAGAAACTTACTCAAAACAATATCTTTATTTTTGGGATTAAACCCAAAATGCCCTCAAGTGAATTTGGTTATTTTTTAACAAAAAGTAACAAAGTAACTAGATTTGTAGAAAAACCCAAAAAGGCTAAAGCTAAACAAATAATTAGTAAAAAAGGTTATTGGAATTCTGGAATGTTTTATTTGAGAAAAGACTCAATAATAAATAATTTTAAGAAATACCAACCAAATATTTATCGAAATTGTAATAAAGCAGTATTAAAAGCAAAATATAAAAGTAATATATATTATTTAAACAAACAATCTTTCACAAAAGCAAAAGCCAAGTCTTTTGACTATGCAATATTAGAAAAGACCAAAGATATAAATGCTATCAAATTAGATATTCCTTGGTCTGATTTAGGATCTTGGAAAGAAATCTGTAAGATGTACGGACGAAATAAAAGACATTATTTTAAAAAGAAGAATGTATTCCACAGACCTTGGGGTAGTTATGTAAATCTATTTAATGGTAAGGAATTCTTAATTAAAGAATTATATGTAAAACCAAAAGGTATATTAAGTCTTCAAAAACATCATCATAGAGCTGAACATTGGGTAGTTACTCATGGTGAACCTAAAATTACTTTAAATAAGAAATATTTCACTATGAAACCTGATGAAACTATTTTTATTCCACTAGGTGCAATCCATAGAATAGAAAATCCCTATAAAAAACCAGTTAAAATAATTGAAGCTCAAGTAGGCTCGATTTTAAAAGAAACAGATATAGTGAGATATCAAGATATTTATGGCAGAGTAAAATAATTATTTTACAAGAAAATTCACTTTTTTATTTGATAGATTTAAATGAATTTTTTTATATGAACCAAAATTATCTCCATCAATTTGAACAGGTATCAAATCATTTCCATCAATTGTAATGTTTTGTGAATAAGTAGTAATAACATTTTTATTTTTACTTAAATCACCATTAAGAATTATTAAAAATATAGAATATAATAAATTGATCCTAGTTAAATCCTTAAATATATATGTGACTATTTTATTTTCAAAAATATTTGTTTTATTTATTTTATGATGTCCAGCGTAATATTTGGTATTTGAAGATAATATCCAGTCTGCTTGATAAAATTGTCCATCAAAAGTAACATTTAATTTTTTATTATTCATAAACAAGAAATATTGAAAACCTTTGATACCAAATATCACTTTTCCAAGAATTTTTTTAATTTTTGAATTAATTGAATGAACAATTTTTGCATCCCATCCTATACCAGCCATTAAAAAGAAATAATTCTCGTTAATTTTTACAAGATTAGAGGATTTATAATTATTAGAAATCAATACATTGACTATATCATCAATCTTTTTATTCATTGATAATTCAGCTTGCAGTAAATTTGCAGTCCCAGCAGGTATATAGCCTATAGCAAAATCGTCTTTAAAATTAAAATCATTCTTTATTAATTCATTAATTGCAAAAGAAACAGATCCATCTCCACCAGCAACTATTAATCGATCATAATTTTTTTGATTAAAGTTTTTAAAAATTTTCTTAGCTTGATTTATTGTTTTGGTCTCAAAGTATTCTACTGAATTATTTTCTTTTAACTTAGATAAAACCCTATTTATGAATTTTGATTTTCTTCCAGAGGAAGAGTTTTGATTGTAAATTAAACAATACAACATAATTAATCCTTAAAAAATTTTTAACAAATTTGTAACATTTAAATGAAATAAGAAATACATGATTCGTGTTACAGTTGTATTAAAATATAGGCCTTTAAATGCCTAACATACTTAAATACAAAAGCATTTTTATTTCTGATGTGCATTTGGGTACCAAGGGTTGTCAGGCGAAAAAACTTTTAGAGTTTTTTAAAAACTCAAGATCTGAAAATCTTTATCTTGTAGGAGACATTATAGATGTCTGGGAAATGCAAAAAAGTTTTTTTTGGCCTCAAGAACATAATGATGTAATCCAAAAAATTTTAAGAAAAGCAAGACATGGCACTAAAGTTTTCTATATTATGGGCAACCATGATGAAATGTTAAGAAAATTTATTCCAATGAATTTTGGTGACATCCATATGGTTAATAGAGTTATTCATGAGACAAATGCTGGAAAAAAATATGTTGTTGTTCATGGTGATGCTTGGGATGGTGTTATGAAACATGCTAAATGGCTATCTAAACTTGGATCAATAGCTTACAATTTATTGTTACAAATAAATGTAATAATTAATTTCTTTAGAAGGTTGAGAGGAAAAGAATATTGGTCTCTTGCAAAATATTTAAAATATAAGGTTAAGAACGCCGTCAAATATATTGGTGAATATGAAAAAACACTCTCAGATTATGCAAAAAGAAAAAAATTTGATGGAATAATTTGTGGCCATATCCATCATGCTGAGGATAGAGATTTTAATGGGGTCAATTATTTAAATTGTGGAGACTGGGTAGAATCTTGCACTGCATTAGCCGAAAATTACGATGGTAGCTTTGAAATATTATATTGGGATAAAATAAGAGAACAATATTTAGACACTCAAGAAATAATTAAACCTATTAAAAATGAAGACTTAAAAAAAGCTTCGTAATTAATGAAAATTTTAATCGCAACAGATGCATATTTTCCACAAGTAAATGGTGTTGTAAGAACCTTGCATGAAACAGGTAAAATTTTAAAAGAACAAGGTCATAGAATAGAATATATCACACCAGAATTATTTTTAACTTTTCCGATGCCAAAATATAATGAAATTAGAATATCTATTAATGTTTGGCCAAGAGTTGGTAGCTTAATAAAGAAAATAAAACCTGATGCAATTCATATAGCTACTGAAGGTCCTATAGGGACTATGGCAAGAAGATATTGTTTAAAGAATAAACTAAAGTTTACCACAAGTTTTCATACAAGATTTGATAAATATCTTAAGCTTTACTTTCCTATTATACCTGCAAAATGGGCTGAAAAATTCTTAGCAAACTTTCATAACAAGGCTGAGAGAATCTTAGTAACAACAGAATCTATGAGAAAAGAATTAATCGATATAGGTATAGATAATAATAAAATGATTACTTGGACAAGAGGAGGCAATCATGGAGCTTTTAAGAGTCCGAAAAAAATTGATTTACCACATAAAAGACCGATTTGGATTTATGTTGGAAGAGTTGCAGTTGAAAAAAACATAAGAGCTTTTTTAGAATGTGATTTAGAGGGTACAAAAATGATAATAGGAAAGGGACCTGATTTAAAAAAATTAAAAAAAGAATTTCCTAAAGATATTTTTTTAGGAGAAAAAACAAATGGTGAATTAGCGTCTCATTTTGCATCTTCCGATGTTTTTGTATTTCCAAGTAAAACAGATACATTTGGAATTGTAGTTTGTGAGTCTTTAAATTGCGGAACACCTGTAGCTGCTTATCCTGTTCCAGGTCCTAAAGATATATTTGAGGGTTCCAAAATAAATTGTTTAGATAATGATCTTAAAGTTTCAGCTCATAAAGCTTTGAAAGTTAATAGAAATGATTGTCTTGAATTTGCAAAAAAATTCACTTGGGAAGAAACAGCAAAAATATTTTTTAACAATATTTCACCAAATCATTAGTTAATTTTTCCTTAATTTATTTGCATTAAAAAGTTTAATGATGCAAAATTAAGCCGTCTAAATTTATGGAATATTTCATCATTCTACTTATAGTTGTTATAATTTATCTCCTCTATTTACTTAATCAAAAAAAAAACAAATCAATAAATACTGCTACAATAATTAATAAAAGAGAGGAAAAAACCAAAAGAGTAATTATTGATGAGCTTGAGGATCAATTTTTTGCATTAAATAAATTTAACATAATTAAATATGCCAATCCAAGTGCATTAAAAAGATTTGGAAGTAATTTAATTGATAAAAACATATCTTCTATAATTCGAAAACCAGAATTAATAGAAAATATTGAAAAAGCTATTGTTGAAAATAAAACAAAAAATATTGACATTGAAATAGACCTCCCATCATATCAATTCTATAAAATTTATATTATTCCTGGCCCAACTCATTTGTTTACTGAACCAGACTCTGTTGTGTTATTTTTAAAAGATTTTACTGAAATTACAAAAGCACAAAAATTTAAAACTGATTTTGTAGCAAATGTAAGCCATGAATTAAGAACACCTTTAATGGCAATCAAAGGATCACTAGAAACAATTGAGGGCCCAGCGTCTGATGATGAAAAGGCTAAAAAAAAATTTATGAAAATAATGACTGATCAATCAAATAGAATGGAAAATTTAATTAATGATCTTTTAATACTCACAAGAATTGAATTAGAAGAACACATAAGGCCAAACTCTTTAGTTGATATAAATGATCTTTTCAAAACAATCATCAGTAATTTTGAGATTGTTTTAAAAAGAAAGAAATTAAATATTAATTTATCTCTCGCCAATCCAACAGTTGTTATTGGAGATGAAAAAAAATTACAAACTGTTTTTTCTAATCTTTTAGATAATGCAATTAAGTATTCAAAGGAAAATAAGTCTATTTTTATATCAAGCAAAATTAGCGATGGTAAATTGTTAGAAAAAAATTTTATGATCAGTATTAAAGACGAAGGTGTTGGCATTCCTCAAAGATATATTTCTAGAATTACAGAAAGATTTTTTAGGGTAGATCTTGAACAAAGTAACAAGGTTGGTGGAACCGGTTTAGGATTAGCTATTGTTAAACATATAGTTACTCAACATCGTGGACACTATGAGATTCTAAGTGAGGAAAACCAAGGAACTGAAATTCAAATTTATTTACCAGCGAAAACTTAAATTTAAAAAATATTATATTGTAATAGTTTTAGAAGGTTTTTTTAACAATTCTTTACTTGATTAATGTTAATCTTTTAATTAATTTTTTATATGGTTAAAATATTTAAAAATATTTTGATTTTTGCTTTTTTATTAAGCTCTATAACAACAAGTGTTTTTTCTAAAGATATAACAACATTATTAAGAAATCAGCAACTTACAGTTTTTGATATTGGAATTTTTAGATTAGAGGCAGATTTGAAAACTTCATATCCTTCTATTAAAGATCATTTAGAAGTTACTGAAGCTGAATTTTATACAGACGTAGTTACCTCGTATTCTAAAAATTCAATTGATTTAATTGTTTCTGTTCCTATGAATAGAAATCTCAAGAAGGAAAATTATTTTTCAGATTCTTTTAGATGTAGGAATATTTTTAATTCTGTAAGAGATTTTTTATTGAGGAATGAAAATTTGAGTAATTATAGATATACTATGGCTACAAGCTATTTAACCTCTATATTTTCAACCCCAAGTTCATGGCCAAGCTGGAGATATGATGAAGAAATTAGAGAGGAATTAGTAAACTTAGTAAAACTAGAAATAACTTTACGTCCAACCAAAGAACTAGCTCTTAATGAACAGGTAAACCCTGTTTCATGTATTGGTGGCTTAGAAACTGATATTGATCAAATAATTATATCAAAAAAATACAACTAAAAAGTTACCTTTTTAACAAAAGTGTAACAATTCTGTAATATTAAAGATTCAATAAATTTATACGAGTCAATCATTTTTTAATTAATAAATAACGAAAGGATTAAAGATAATGAAAAAACTAACTATAGTAATTGCTTCTTTAGTTGCACTTTCAATTGCAACTGTTGCTCAAGCAAGAGATCAAATTAAGATAGTTGGTTCTTCTACAGTATTCCCTTATGCAACAGTTGTTGCTGAAAGATTTGGTGGTTCAGGATTTAAAACTCCTGTAATCGAGTCTACTGGTACTGGTGGTGGAGCTAAACTATTCTGTGCTGGTGTAGGTGAACAACATCCAGATATTACAAATGCATCAAGAGCTATGAAAGATAAAGAAAAAGCTCTATGTAAGAAAAATGGTGTTAATGATATCGTTGAGATCGTAATTGGTAATGATGGTATTACATTAGCTTACAGCAAAGATGCAAAACCAGTAAACTTTACTAAAGAACAATTATATTTAGCACTTGCTGCTCATACAGTTGTTGATGGTAAATTAGTTCCAAATATTTATAAAACTTGGGACCAAATTGACCCTAGCTTACCAAAACAAAAAATTTCAGTGATGATCCCACCAGGAACATCAGGAACTAGAGATGCTTGGAATTCTTTAGTAATGAAAAAAGGTATGACTAAAGAAGCTAAAGCTCTTTATAAAGCTGGTTTTGAAGCTGGAAATAAAAAATACAAAAAACCTCAAAAACTTTACAGAGAAGATGGTGCTGCTATTGAAGTTGGAGAAAACGATAGTTTAATCATCCAAAAGTTAACTCAAGATAAAGAAATGTTTGGTTTCTTTGGTTTCAGTTATTTCTTAGCTGCAAAAGATAAATTGCAAGCAGCAAGTATTGATGGTGGACAACCGTCATTAAAGTCTATTCAAGACTACAGTTATGCTGTTGCTAGACCTTTATTCTTCTACGTGAAAAAAGCACACGTTGGAGTAATTCCAGGCTTACATGAGTTTGTGAAAGAATTCACAACTAAGAAAGCTATTGGAAAAGGGGGTTACTTAGCAGACATTGGTTTAGTGCCATTGGACTCTAAGTTGTATAAAACAACTAGAACTAATGCTACGAAGCTAGTTGCTATGGGTAATTAATTATTCCTCAGTTAACAAATGATTAAAAAGGGGGTCTTTTTAGACCCCTTTTTTTTAAAAAAAGAGTAAAGTCCTCACTTAAGGAGATTCTGTGAACTTAATATTATTTACATTTATTGTTCTTCTAGGTTTCACAAGCTATTATTTTGGACGCAAAAAAGCATATACAATTCAATCTACAAAAAAAAGATTAACCGCATTACCACAATTTTATGGTTATTATCTTGCAATCTGGTGTGCAATACCAGCCTTTATAATTTTTTCATTATGGGCAATTTTTGAGCCCACAATTGTAAAACTATTAATCTTAAGTGATTATTCAAATCAAGGTTATCTTGATGATGAATTAAATTTAATATACGAAAAAACAAAAGCATTGTCTCGAGGTCAATTCACTGGAGAAATTACACCTTTTATTGAGGCTTCAGCTGAAAAATATTTAAGTCTTCGATCAATAGCTCAAAGTTCAAAAGTTGTTATAGTATTATCTGCAATTATTTCCTCTGTTGCTTATGCATATAAAAGAATTTCATCTAATTCTAGAACAAGAGAACCAGTTGAAAAATTTTTGAACGCAGTTTTATTTACAGCTTCTTTAGCTGCAATATTAACTACTGTTGGAATAGTTTTTTCACTTATATTTCAAACCATAGATTTTTTTAAAGTAATTCCATTATTTGATTTTGTCTTTGGAACTCACTGGTATCCAGCAAAAGCTTTTGTTAGAGATTCTTCTGAGGCTTTAGATCCGACAATGTATTCAGATACTTTTGGAGCAGTCCCTATTTTTGCAGGTACTTTTTTTATTGCATTTATTGCTATGTGCGTTGCTATCCCAATTGGATTAATGAGTGGAATTTATTTAGCTGAATATGCATCAACTAAAGTTAGACAATATGCAAAACCATTAATTGAAATTTTAGCTGGTATACCAACAGTTGTTTATGGTTTTTTTGCTGCCCTAACTGTTGGACCATTTTTGAAAGAATTAGGAACTTCAATGGGTCTTGAAGTTTCAGCTGAAAGTGCTTTAGCAGCAGGAGGGGTAATGGGTATTATGATCATACCATTTATTTCAAGTTTAAGTGACGATGTAATTACAAGTGTGCCTCAAAGTTTAAGAGATGGAAGTTACGCTATGGGAGCAACTAAATCAGAAACAATTAAGAGAGTTATTTTTCCCGCGGCATTGCCGGGGATAGTTGGATCTATTTTACTTGGTGTTTCAAGAGCTATTGGAGAAACAATGATAGTTGTTATGGCCTCTGGTTTAGCTGCTAATTTAACTTTAAATCCTTTAGAGTCTACTTCAACGATTACAGCTCAAATTGTAGTTATTCTAATTGGTGATCAAGCTTTTGGCGACCCAAAAACGCAAGCTGCTTTTGCTTTAGGTATGTCATTATTTTTAGTAACACTTTGTTTAAATATTGTGGCCTTAAGAGTTGTTAAAAAATATAGAGAAAAATATGAATAAAAATAAAGAACAATTATTAAATAAAAGATATAAAGCTGAACAGCGATTTCGCTTATACGGTCTGAGTGCAATTTTTATGGCACTTTTATTTTTAACAATCTTTATTTTTAAAATTTTTTCAACTGGCTATTCAGCTTTTCAAAAAACATGGCTTATTGTTCCAGTAACTTTCGATGCTGAATTAATGATGTTAGACCAAAATCCTTCTAAAGAAGATTTACAGGACGCTGATTATTACGATATAGCATTAAAATCAATGGCTGATTTAGATCCAAACGCCAATGAAGATCAAGAAAATGAATTGAAGAGAATGGTGTCTTATTTTTTTGAAAAAGAAATTAAAAATGAACTTTTAAATGACCCTAATTTAATAGGAAAAACAAAGGAAGTTTATCTAACTGCTTCAGATGATTTAGACCAAGTCTTTAAAGGAAATTATCCAAGAGATTTACCTGAAGACCAAAGAAGAGTAAGCGATTATCAATTAAAAATTTTTGATCAACTTGTTGCAAATGGTAAGGTTGAAAGTAAATTTAATATAAGTTTTTTTACAAATGCTGACTCAAGAGAAGCTGAGCTAGCTGGAATAGCAAGTTCATTTATGGGCTCAATTTTTTCTATACTTGTTTGTTTAATGATAGCTTTTCCTGTTGCGGTTCTAGCTGCAATATATCTTGAAGAATTTGCCCCTAAAAATAGATTTACTGATTTTATTGAAGTAAATATAAATAACTTAGCAGCAGTTCCATCTATAGTTTTTGGTCTATTAGGGTTAGGAGTTTTATTGGCTATATTTCAATTACCAAGATCTACCCCATTAGTTGGAGGTATCACTTTGTCCTTAATGACCTTACCAACAATAATTATAGCTGCTAGAGCATCATTAAAAGCGGTTCCACCAAGTATAAGAGAGGCAGCACTTGCTATGGGAGCAAGTCGAATGCAAACCACAATGCATCATACAGTTCCTCTTTCTATGCCTGGTACGTTATCAGGAACAATAATTGGTTTAGCTCAAGCTTTAGGAGAAACCGCACCCCTCATTTTAATTGGAATGGTTGCTTTTGTTAACACGATACCTGGATCACCTATGGATCCTGCTGCAAGTTTACCAGTTCAAATTTATATTTGGGCTGAAAGTGCTGAAAGGGGATTTGTAGAAAAAGTATCGGCATGTATAATGGTCTTACTTGGGTTTTTAATAATGATGAATTTATTTGCCCAAATAATAAGACATAAGTTTGAGAAAAAATGGAGTTAAAATGATAAAGATTAAAGCAAAAGATGTTGATGTTTTTTACGGAAAAAAACAAGCACTCTTTAATATAAGTTTAGATATCGAGGAAAATCAAGTAACGGCATTAATTGGTCCATCTGGCTGTGGTAAATCAACTTTCCTAAGATGTCTTAATCGAATGAATGATGTAATTGATATCTGTAATGTTAAAGGAGAAATTTTAATTAATGACTTTAATATCAATGATAAAAGTTGTGATGTAGTAAGACTAAGAGAAAAAATTGGTATGGTTTTTCAAAAACCTAATCCTTTCCCAAAAACTTTATATGAAAATGTATCTTACGGTCCAACAATTCATGGTATGGCTCAATCAAAACAAGAAATGGATGAAATTGTTGAAACTAGTTTGAAAAAGGCTGCACTATGGGAAGAAGTAAAAGATAGATTACATGAACCTGGAACTGGATTATCTGGAGGACAACAGCAAAGACTTTGTATTGCTAGAGCGATTTCTGTAAGACCAGAAGTTATATTAATGGATGAGCCTTGTTCAGCATTAGATCCTATAGCAACAGCGCAAATTGAAGAATTGATTGACGAGTTAAAAAAAGAGCACACAATAATAATTGTAACTCATTCTATGGCTCAAGCAGCACGTGTTTCTCAAAATACAGGTTTTTTTCATTTAGGACAATTGATTGAACATGGATCTACTGATAAAATATTTAAGAATCCTGATAATAAAAAAACGCAAGATTATATAACAGGGAGGTTTGGATAATGTTTGAAGCACCACATACAGTCAAATCTTACGAAGAAGAACTAAAAAATCTTAATGCTAATATAATTAAAATGGGAAGTGCATGTGAAGATTCTTTAGGTAAAGCAATTCAAGCCATTACAACAAGAGATAACAATATTGCAGAAGCTGTTATTCAAGAAGATGAAAAAATAGATAAATATGAGACTTTAATTGAACAGCAAGTTGTGAATTTAATTGCTTTAAGACAACCTATGGCAATTGATTTAAGAGAGACAGTAACGGCTTTGAAAATGTCTTCAGATTTAGAAAGAATAGGTGATTTAGCAAAAAATATATCTAAGAGAACACTTTTGCTTAACGAAAATCTTCCAAAGAACTTGGTAGACTCATTGAATAGAGTATCTACCAATGTTCAAAAACAATTAAAATCAACATTAGATGCTTATCTAGAAAGATCTGCGCCAATGGCAGTAAATGTTTGGGAAGGTGATGAGCAAATAGATGATCTAACAAATCTTTGTATGCAAGAAGTTATAAAATATCTTAAAGAAAATGAAAAAAATTTAGAAGATGGAACCCATTTATTGTTTGTAACTAAAAACATAGAGCGTATTGGTGATCATACTACAAATGTTGCAGAACAAGTTTATTATTTAGTTAAAGGCGAATATTTAGAAGGTGATAGACCCAAGGGAACAGAGCCAATTGTAACCGGAGAAAAATGATTTATGTCAGCTCATGTTTTCATAGCTGAAGATGAAGCATCAATTGTTAGTTTGTTAAAGTACAATCTTGAAAAAGAAGGTTATAAAGTCAGTCATTCAGAAAATGGAGAAGATGCTCTTAAACAAATAAAATTAAAACAGCCAGATTTAATATTAATGGATTGGATGTTACCAGAATTATCTGGTGTTGAAATTTGTAAAAACTTAAAAAAAGATAATAAGTTTAATGATATTCCTGTCATTATGTTAACTGCAAAAGGGGAGGAAGAAGACAAATTAAAAGCATTTGATACAGGTGCAGATGATTATGTAACTAAACCTTTTAGTCAAAAAGAATTGAATGCTAGAATTAAATCTTTATTGAGAAGATCTAAACCTCAATCATCATCAGACATTGTAGAATTTACTGATTTAAAAATAGATCGGATTACAAAAAGAGTTTATAGAAAAGATAAAGAAATTACTTTGGGTCCAACTGAATTTAAACTCTTAGATTTTTTTATCAAAAATCCAAAAAGAGTTTATTCAAGAGAACAACTCTTAAACAATGTTTGGGGAGAAAATATATATGTTGAGTCTAGAACAGTTGATGTTCATATTAGAAGATTAAGACAAGCAATTAACATACAAAATACAAAACCTTTAATTAGAACAGTAAGATCAGCTGGTTATTCTTTAGAATCTTGAAGATCTTTGGGTCTTATAAATTTTTTTAATACTCCCTTTTTCTCAACTTCATTCCAGGATTTAATATCAAACTCAATTTTTGCAAATGCTGCTGTTGGGAATTTATAATTCATTAGTTTAAAATTATTCGTATTATGATTTTTTGTAAGATTTCGTACTAAATTTTTCACTGATGGTTCATGGTTTATAATCAAAATTGATTTATATTCACTGGATATTTCTTTAATTTTTTTTACAATTGCATTCTCATCAACTAAATATAAATCTTTTGAAAAATTAACTTTTTTTGGCTTATTAATTTTCTTGGATAAAATTTGAAAAGTTTTTTTTGTTCTTTTTGATGATGAAATTAATGCATAATCAAATTCAAATTTTTTTTTAACAAAAAATTCACAAATCATTTTTGCATTTTTCTTGCCTCTTTTAGTAAGTGGTCTATCAAAATCATTAATACTTAAATCATCCCAACTAGATTTTGCGTGTCTCATGACGTATAATTGATACATAAAATCTAAATATATGACTGCTTTAAAAAAACAACATAAAGAAGAGTTGAAATCTAAATATATAAATAGAGAGCTTTCTTGGTTAAAATTCAACGATAGAGTACTTTTAGAGGCGCAAAATATCGAAAATCCTCTTTATGAAAGAGTAAAGTTTTTATCAATTGCTGGGTCTAATCTAGATGAATTTTTTATGGTCCGTGTAGCTGGGTTATATAGTCAAATAAAACAAGAAGTTGACTCACTAAGCTCTGATGGTTTGACACCTGAAGAGCAAATGGATGAGGTAGTGCTTGAAACTAAGAATCTATTAAAAAAACAGAACAAAATTTTTATTCAACTGATTATGGAATTAAAAAAAAATAATATCAATTTAGTTAAACCAGTTAATTTAAATACTAAGGATAAAAAAAAACTTTTAGAAATATTTAAAGAAGAGATTTACCCTTTATTAACACCATCAGCAATTGATCCTGCACATCCATTTCCATTTATAATCAATCAAGGAAGAGCAATTGTAATGAAGTTAAGAAAAAAAAATAAAAAAAGGATTTTAAACTCAATAATAGTAATACCAAAAGCATTATCTAGATTTATTGAAATTGAGTCTTCAAAAAATCATAAGAAATTTGTGATTCTAGATGATGTAATAAGTTTTTTTGCTAATGAAATTTTTCCAGATCATGATTTAGAAAAGAAAATGATTTTTAGAGTAATAAGAGACAGCGATGTAGAGATTCAAGAGGAAGCAGAAGATTTGGTTAGATCTTTTGAATTGGCTTTAAAAAGACGTAGAACGGGTGATATTGTTCGTTTAGAGGTTCTTGAAAATAGTGATAACGAATTGATAAGATTTATAACTAATAAATTAGATATAAATCCTGACTATATTTATGATGTTGCTGGCCTTGTTGGAATTCAAGATATAGATCAAATATGTAAAGTAAAAAATCCAAAATTAAGATTTAAACATTTTACACCTAGAGAAGTTGAAAGATTAAAAGAATATAATGAAAATTTTTTTGAAACTATTAAAAAGAAAGATTTAGTTGTTCATCATCCTTTTGAAACATTTGACTCAGTAATTGAATTTTTAAACCAAGCAGCAAATGATAAAAAAGTTATAGCTATAAAACAAACTCTATATAGAACAACTCTAGACTCACCTATTGTTAAAGCTTTAATAACAGCTGCAGAAAACGGAAAAACAGTTACCGCTTTAATTGAAATTAAAGCTAGATTTGATGAGGAAGCTAATATTCAACTATCAAGAAGTTTAGAAAAAGTAGGTGTTCAAATTGTTTATGGTTTTGCTAAATATAAAACTCATGCAAAATCATCATTAGTTTTAAGAAGAGAACAGGGTAAAATACAAACTTATTTTCATTTAGGAACTGGCAATTATCATCCAGTAAATGCTAAAATTTATACTGATTTGTCTTTATTTAGTTGTGATAAGAAAATGGCATCAGATGTTGAAAAGTTTTTCAATTATGTAACAGGATACGCAAAACCAAAAAATTTAAATAAAATTTCTATTTCGCCAGTAAATATGAGGCAAACCTTAAATGAAAATATTGATGTTGAAATTAAAAATTCTAAAAATGGAAAATTTGCAGCTATTTGGGCAAAAATGAACTCTTTAGTAGATCCAGAAATTATTGATAAATTTTATGAAGCTTCGAATGCTGGTGTAAAAATTCATTTATTTGTAAGGGGTGTTTGTTGTTTAAGACCAGGAGTAAAAGATAGATCAGAAAACATATTTGTAAAAAGTATCATAGGAAGATTTTTAGAGCATTCTAGAATTTACTGCTTTAGTAATGGTACAAAAAAAATGCCTAATAGAAATGCAAAAGTATATATTTCGTCAGCTGATTTAATGCCGAGAAATTTAAATCGAAGGGTAGAACTTCTAGTCCCAATTGAAAATGAGACTGTTCATGAACAGATCTTAGATCAAATAATGTTGGCAAATTATCTTGATACTAATCAGAGCTGGGAACTTGAAGCTGATGGTAATTATAAAAAAATTAAATATAGTAAGAGCGATTCCTTTTCAGCTCATGAATATTTTATGAATAATCCGAGCTTATCTGGAAGAGGTAAAGCTAAACTAAGAATGCAGCCTAAACAACTGCACTTAAGATTGATTAAAAGTGGAAGTAATTAAAAGTAAAAATAGTTTAAAATTAAATCAGGCAAAATTAGCTATAATAGACATTGGATCAAACTCTATAAGAATGCTAATTTATGAAGATTTCAGTTCTTCTCGTGTGCCTTTTTTTAATGAAAAAGCAGTTTGTGAACTTGGAAAAAATTTAGATAAATCCAAAAAACTTCACAGATCTGGTACCGAATATGCTTTAAAAGTTTTAAAAAGATTCTCTGAAATTTTAAATGTTTCAAAAATCACAAATCTTAAAATCATTGCAACAGCAGTTTTAAGAGAAGCAACTGATACAAAACCATTTATTAATGAAGTTGAAAAACTTTTTAAAACTAAGATTAATATATTATCTGGTGAAGAAGAAGCTGAATGCTCAGCTGAGGGAGTAAAAATAGGCTTTGAAAATGTCAATGGATTAGTTGCTGATCTTGGAGGTGGAAGTTTAGAATTAGCTCGAGTTGAAAATAATATAGTTACTAATAAAACCTCATTACCTGTTGGAGTTTTAAGATTATTAAATAATCCTATAGTTAAAAAAAGAAATTTAGCAAAATATATCAAAAAATTATTAAGAGAAGAAAAATGGCTTTCAAAAAAGAAATTTAATAATCTATATTTAGTTGGAGGTACCTGGCGAGCATTATTTAAATTACATCTTTTTCAAAATAATCATCCGGTACATATAATTCATCAATATAGTATTGATAACAATGTTTTATCTAAGTTTGTTGAAAAAATTTCATCTTTTAATAAATCTAAACTTAAAACAGTTGAGTATATTTCAAAATCTAGAACAGTGTATTTACCTTATAGTTGCATTATACTTGATGAAATTATGAAAGTTACAAATCCAAGAAATATAATTTGTTCTATAAGCGGTTTGCGTGAAGGTTCTTTATCAATTGACTATTTTAAAGATGTAAAAGAATCAGAAATTTTTCATAAAGCACTTGAGAATATTGCAAAAAAAAGAGGTGATCTAGGATCGAACTATAAAAAATATTATGATTTTATTCAGCCAGTTTTTGAAGGCAATGAACATTTTAATAAGAAATTATTATATCTGGCATGTGTATTAAGTCATATGGATTGGGGATTAGGAGCATTTCAAAAAGCTGAATTGGTATTTCAAGAAACAATAAATACTCCTTTACTTAGATTGACTCATAAAGAAAGAATACAATTAGCTTTGTCATGTTATTGGCGGTACTGTAGTATCAAGTATAATCCAAAGATGGAGTATCTAACTTTTTTAAATAATAATGAAATTTTTTCAAGCAAACAAGTTGGAGCAGCATTGAGATTTTCACAATCATTGACCTCGATATCTACGATATTTCTTGAAGAGTTTAAATTGTATAAAAGAGGTAATGCTGTATTTTTAAAAATTCCATCACAACATCAAGAAATAATCTCAAAACAAGTTACTAAAAGATTTAAAGCTCTTGCTAGAGAATTATTTTTAGAGCCAAGAATAATTTATTCAAATAATTCAAAATAACCTAAATTAATTAAACTTTAATAATAAGTAAATATTTCTGTAACTTAATCTTTGTAGTTTAATTACAAATTTAAACTATTCTTACTTCTTCCCTCGTTTAAATTTTGTTAATTAACTACTTTCTTCCTTCTCTTAAATGAGAAGGGAGAAAGATGATTTGGATTTAATTATTTATAGATGCAGGAGATTGCTCTGCATTCTTCTTAGCAATTTTTTTTGCTTTTTTTTCTGCAACCTTTTTTTCTAGACCAGCAATTTTAATATTAAGGCTTGATAATTTTTTTTCTTTAGCTGTTATTTTATTTTTAAGTTTATCAATTGATCTTAATATCTTTGTTTTTTTCTTTTCATTTTTTTTTAGTTTTTTTCTCATTACTGCCTCCGAATTATTTGAAATTAATTTAATCATATAATCCTTAAATAAAAAAGATATTTTGATACAACCTATGGTTTATAGATTTTCAAGAATTGTTATTAGATATAAAAACATTGCTATATGAGAACTATTATTGAATTTTTGATTTAATATTAATTTGAATATATCTCTTTGATTAAAAAGATGAATTCTAATACCTTGTTCTGGCTTCGAGATTTTAATTAAGTCTTTTGTGTAATAACCAGTAATTTTAGTAGTTAGTCGTCCAGGCTCTGTATAAAAACTAACTATTTTAGTCAATTTTGATCTTGATCTATATCCTGTTTCTTCTCTTAATTCTTTTTGTGCTGATTGCAGAGTTGTTTCCTTTTTTTCCACTATGCCAGAAGGAAACTCGTAATTAATTTTGTTAATTGGAACTCTTTTTTGGGAAACTACTAAATATTTGTCTTTAATCTTAGGTATTACTAATGAAAGATTAGAAGTTTTAAGATAATGATAAAACTCTTTTTTTTTAAATTTTTTGTTAATTAAACTTATTCGATTGGTAAGTTTTATATTTTTCAATTTTTTTCTAAAAATAACTTTTTAACAATAAGTAGAGCAATTAACATTCCTACAAGCTCGGCTAAAATATAATAAGGAGTGTTTAGATAACTAATACCTGTAAAAGACTCTGTAAATGTTCTAGCAATTGCAACAGCTGGATTTGCAAAAGAAGTAGAGGAGGTAAACCAATAACCAGCAGTAATATATAGACCAACACTAGCAGCAACAGCAATTTTACCTGACTTCATAGCCCCAAAAATTATCACTATAAGTCCTAATGTTGCTATCACTTCAGATGTTAGTATGTAAATCCCATCTCTTGATTTAGTAGATAATTCATAAATTTCATGTTCAAAAAAGAAATTAGCTAAACCAACACCAATTAAGCAACCAACCAATTGAGCAATGATATAGTAGGGTAATAGTTTCTTTTTTAATTTACCCGTTATTGCCATTGCGATACTTACAAATGGATTAAAGTGAGCTCCTGATACATCAGCAAAAACTGTAATAAGCACAAATAAACCTGCTCCTGTTGCTATAGTATTAGCTACTAACATCACAGCAACATCATTAGTTAAGTTTTCAGCCATTAAACCTGAACCAACAATAATCATTACTAAAAAACAACTTCCTAATAGTTCAGCAAGAAAATAGCGGCTTTTATTTTTCATAAAGTAGTTCCTTTATTCTTTTATGAATATTATTGTAAACTTTTTCTATTATTTCATCTTTTTTATTTAAGTCGTTTGTTTCATTAAGTAATTTAACAGGATCCTCTATATCCCAATGAATTATCTGATCTTTATTTGGCCAAATAGGACAGACTTCGTTATTGGCATTATTACAAACTGTAATCACATAATCCATTTTAATTTGATCATTAATAAACTCATTAAAATTTTTAGATCTATAATTTGAAAGATCATAATGTTTTGATAATAAATAATTCTTCACATCTTCATTAATTTTTCCTGTTGGATTACTCCCAGCACTAAAACCTTTATACAAATCGTCATACTCGTTATTTATTATACTTTCAGCAATAATACTTCTTGCTGAATTACCTGTGCATACAAACAATATATTCTTCATTTAAAAAATAACTTTATAAATACCAATTACAAACAATGGAATTTGTAATCCAAAGTTTGTTAAGATTGCTTTATCTTTGCTAATAAATCCAGCAATGGTCCATCCAACAACTCCCAATCCATGAAAATATATATTTAATGGATATATATTTAAATTTGTAAGAAGTATTCCCACTAAAACTAGAAACGTACTGATCCATTTTAGATATTTTTTTATAAACATAAATTTACCTTTCGTTATTATTATTCCAGTTATGTTAAGAATTTATTAAAATAAAGGATTATCTACACTTTTTACATAATCCAAAAAACTCAAGATTGTATTTACTGTATTTCATACCATCTTTGTCTTTGAAATTAGCTAAGTATTTAGAGAGACCCACGCTACTTATTTCTGTTACTTTTTCACAAACTTCACAGATAGAAAAAGCAGTAGCGTTAGCCACCTGACAGCTTGAATTGTGACATGCAATAAAGGCATTTCTACTTTCGATTTTGTGAATTTTTCCTATTTCAACTAATTTATCTAATGCCCTGTAAACTTGCAATGGAGCTTTAATACCTTTTTTTTGAACATTAAAAAGGATTGAATAAGCTTTCATTGGTTCGGGAGATTTATCAATTAAATCAAAAATAATTTGCTGATTTTTGGTGAGAGTATGTTCTTTATGCATTGTTTTCATTTTACTGATTCCTCATTAATTTTTCAATTTAATAGATTGTTTTATTTTAAATAACGAAAGTATGAATAATAATAAAGCTGCCGTTATAATTGATGGACCCGAAGAAGTATTAAACTCTAAAGATGTGAACAATCCTATTATTACAGATAACAATCCTCCTATAATTGAATAGATAACCATACTTTGTGGACTTGATGATAAATTTCTGGCCATTGCAGCAGGGATAATTAACATCCCAGTGATTAACAACAATCCAACTATTTTAATTGAAATAGCGATGATTGCTGCCATTAAAATTGTAAATATAGCTTTAGCTCTATCTGGATTTAATCCTTCTGCCTCTGCTAGTTCATAATTTACTGTTGAAGCGAATAAAGGTTTCCAAATAAATTTCAGAGTTAATAAGATAAATGCTCCTCCAATCCATATGATCAACAAATCATTAACTGAAACTGCTAAGATATCTCCAAATAGTAATCCCATAATATCAAATCTAATGAATGTTAAAAAACCAATTACAACAAGTCCAACTGCTAGAGATGAATGAGCCAGAAGACCCAACAAAGCATCACCTGGTAAGTTAGTTTTTTTTTGAAGTTGAATTAAAATTAAAGCTAATATGGAAGAAATAACAAATACTGAAATAGCAATATTAAATTCCATAGTAAAAGCTAATGTCACTCCCAATAGAGCAGAGTGAGCCAAGGTGTCACCAAAATAAGATAATCTTCTCCATATAACAAAGCAACCAAGAGGTCCTGTTACAAAAGCAACCCCAATTCCAGCTACCAAAGCTCTTATAAAAAAATCATCAAACATCTAATTTTTTTTAATTTCACCTTCATCTGTATGAATATGGTCGTGCTTATGCTCATATCTACTCAATATTTGAGAAGCCTGCTCTCCAAATAAAGCTTTATATTCATTGTTTTTTGCAACATCCATTGGAGATCCTGAACAACAAACATGGCCATTTAAACAAACAACATGGTCTGTTGCACTCATGACTGTATGTAAGTCGTGTGAAATTAATAAGATCCCACAACTTAATTCACCAGAAATTTTTTTAATTAATTCGTATAAAGCTATTTCACCAGTAAAATCTACTCCCTGCACTGGTTCATCAAGTACTAATAGATCAGGTTTTTTTGATATGGCTCTAGCAAGTAGCACTCTTTGAAATTCACCACCTGATAGATCTCCTAAATTTTTATCTTTAAGATGAATTACTCCAGTTAAAGATAGAGCTTCATCTATTGTATCTTTATTAAGACTTTCTGTTAACATCATGAAGTCATTGACTCTTAGCGGTAACGTCCAATCAATTGAAATTTTCTGTGGGACATATCCAACTTTATTCGTGTATTTTTCAACTGAACCACCAATCTTTTTGTAAATACCTAAAGCAATTTTAGCTGTTGTGCTTTTTCCTGATCCATTTGGACCTATAAGAGTAACTATTTTTCCTTTTTCAACTTGTAGTGAAACACCTTTGACTAGCCATTTGTTATTCAACTGTAAACCAGCATCGTTTAATTTTACCAATATATTTTGATCAGTGCTCATTTTTTTTCTTGACTAATAAGTGTTATATTATTACATAATGTTATATTATAACAATTTAATTATACAATATATGAAAAACTTAAAAAAATTACCATTAATCCTATCACTATTATCATTCTTAACAATATTTGCACCAGCTAACGCTGAGATTAAAGTAGTTGCAGCAATAAAACCAATCCATTCGCTTGCAAGTTATCTAATGGATGGTGTTGGTAAACCAGATTTAATTGTTGATGGTTATGCTTCCCCACATGGATTTGCACTTAAGCCATCACACGCAAAAATGTTACAAAATGCTGATATTATATTTTGGGTAGGTGAGGATATCGAAACCTTTTTAGAGAAACCATTAAAAACAATTGCAAAAGATGCTGAAAAAATCGAATTAATGGAAATTAAAGGTTTAACTAAACTTAAATTTAGAGAAAGAAATATTTTTGAAGGTCATGACGATCATGGGCATAAGGAAGATGATCATGACGATCATGCTAAGAAAGAAGATGATCATGATGATCACGACCATGATAAAAAAGAGAAGGAACATGGTCATGATGAACACGATCATGATAAAAAAGGTCATAAAAAAGATGATCACGATGACCATGGACACGAGGGACATGCTCACGGAGAGTTTGATCCACACATATGGCTTGATCCGATGAATGCAAAAATAATTTTAAGTGAAATGGCAGAACACTTAATTGAAAATGATCAAAAAAATGAGGCAAAATATAAAGCAAATTTAAAAAACGCTCATAAAGATTTAGATAATTTAACTAAAAAAGTAAAATCTGAATTAAATAAAGATTTTAAATCAATAGTCTTCCATGATGCATATCAATATTTTGAAGAAAGATTTGGGATAAATATTCTTGGGGCATTTACAGTGAACACTGATGTTATGCCAGGTGCTGAACAATTAGCTGAAATAAGAGAAGTAATTGAGCATGACAAAGTAAGCTGTATTTTTTCTGAACCGCAATTTAATCCTGATATTATTAAGGCTGTAGCAAAAGATACAAATGTTGCAACAGGGGTTATAGATCCATTAGGTGCAACATTAGATCCAGGAAAAAACTTGTATTTTGATTTAATTAAAAATATGTCTAATTCCTTTAAGGGATGTTAATTTAATTAATGCAAAAAATAGACAAACAGGTTCCTGTTACTGTCTTAACCGGTTTTTTAGGTGCCGGAAAAACTACTCTTTTAAATAGAATATTAACTGAACAGCATGGTAAAAAATATGCTGTAATAGTTAATGAATTTGGTGAACAAGGTATTGACAATGACTTGGTAGTTGATGCTGATGAAGAGGTTTTTGAGATGAATAATGGTTGTATATGTTGCACCGTTAGAGGTGATTTAATCCGAATATTAAGTGGACTAATGAAGCGGGCGGACAAACTTGATGCAATAATAGTAGAAACTACTGGGTTAGCTGATCCAGCTCCTGTAGCTCAAACATTTTTTGTTGACCAAGATGTTGCTGATCGCACAAAGTTAGATGCAATTGTTACGGTTGCAGATGCTGTTCATTTAAGTTCTCAATTAACCGATCATCACGAAGCAGAAGAACAAATTGCTTTCGCAGACGTTGTATTACTAAATAAAATAGATCTAGTCGATGAAAATGGATTAGAAGTTGTAAAAAAGAGAATTAAAAAAATTAATCCCTTTGCTAAAATTATTAATACCACTAAATGTGGAGTTCCTTTGAACGAAGTTCTTAATCTTGATGCATTTAGTTTAAAACGTGTTTTAGAAGTAGAGCCTGATTTTCTTAAATCAGATCATGATCATGAGCATGATGACGATGTAACTAGCTTATCCTTTGTTTCTGATACTCCTTTAGATATGGAGAAATTTCAAGATTGGTTTACCAAATTATTACAAACCAAGGGTCAAGATATCTTAAGAACAAAAGGAATTCTTGACTTTACTGGAGAAAGTGATCGATATGTATTTCAAGGTGTGCATATGCTCATGGATGCTTCACCAATGGGTAAATGGCCAAAAGGAAAAGAACGTAGTTCTCGATTAGTTTTTATTGGCCGAAATCTTGAAACTATGAATTTGAAGGAAGGATTTGAAAACTGCAAATCGGCATGAAAGCTGATCTAAATAATTTTCCACAGTTAAATAAAACCAAATTTGAAAACCGAGGAAAAGAGTTTAGACTAGGAATTCCCGTCATTAATGCTGTTACAGTTGGCAATTCTATAGCTGTTGGATTTGGAGATGGAACTGTTAGAATTTTCTCGTCTGGAAAAATCTCTGAACCGATAAAAGCACATAAAGGTATTGTTCTTTGTATGGCAAAAGATGGAGATCGTATTTTAACTGGTGGAGATGATGGTCGTTTTTTAAGAATTTCTCTAGATGGAAATATAAATGAGATTAGTAACTTTGGTACTCGTTGGGTAGATCATGTTACATCAAAAAATGGCAGCGTGGTTTGCACATCTGGAAATATTGTATATCTCTGGATGCCAAATAAAAAAGAACCAAAACTGTTAGAGCATGACAGCACTATTGGTGGTGTGGCCTTCGACTCTAAAGGTAGAAAATTAGCAGTTTCTAGATATGGTGGAGTTACTCTTTGGAAAAAAGATTATAGCAACAAATGGACTTCTTCTGATTTAATTTGGAAAGGTTCTCATAATAAAGTTATTTTTAGTCCTGACGACAGATACTTGGTGACGTCCATGCAGGAAAACCAACTTCATTTTTGGCGATTAAAAGACAAGATTGACTCTGCAATGTCAGGATATGGTGCAAAAGTTAAAAGTTTCGCCTTTGTAGGTGACTCAAAATATTTAGCAACATCTGGTGCGAATGACGCTGTATGTTGGCCATTTGACGGCGATGGACCAGTAGGTCGTGAACCAATTTGTCTTCCGTATGTAGGAAAACAATTAGTCACATTTGTTGAGTCATTTCCTAATGAAGATGCAATTTTAACTGGACTAAGTGATGGCTCAGTTTATTTATCAGAAATTGAAAAAGCAAATAATACAATAATTATTCGAAGTTTTACTGAATTTGAAGTTTCTGCCATTGCGGTCACTGATGATTGCTCACATCTTTTAATAGGAGATATGGGAGGAAATATTTTATGGACATCGATTTGGGATGAGGAAAAAAATTAACTTATGTTCAATAAAAAAAAACCAAATGCGGAAACTATTAGAAATTTAAAAGTTCTATTTTCGAAAAGATATCAAATACCTGAAACATCTATTTTAAGTATGGCTGAGTTAAGTTGCCATGAACCTAATTGCCCGCCTATAGAAACCATAATAACCGAGAGAGCAGAGGGTGGAAGAGTAAGAAATTGGCGGATAGCAAAACCGATTATTGATATTCGAGAGATAGATATAAAGAATTTAAATGAAGAGCATAATCATGAACATTAGAAATAAATTAAATAAAGATCCCAAAATATAAATGACAACCTAGTAAGTAAGACAAAGTCTTTAAGCTAAAGTTATTTCTATAGGAGTGTGATCTGATGGCTTTTCTCGTCCTCTAGGATCTTTATTGATATTAATACTTTTAATATTGTCTATCAGAGAATTTGAGACTAAAAAATGATCTATTCTCATTCCGTTATTTTTTTGCCAAGCGCCTCTCATATAGTCCCAAAAAGTATAACCTTCTTTGGCATCATAAAAATGTCTATAGACATCATTAAAACCTAGATTAATCATTTCTCTCAATTTTTTTCTTATCTCTAATCTAAACAAGGCATCATCTTCAAAACTTTTAGGATTATATACATCTTCCGCTGATGGTATTATGTTAAAATCCCCAGCCAAAATAATATTTTGATTTTTTTTACTTAAATTTTTTAATTGCTTAATTAAGTCATTGAGCCATTTTTTTTTGTAATCATACTTTTCAGTGTCGACTGGATTACCATTAGGAGTGTAAATATTGATTAATTGAATATTTTTTTTCTTATACTCAACTTCAGCAGAAATTATTCTTGATTGTTTTAATTTATCTTTAATTAGGTCTTTTCTGATATTCTTTAATTTCCCTTTAGAAATAATTGCTACGCCATTATAACTTTTTTGACCAAATACATGGCTTTCATAATCCATTGATGAAAAGTCGTCATAAGGAAAATTTAAGTCCTCGGTTTTGATTTCCTGCATCATCAAAATATCAGGCTTATATTTTAGTAGATAACTTTTTATATTTTCAATTCTAGCCCTAACAGAATTTACATTCCATGATGAGATTATCATTAAAGTGAAAAGGAGACACCACAACCACAAGATGATTTTGTTTGTGGATTATTAATCTTAAATTGCTCACCAATTAATTCAGAGACATAATCAACTTCAGATCCTTTGAGTAAATCTGCTGAAGTTTTATCAATTAATATGTTTTGATAATTTAAATCATCATCATTTTTTTCTTTGTCAAAAGTGAATTCGTATTGAAAACCTGAGCATCCACCACCCTTGATAGCGATTCTAAAAAAAGAGCCTTTATCTTTTTTAGATAAAAGAACATTGATCTGTTTTAGTGCTTTATCGGTAAATTTAATTTCTTTAATCATAATTGATCACTGATATTAGTAATATAATACTAAAATTTATATTTTAAAGGATGAAAAATTACTCAAAGCTAGGATTATTCAAAAGTAAGGGTAGAATACTTTACGAAACACCCTCAAAATATAGATCTCCATTTCAAAGGGATAGAGATAGAATTATTCATAGCGCTTCATTTAGAAGATTAAAACATAAGACTCAAGTGTTTGTAAACACAGAGGGTGACCATTATCGAACTCGTATAACTCATTCAATGGAAGTATCTCAAATTGCACGGTCTATAGCACGTTATTTCAATTTAAATGAAGACCTAACAGAGACCTTAAGCTTGGCGCACGACTTAGGCCACACTCCGTTTGGCCATGCAGGCGAGGAGTCTTTGAATGATTGCATGGCTGATCACGGTGGGTTTGATCATAATTTGCAAACATTGAGAATTGTTATGTTTTTAGAAAATAAATATATGAAATTTAATGGACTAAATTTATCAATTGAGACCTTGGAGGGCCTTTTAAAACACAATGGGCCAGTTGAGGACTTAAATTTAGTAAATGATTTAATAGGCACAAAAAAATTTAAGAATTTAATCAATTTTAAAACATATCCACCATTAGAAGCTCAAATTGCAGCTATTTCAGACGATATTGCTTACAATAATCATGACATACAAGATGGACTTAAGGCTAATCTATTTTCAATTGAGGAGTTAGTTGAAATAGATTTTTTTAAAAACATTTTTAAAAAATATAAAAGAAAAATAAATAGATATAACCACGATATCGCAGTATATCAGATCATAAGAGATTCTATTGATATAATGATAAAAGATTTAATATCTAATACTTTAAAAAATTTAAAAAAAAATAAGATTAAAGAGTCTAAAGATATAAGAAAAACAAAAGATTTAATCGTAGATTTTTCTGACAAAATAAAGAATTCTGATTATGAGATTAGATTTTTCTTAAAATCAAAAATGTATAATAACAAAAATGTTTTGAAAAAAAATAACAGAGGAAAATATATTATCAAAAAACTTTTTGAAATGATTACTAAAAATCCAAAAAAATTTATTTCAAGAAAAGAACTTTCTGTTGATAGGTTTAGAGCAATTTCTGATTTTATATCTGGGATGACTGATAGATATGCTATTAATTTATATAAAGATTTAAAATGAATATTTTTGATCTATATCTAATTAAAATAAAAGACATTCTTAAAGATTTGTCTAAACAAAATAAGATTATTTTGCCTCAAAATTTGGAGGGAATTACTGCTGAAATTCCACCAGTCAAGTTCGATAGTGATATTTCAACAAATGTAGCAATGTATTTAGCAAAGATAAATAAAAAGACCCCTAATGATATCGCTGAAATTTTATCTCCGATTTTAAGTAATAATGATACACAAATTGAAAGGATATCAATTGCAAAGCCTGGTTTTATTAATATTAAATTTAAACCAATATTTTGGACAAATTTTATAAAAGACGTAATCAAAAATTACAAAAGTTTCGGAGTAAATAAAAAAGAAAAAAAGATAAATTATTTGATAGAATTTGTATCTGCCAATCCAACTGGACCATTACACGTTGGTCATTGTCGGGGTGCTATTTTAGGTGATGTAACGGCAAATTTGTTACAGTACAACAATCATAAAGTAACAAAAGAATACTATGTAAATGATTATGGTAATCAAATAATTAATTTTACAAAATCAGTTTATTTTAGAATTAGAGAGATAAAATTTAACGAGAACTTCCCTTCCAATAATGAAAACTTATATCCAGGCGATTATATAAAAGATTTTGCTCAAAATATTATAAAATCCAATAAAAATTTAAAATTTGAAAATTTTGAAAGTATTTCTGAAAATTTAACTATTCTGTCAATTGAAGAGGCATTAAATCTAATTAAAAAAAATCTTAATAGTCTTGGAATTAATCATGATAGTTTTGTCAGTGAAAAAAAATTAGTTTCTAACAAAGAAGTAGAAAAAGTTGTTCAAACACTTAAACAGGATAAGTTTGTTTATAAAGGGAAGATTAAAGCACCAATCGGTGAGGATACAAATAATTGGGAAGAGAGGGAGCAGCTTCTTTTTAAATCAACCGATTTTGGTGATGATAAAGATAGAGCATTACAAAAAAGTGATGGTTCGTGGACTTATTTTGCTAGCGATGTAGCTTATCATAAAAATAAATTAGACAGAAAGTTTGATTGTTTAATAAATATTTTAGGTGCTGATCACGCTGGGTATATTAAGAGAATTTCATCTTCTGTTGATGCGCTATCTAACTCAAAGATAAAATTAATTTGTAAAGTAAGTCAACTTGTAAAACTTATAAAAGATAAAAAACCTTTTAAAATGTCAAAACGAAAAGGTGATTATATTACTGTAGATGACCTAATAGGTGAAGTTGGTAAAGATGCTACTAGATTTATAATGCTAAATAGAAGTAGTGATGTAGAATTAGATTTTGATTTTGACAATGTTGTGGAGAAGTCAAAAGAAAATCCTCTTTATTATGTACAATATGCTTATGCAAGAATAGCTTCTGTATTTAGACATCTAAATAAAGATTTAAGTTCTGAATTAGATGTTGATAGTTATGATTTTGGATATTCAGATGATGAAATTCAAATTTTAAAAAAGATAGCTGAATGGCCAAAATGTATAGATATATCATGTACTAGATTAGAGCCACATAGAGTAGCTGTTTATCTTTACGATTTATCATCATTATTTCATTCTTATTGGAATTTAGGAAAAGATAATCCAGAAAAACGATTTATTAATGAACAAAAAAAAATTGATAATGATAAATTGATTTTTCTTAAAGTTATTTCCAATGTAATTAAATCAGGTATGAATATTATTGGTGTTTCAACACCAGAAAAAATGTAATGATTAAAGAGATTAAGTATTTAGTATTTATTATCTTAATTTCTTTGTTCTTATTTTTTACTATTCGATATTATTTCTCTGATGAACATAAAAAAAAATCATATAGATCATTGAACAATATCGATACGAAAATAAATAATTATGTAAAAAATTTACCAATTTTAAAAAGTGATACTCAAAATATAATTGAATATGTTGAGGAGACTAAATCTAATAAAAAAAAATATAATTTTTGGAAGTTGCTAGAAAGTAATGAATAATCGTAGATCATTTATAGTTGGTCTTAAATCGACTGAGATTAGTTCACAAGAACAACTTTTTTTAAGAAAATATAAACCATGGGGGATAATTTTATTTACTAGAAATATCAAGAATTTAAATCAAACCAAAAAACTAACTTCAAAAATAAGAAATATTTTCAATGATAAGAAATACCCTATAATGATTGATCAAGAGGGTGGTCGTGTAAGTAGATTAGAAAATATCATTTCTTTTAAGAACTTGACCTCTGATTTTTTTGGAAAAAAATATGTTAAAAATAAAAAAGATTTTGATATCTACTTTAAAATTTTTATAGATAAAACATCGTATTTATTAAAAGAATTGGGAATAAACATTAATTCTGTTCCAGTTTTAGATCTTAGAATTAGTGGTTCCAGTAAAATAATTGGAGACAGATCCTATTCAAGAGATCCCAATATAGTCTCTAAAATTGGTGATATATGCATTCAAACTTATAAAGAAAATTCAATTGGCACTATTATAAAGCACATACCTGGACATGGTCTTGCTAAGGTTGATAGTCATTTTTCTACTCCATATATTAATAAATCGCTTCAATACCTTTTAAATAATGATTTTAAAGCTTTTAAAAATAAAAATTCTTTTTTTGCAATGACTGGTCATTTAATTTTTAATCAAATTGATAAAGACAATACAGTTACTCATTCTAGAAAAATGATAAATATCATTAGAAAAAAAATTGGTTTTAAAAATCTCTTAATTTCTGACGATTTATCAATGAAGAGCCTTAAAAAGGGTCTTAAAATAAATACAATTGATACTTTTAAGGCTGGTTGTAATTTAGCGTTACATTGCAATGGTAAATTAAAAGAAATGGAAATTGTTGGTAAAAACTCACCTTTAGTGAGTAAATTTATAATAAAAAAAACATCACAATTTTACAATATTTTAAGATAATATTGGCATATGTCTTTCAACGATTCTGAATTTTTCAACGTTCAAATTGAAAATTATAATGGTCCACTAGATGTTTTACTAGATCTTGCAAAAGCTCAAAAAGTAAATTTAGAAAAAATATCAATAACTAAATTAGCAGATCAATTTAATGATTATATTAAAAATGAAACAAATCTAAATTTAGAGACAGCTTCTGAATATTTGTTAATGGCAACATGGTTAGCTTACCTAAAATCAAAATTATTGCTACCTAGCTCTCCGGAAGAAGAGTTCAAACTTCAAGAAGTTGCTGAAAAATTAAAATTACAACTTAAAAAATTAGAATTAATAAGATTATTGTCTGATCAAATGCTTAAGCGAAAACGTCTTGGAAAAGAGATTAGGTCAAGAGGTATAAAGGCTGGAATAAGACCAATTTATAATAGTGAATATAACATAAATTTATTTGATCTTTTAAAAACTTACTCTTCTATCTTAATGACTAAAGATTT
>CACIHQ010000013.1 GCA_902586495.1 uncultured Pelagibacteraceae bacterium
TTTTATTTTAATTAAATAAGATATTGAGAATAATCTTTTTTTTCAATAATATCTTTTTTATTTACTTTGTTTTTAATTTCATCATAGTTCATTTTGTTTATTCCCGGATAGGGTAAATTAATCGGAAAATTATACTTTAGTTTAAATCGAGCCCAATCCTCAGCCAAAGTAACTTGCCTTCTGATCAATTTCTTTTTTTTTTCTACTTCTGGAAGATAATCAAAATTAATGTTTCTATGATGAAAACAAAAAGCTCCCTTTGATAAAATACATTTAAAATTATGCGCTTTAGCACGGAAGCCAAAATCTGCATCTCCAAAATAATCCTTAAAATTATTACAATCAAAATATCCAATTTTTTCTAATAATTTTCTATTAACTAAAAAGCTATCTCCAACAAGATAATCTTCTTCAATATAATTATTTTTTTCTTTCGAGAATATCTCTTTTGAAATTTCATTTGGATGCTTGTTAATTTTATCTCTAAGATCAATATTATGTGTGGAT
Organism: uncultured Pelagibacteraceae bacterium; assembly: GCA_902586495.1. GTDB lineage: Bacteria > Pseudomonadota > Alphaproteobacteria > Pelagibacterales > Pelagibacteraceae > Pelagibacter. The sequence continues at coordinate 508 of CACIHQ010000013.1, forward strand.
TTATTGTTATCTACGAAGTTAGATACACCCCTAACATAGCCAATATTTTCCTCGATGTTTGAGATATTGATTAATTCCTCTATGAAATATGAATTGATATACATATCATTAGATACGAAAATAGTTTTTTCACTAGTGGAGTTTGACAGAACACAATTTACACTTTGAGTGTAACCCAGGTTTTTAGTGAAATGAAAAACTTTAACGTCCTTAAATTCTTTTTTTTGATTAAAAAAATAATCTTTAATTTTGCCTTTATCTGGGGAAAAATCGTCAATCAATATAACTTCATAAGTACCCTCTACTGAGTTTTTAATTGCTTGAATACAGTTTTTTGTAGATATTAAATTACCGAATGCCGATACTCCGATTGTGATTTTTTCTTTGCTGAAATATTTGTTCATTTTTTCCTTTGGTGGGCCGTGTTGGTTACGCTCCAACTACCCCTGCAATGTCAATGCAGTACTCTACTATTGAGCTAACGGCCCAGATATTAACTTTCCAAGAAACTTTTTAGCTGTTTTGACCTACTAGGGTGTTTTAACTTCCTCAAAGCTTTAGCTTCAATTTGTCTAATACGCTCTCTTGTTACAGAAAATTGCAAACCTACTTCCTCTAAAGTATGATCAGTGTTCATTCCAACTCCAAATCTCATTCTTAAAACTCTTTCTTCTCTTGGTGTAAGTGTAGATAATATTTTTGTAGTTGCCTCTCCTAGATTTGACTTGATTGCTTGTTCTAGTGGTGCAAGAGCTTTTGTGTCTTCTATAAAGTCTCCTAGGCTGCTGTCTTCTTCATCACCAACTGGTTTTTCAAGGGAGACTGGTTCTTTTGAAATTTTGAGTACCTTTCTTACTTTATCCAAAGGCATCCTTAGTTTTTTTGCTAATTCTTCAGGTGTTGCCTCTCTTCCAAATTCACTAAGTATTAATCTTTGAGTTCGAACAATCTTATTTATAGTTTCAATCATATGAACAGGAATTCTGATTGTTCTAGCTTGATCAGCAATCGATCTTGTGATTGCTTGTCTAATCCACCAAGTGGCATATGTAGAAAATTTATAACCTCTTCTATATTCAAATTTATCAACAGCTTTCATTAGTCCAATATTACCCTCTTGAATTAGATCTAAAAATTGCAGACCTCGGTTTGTATATTTTTTTGCAATTGAAATTACTAATCTCAAGTTTGCTTCAACCATTTCTTTCTTGGCAATTCTAGACTCTTTCTCTCCCTTTTGAATTCTACTAACTAATTTTTTATAATCAGTAACAGACATTCCTAATTTATGACTTATCTCTACTAATCTATCTCTAATATCTTTAAACTCACTTTTATTTTTTGAAAAAAATTGTTTCCATAAAGTATTAGTGTCTAAAAATTTTTTTAAATTTGGATTAATTTCATTACCTATATAAAATTTAATAAATTCATTTCTAGAAATTTTATGGTCCAAGGCTAATCTTAAGAGATTACCTTCTAGTGAAACTATTCTTTTATTTTCTACATAGTGCTTTTGTACTAATTCCTCCAGTACAGATGGCGATAGTTGAAGAGATTTAATATTTTCTAATATTTCATTTACAATTTTGTCATGTCCTTTTTCTTTAGCGGGCGAGAAAGTCTTAGAATTTAAAACACAATCTAGTTTTTCTTTTTGATACTTGATTAATTTATTATATTCTTTGGTCAATGTGTTAACAGTTTTAAGAACCTTAGGTTTTATTTCGCTTTCCATTGCAGCAAGAGTGGGATTGAAGTCATCCTCTTCTTCGTTGGAACCTTCCTCTTTTTCTATTTCTCCAGAATTTTTTTGCTTTGCGCTAGGACCTGTAGTTTCATCTTCCATATAATTGGTGTCAATATCAATAATTTCTCTGACTAAAATTTCATCTTTTTGAAGTTTTTCATTCCATTCAAAAAATTGTTGGGCTGTTATGGGACTTTGTGACAATGCAATTAACATGACGTCTTTCCCAGCTTCAATTCTTTTTGCTATAGCAATCTCGCCTTCTCTTGATAATAATTCAACACCCCCCATTTCTCTTAGGTACATTCTTATTGGGTCATCACTTTTCTCAATTGTTTTTCCTTCTTCTTTTGAGGAATTATCTTTTTTTCTTAAAACTTTAAAATCCGATTTTTTTTTCTACTAAAGTTACTTTTTCATCAAGAATATGAATAAATGCCTGGGCAAGATTTTCATCTGACAAATTCCTTTTTCCTAGGGATTTGCTTAATTCTTCGTAAGTGATAAATCCTCTATGAGTGCCACGACCCATTAATCTTGCAAATGATTTTGTAATAATTCTTTCCACAGCAATAATTTGAATAGTCTTATATAATGTTAAATTTATAAAAATCCATTAATAAAATATGTAATTTAATTGATATTTTGCTTTTTTTTGAGCTCTTTTAGCTCATTAAATGTTGTCTCACTAAGATCTTTAGAAAACTTCGATTCTAACTCCTGGATCCTAAGTTCTAGATTATAGCTTTTCAAATCTCTATTAATATCATCTAATAATCCAATTACCTCATGTTGATTTTTATTTTTTTTACCAAGAATATATTTAATCGGAGCAAACTTATAAATTTTTTCAATTAATTGTTCATCAATTTCTAAATCTTGGGGATTTAATTTATCAGCTGATTTGAGTTTTGATATAATTTTTGAGAAAATTTGCTTATTAACTTCAGTGAATAAACTTATATTTTCAATTAAGTGAAGATTATTTCTCATTAATTCTAAATTATTTATTAAAAGATAAATTAATGAAAACTCTTTAAGCTCTATGGCAGATAGAGATTTACTTTCATTAAAATATTTTTTTGTCGACTCAAGAGATTTAACTTTTTTAACAAAATTAGGTTTTTTATCAAAATTTGTATGTGGTGCTAAATCTGAAATTTTATCTAAAAAGTATTCTAATATGTACTTTTTGATATATTCATCCTTTATAGTATTCGCTATCGATCTAAGTTTTTTATCAAAAATAGCCATAGATGATGGATTATTTTGAGTTTGTTTTTTATAATGAGTAAAAAGAAACTGGTGTATGGGTAATTTGTTTTTTTTTACAAAATCTAAAAAATAATCCTTTCCTTTTTTATTCACAAAGGTATCCGGATCTTCTTTATCTGGTAAAAATAAAAATGAAATTTGTTTCTCTGGTTTTAAATAAATAATTGAATTTTCCGCTGCTCGTAGAGCTGCTTTGTATCCACTTTCATCCCCATCAAAACAAATAATTATATCATCAAAAAATTGATTTAATGTTAAGATTTGTCTATCAGTAAGTGATGTTCCTAAATTAGCTACCGAATTTTCAATGCCGTTTTTTGAAAGTCCAACAACATCCATATAACCTTCAACAAGAAAAATATGATCTAATTTATTAGATAATTTTCTAGCCTGATCTAAATTATATAAATTTGAACCTTTCTTAAAAAAAAATGTTTCAGGAGAATTGATATATTTGGCAAGGTAATCACTTTTTTCAATAATTCTTCCCCCAAGTGCAATTGGTTGACCAGAAATATTATTTATTGGAAAAATTAAACGACCTTTAAATCTTTCGATATAAATTTTCTTTTTTTCATCAAAATAAAATAATCCAGTTCCAGTTAAAACTTCTTCGCTGAAATCATTTCTTAATTTTTCAAAATAATTTGGATTTTTATTAATATATCCAATTCTAAATTTTTTAACTTGATCTTTATTAATATTTCTCTCTTTTAAATAATTTCTTGCATTATCATGCGTTTCATTTCTTAATAATTCATCATGATAAAATTCAACATATTGATTAAAAATCAAACAATACTCTTTCCATTTTTTTTCTCTTTCTTCATCTTGTTTTGTAAACATATAAGGCTGCATACCAGCCATATTTGCAAGATACTTTACCGCTTCACCAAATCTAAGATTTTGTGTTTTCATTACAAAATCAAAAATATTTCCGTGTTCTGATGTAGCAAAACAATGATAAAATTCTTTTTCGTCGTTAACTGTAAATGAGGGTGTTTTTTCATTTTTAAAAGGTGAAAGACCTACAAATTCTTTTCCTCTTTTTTTTAAACTTACAAATTTTGATATGACTGTTGAAACTTTTAATCTAGTTTTTATTTCATCAAGATATTCTTTTGGATATTTCATTATTATTTATTCAACAGTTCTTTAATAAGAGATCCAGCTTTAGCAAAATCAATTTTATCGGAGTGTTCTTTTTTTAGTTCACCCATAACTTTGCCCATATCCTTTAATGAAGATGCGCCCAGTTTTGTTATAATATCCTCACATATTTTTTTTGTTTCTTCGTCTCCTAAAACCTTTGGTAAAAAACTTGATATTATGTCATATTCATTTTGCTCAACTTCCAATAAATCAGTTCGATTATTTTTTTTATAGATTTCAATTGATTCGGTTCTTTGCTTGACCATCTTTTTAAATAGCTTTTTAATATCCTCATCGTCTGTCTCTTTTTTATTCGGACCCGATCTATTTTGAATATCTAAATCTTTAATGGATGATAAAATTAACCTATAAGTTGATATTTTTGTTTTATCTTTAGATTTTAAAGCATTTTTGTATTCAGTTTCGATTGTTTGTTTTAAAGACATAATTTTTAATCTACTTTAAAGCAAAAAATTCTCAAAAGAAAAATTGTTTTTTTTCAATTTTATAATACATCTCTGTTGCGATAATAAACCAATTATTGTATTAACCTTTAACTTATGAGTTGTAATTGATCAAAAAAGCAAAAAAAACTAACTCAAAAAAAATCTCAGATAAACAAACAGGTATTTTAGTTCTTGAAAATAGACAAGTTTTTAAAGGTATTGGTATTGGCTACCAAGGAACTGCTACTGGAGAAGTTTGCTTTAATACCTCTCTTACAGGTTATCAAGAAATAATTTCTGATCCTTCTTATGCTGGACAAATAATCAATTTTACTTTCCCTCATATCGGTAACGTAGGTACCAATAAAGAAGATCATGAGTCAGATAAAATTTGGACAAAAGGTGTTATATTTAATTCAGAAATAACTTCACCTTCAAATTATAGATCTTTTTTTACATCTAGATGCTTGGCTCAAAAAAAATAAAATAGTTGGAATTACTGGATTAGACACTAGAAATTTAACCAATTTTATCAGAGATAAAGGTGCGCCAAAAGGCACAATATCAGTCTCAAAAACAGGAAAATTTAACATAAATAAGATCATCAATATGACTACAAAGTGGAGTGGATTAAAAAATTTAGATCTTGCAAAAGAAGTCACCACAAAGAAAAATTACCTTTGGAAAGGTTTTAAAACTTGGAAAAAACAAACTGGATATCAAAAAAATAAACGAAAATCTTTTCATGTCGTCGCTATAGACTATGGAATTAAAAAAAATATTTTGAGATACTTTTCTGACTTTAAATGTAAAGTTACAGTTGTTCCGTGTAATGCTAGTTATGAAAAAATTTTATTATTAAAACCTGATGGAATATTCCTATCAAATGGCCCTGGAGACCCTGCTGCAACAGGTAAATATGCTATAGGAGTCATAAAAAATTTAATTAAAAATAACTTTCCGATATTTGGAATTTGTCTTGGTCACCAATTGCTTGGTTTAGCCTTAGGAGCTAAAACTAAAAAAATGAAACTTGGACATCGTGGAGCCAATCATCCAGTAAAAAACTTTATTAATGACAGTGTTGAAATTACCAGTCAAAACCACGGTTTTGAAATTGTTAAAGAAAGTTTGCCAAGAAATCTGGAAATTACTCATAAGTCTTTGTTTGATGGAGGCATAGAGGGAATTCGCTTAAAAAATAAACCCGTGTTTTCTGTTCAATATCATCCAGAGTCAAATCCTGGACCTCAGGATAGTGTTTACCTTTTTCGAGAATTTATAAACAATATTAAAAAAAATGCCAAAAAGAAAAGATATTAAAAAAATTTTAGTCGTTGGAGCTGGCCCAATAATTATTGGTCAAGCATGTGAATTTGATTATTCGGGAACTCAAGCATGTAAGGCATTGAAAGATGAAGGTTATAAAGTAGTTTTAGTAAATTCAAATCCAGCAACAATAATGACTGACCCAGATGTTGCAGATAAAACATATATAGAACCAATTACATTAGAAATACTTGAAAAAATTTTAAAAAAAGAAAAACCTGATGCAATTTTACCGACTATGGGTGGCCAAACTGCATTGAACTTAGCAATGGAAGCAGAAAAAAAGGGAGTTCTTAAAAAATACAAAATAGAACTAATTGGTGCTAATTCAAATGCAATCTCTAATGCTGAAGATAGGAAAAAATTTAGAAAAAACATGATGGATATTGGTATAGATTTACCGAAATCAAAAGTTGTCAATAAATTCAATCAAGCCTCAAAAGTTTTAAAACAAATTGGTCTACCTGCAATTATTAGACCTGCATTTACACTCGGTGGTCTTGGGGGTGGAATTGCTAAAACCAAAAAAGACTTTTATAAAATTATTAAAAATGGATTACATGAATCTCCAGTAAGCCAAGTTCTAGTTGAAGAATGTTTGGAGGGTTGGAAGGAATTTGAAATGGAGGTTGTAAGAGATAAGAAAGATAATTGTATAATTATTTGTTCAATAGAAAACATTGACCCAATGGGAATTCACACGGGTGACTCTGTTACAATTGCACCAGCGTTGACACTTACCGATAAAGAATATCAAGTAATGAGAAACGCATCAATTGCATGCCTTAGAAAAATTGGAGTTGAAACAGGAGGATCTAATGTTCAATTTGCCATAAATCCAAAAAATGGACGAATGGTCATTATTGAGATGAACCCAAGAGTATCAAGATCATCTGCTTTAGCATCGAAAGCAACAGGCTTTCCTATTGCAAAAATTGCAGCGAAACTTGCTGTTGGTTACACATTAGATGAATTAAAAAATGAAATAACAAAAGTCACTCCTGCATCTTTTGAACCAACTATTGATTATGTTGTTACAAAAATTCCTAGATTTACTTTTGAAAAATTTTCTACCTCACCTGCAATTTTAGGCACATCAATGAAATCAGTTGGTGAAGCGATGGCGATAGGTCGAAATTTTAAAGAATCTTTACAAAAAGCACTAGTTTCTCTTGAAACGGGATACTCTGGTTTAGATAGAGTATTTAATATAAATAGAAAAGAAATAGAGAAAAAACTTAGAGAAAATATCCCTAATAAACTTTTACTTGTGGCTGAGGGATTTAGGAAAAAAATCAATATAAAAAGAATTTATAATTTATCAAAGATCGACCCATGGTTTTTAGAACAAATTAAAGAGATCGTTGATAATGAAAATAAACTTAAAAACAAAGGTGTTCCAAAAGACTTTATTGAATTCAATCGTATTAAATCTATTGGTTTTTCAGATAAAAAAATATCCGAATTAACCAAAATTCCTGAAAGTGTAGTCAGAAAAAAAAGGATGGCTCTAAAAGTATTGCCTGTCTATAAAAAAGTGGACACTTGTGCTGCAGAATTTAAATCTTTTACACCTTATATGTATTCAAGTTATCAAAGAAATTTCTCACTAAACACCGAGTGTGAAGCGGAACCAACTCAAAAAAAAAAGATAATTATTTTAGGTGGCGGCCCCAACAGAATTGGTCAGGGAATAGAATTTGATTATTGTTGTTGCCAGGCAAGTTTTGCCCTGAAAGATGCAGGTTTTGAAACAATCATGGTCAATTGTAATCCAGAAACGGTATCAACAGATTATGACACAAGTGATCGATTATATTTTGAACCTCTTAAAGAAGAGTATGTTTTCAATATTATTAAAAAAGAGCAAGAAAAAGGAAACTTAATTGGAGTAATAGCGCAGTTTGGTGGCCAAACTCCTATAAAGCTGGCTGAATTTTTATATCAAAATAAACTTCCAATTTTAGGAACACAATACACTTCAATTGATCTAGCTGAAGATAGAGATCGATTTAGAAATCTTTTAAACAAATTAAAACTAAAACAAGCAGAAAGTGGAATTGCTAAAACTTACAATCAAGCAATAAAAATTGCTGACAAAATTGGTTTACCTTTAATTGTAAGACCCTCTTACGTTTTAGGTGGAAGAGCCATGGAAATTGTATATGAGAAAAATGATTTAAAAAAGTTTGTTGAAGAAGCCTTCAAAGCTGCTGAAGACAATCCAATATTAATTGATAAATTTATTAATCAAGCAATGGAAGTTGATGTAGATGCATTATCTGATGGTAAAGATGTATTTGTTGCAGGTATCATGCAGCATATTGAAGAGGCTGGAATTCACTCTGGAGACTCAGCATGTAGTCTACCTCCAGTTTCAATCAAACCATATTTAATTAGAGAAATAGAAAATCAAACAAGAAAATTAGCTTTAGCTCTAAAGGTTAAAGGATTTATGAACATCCAATTTGCAATTAAAAAAGATCAAATTTATGTAATTGAGGTAAATCCTAGAGCAAGTAGAACTGTGCCTTTTGTATCAAAAGCAAAAGGTCTACCTCTTGCTAAAATTGCTTCAAGAGTTATGGCGGGAGAAAAATTATCTAAATTTAATTTAAAGGATAAATCTAAAGGAATGTATGCTGTCAAAGAAGCAGTTTTTCCATTTAATAAATTTCCAAATAGTGACTTACTTTTAGGTCCTGAAATGAAATCAACGGGAGAAGTTATGGGTTTTGATAAAAATTTTGGTATGGCATTTGCTAAGAGCCAAATTGCCTCTGCCAATTCTTTACCAAAAGATGGCCTTGCTTTTATATCTTTAAAAGATTCACACAAAGATGAAGGGATCGATTTAGCTAAACAATTGATCAAGCTTAAATTTAAATTATGTGCCACAAAAGGAACTGCTGAATATATTAGAAAATTTGGCATGAAGTGTAAGAAGATTAATAAAGTTAGTTCAGGGACTCCTCACATTGTTGATGTTTTAGACGCTAAAAAAATTGCTCTAGTGATTAATACTGGTGGTGGTAATAGTGAGCATAGAATTAGTGATGCCATAGCTTTAAGAAGAGCAACTTTAAAAAATAAAGTCCCTTATTGTACTAATATGTCAACCGCATACGCTTGTTTGGAGGCGATTAAATCATTAAAGACTAAAAAACTAGAAGTAACTGCTTTACAAAATATTTAAATTAAAAAACTTTTCTTAAATTAAAAAAAGCTTGCTTAATATCACTTATATCAAAAGGGTCTTCATTTATTATTTTAAAATCTAATTCAAAATCATTTATTGTTTTGCTTAAGATATATTCTGATCTAAGATCATCAGATCCTTGAATATTAAATGCATAATTTGTTTCTTTACTAGGTAGATATCCAATAGCAATATGAATTTTATCAGTATGTCCTGATCCTAACGCTTGATTTCTTTCATATATAAAAAAAATACTGAAATTATCCTGAAGTACAATATCAATCCCAATCTCACTATTAATACTGTGCAAAGCTCCTGAAGATAAACTATCATCAAAAGTTACGCTACTGTCACTAGTATAATTATATTTAAACTTTGAGGATCGATCCAAATCCATTATGTATTCAATTTTTCCATGTCTTTTTAGTTTATATTTTTCATTTAAAAAATCTTCGACTGCAGCAAAACCTGTTCTAATTTTTTTCGTTCGAATGTGTTGATTTTCTACATCAATACCACCATTGCCAGATTCGTTATAAGATCCTAAAATAGTGTGACCAATATCAAATCTTCCAGAGGGAATAAAAGTCAAATTATCTTTTTTTATTTCATCTTTTATTCTTATTGTTCCATAAATTTGTTTTCCTTTTCTGTTAGCAGTTAAATTTTTACCGTCTAGAACAGTTAATAAATCAGACTTCAACCCCCCGATCCCTATAAAGGTATCGATAAATTTAGTATCATCTTCTATTGGGGTCGTAGAATAATAGGTAATGTTGAATGTATCAGTGTCTAAATTACTTCCAGAATTTCCAACATCAACATTATTTCTACCAACTCTAAACGCCAACCCTTTGATTCCATTATCATCGGTAAATTTATCTGCACCGAAAGTGATTGCATCTGTACCAATTTTCTTAGTAGATGAAATACTTGTATCTCCAATTCTTCCAACCGCAATACTTCCTTCGCTCCAATAAAATACGTCTTCCTCTTTATCTTTTGCTTTTTTTTTAGCAGTAGCAGTTTTAACAATCTCTGTTAAAGAAGCTAATCTTTGATTAGTAAAATTAAAATCAATATTTAAATTACTTAAATTTTGTTTATCCTTATTTCTTCTAATCCATTTTAATCGATTCAGTGCACCATCTGTTGCATGATCAATAGTTCTTTTGGCAATTTCTATTTGTGCTAATGCCATTCCAGTTCTATCTTTATTCTCAACAATTGAAGGACATTTTCCTGAAATAATATTAAAAGGACAAACTAAATCATATTCAAATATAGTTTCGGCACCAAAATTACTTACATAAAGTTTTAAACCTGTGCTATTAAATCCAAGGGCACCTAAGCTAAAACTATTTCCAGATGAGTTGAGTGGTGTAGCAGTTCCATCTAAAACAGCTCCTACTAAACTGTAAGCAGTTGGTAAGGAATATTGAACAACACGTTGGCCATTCTTATAAGCTAAAAATAGTCTTCGACCATTATTATTAAAGGCAATAGCTTCTGGGTTATGTGTTTCATGAAGTTGAATTGCCGTTGTTTCCAGCACCATAGTAGATAGATCAAATGCTGTTGAAAGAGTGTATTCTTTTATAGAGTCTTTATCTGATTCTCCGTCATTAAAACTCAAAAATATTTTTGTACCGTCGGGTTTAATTGCAATACCTTTTAAATGATTTTTATTAGAATTACCTCTATCACCAGCAGTCGTTCCATCTTGAAGAACATCTGTATCAACGTATCTTACACTGTCGAAAGAACAAGTTGAGACGTCATAAGCAGTTGTCAAAGTGAATTTTAATACAAAGTCAGTGGCTGCGTTATTGATACCTCTATTTGTGGTGAACATTATCAAACCATCACTGCTAAATGTCATATCGCCACCTTGTCCAGCTCCTTGGGTACCAGCTACATCAGTATTCGCATCATCAGGTGCATCAAGTAAACACCTTTCACTGTCTCCTGCATAACTTCTTGTTGAAATATCATAAGGTGTAGAAAGAGTATATTCAGAAACAAAGTCTTCACTGCCATTATCTGAAGTTATGATAAATATTTTGGTTCCATCACCATTGAAAGTTAAACCATTAATATTATCTTGTCCGTCATCAAAAAAAGTTTCTGTTTGATTAAAAGTCACATTACCAAAGGAATTAGAAAAAGGAAAAATTATTAAAAAAATCCAAAGTAGTTTTTTAATCATTTTCATTTAAACTAAAAAGTACCAGAAATTTCTATATTTGCACCATAATCAGGGATTTTACTAAATAAACTATAATTAGAGTTTAGTTTTAAATTAAAATTGCCTAATTGTTTTAGATAGCTGACTTTCGTATTATTGTTGTTTATTGGATCAAAATCGAGAGCAAACTGATTATTTTCTTCTTTTGATTTACTAAATTTAATAATAAAAGTTTTGTTATTAAAATTTTGAGATACTGCTGAATGTAAACAACTTTCACAATTATCTAAACTTTTTATGTATTTATAATCAAAAAGTATAGTGAAGCCATTTTCAAGTATATACTCTAAACCAATATTAGTTTTTAATTTTTTATTCGAATAGCTATTAATTGTCTCTTCATTTACAACAGTTGAACCTGCATATGAATATTTGTAGGCATTATCATCTGCTAGATCATAAATAATTTCAATTCCTCCCATGGGTTGGAATGTTACCCCATCTCTCTCAATTTTTTCCATTTCAAATAAAACACCACCAGTAAATTCTCCACTTACAAATGTATCATCATGAAAACGAATATCTGTAGCTGGTCGATCGCTAGCTTTGCTAATAAAATCTGTAAATTCAGATAATTCTGTCACCCCATAAGTAAGTTTTCCAGTAGGAGTAATATTAAACTTACCATATGTCTTTTTAGTTCTGTAATTAATAGATGCAAATGCCTGTCTTCCATTTCGTTCACCTGATATTTTACCTAAGTACTTGTTATCAAAACGTAGAGCACTCAGGCCTAAAACTGCATTAATATACCGATTGTTATTTGTTGGTACAGTTCCATAAATATTTAATGTCAAAGACTCGAGGTCAACTTTTTGACTAGATCGTCTAATATTCGATGCACTATCTCCATACCTCAATGCCAAACCAAAAAACTTATTATCTCCAATTTTTCTATCTGAGCCAAATGTTATACCTTTCGTTTTAATACCTTTTGCTTTATCTACGAGTGTTTCTTGATAATCTCCTATTGATAAATCCAGTAAACTCCATGACGACCATTTAGATTTTTTCTTTTCGTCATTTTTCTGAGTATTACTCACAAGGGATACTAAATTATTTTTTAATGAAGGTTCTAACTTACTTGCTAGAGATTTTAATATAGGATTGGGGTAGTTTATATTTATATTGTGACTAGTTAAGTCTTCTTGATCTCTATTTCTTTTGATCCACTCAAATCTTTTAAAAATAGTATCAACGTTTATACTTATATTTTGTTTAGCTAATTCAACTTGAGCATTAACAGATGCACTTGCATTGGATACACATGAAACAATGCCATAAGGACAATCAAGGTCAAATTGATAAATATTATCTACCGTTTGTCCATCATCTGCTTGTGAAATAAATAATTTCATACCATCACTTGAAAAAGAAAAACCCCATATTATTCCATGACCCGCTGGATAACTCTTCGCTTCGTCTGCATCTCGTAATGCTCCTCCAGGGGAGACACGATATAGAAAATCATGGCCTCCTAAATGAGTAGCTGTTGAAACATCAAAAGGTTTGCCTAAACTAAATTGCTCAATGCTATTAGTATGATTTTTATTAAAAAAAGAGACAAACATTTGACTTCCATCATCACTAAACTCAATATCTCTAGCCGCTTGAAAATTAGCGACATCTTCAACTCCAATTGTAAATAGATTTACACTATGAATTTCTGTAGCAGATGTGATATCAAATGCTGGTGATAATGAAAAAGTTGCCACCACAGGTGTGTCAGCATCTTCGCCTTGATCCACAGAATACATTCTTGTACCGTCTCTGCTTAACGAAAAACCAGTAACTTTTGTTGATGTGCTTAAATCAATTTGATGTATGTATTTTGCCGTTTTAAAATCAAAAGGTGTACTTAAATCATATCTATATACATCACCTGTGCTATTCAAAATATAAAAAATCCTACCACCTTTTGCTACATGAATACTTCTATATGCAGTAGAAAAAAAGCTCAAACCTTGTGCCAGAAATTCTGGATGATCAACATCAAAACCATCAATATCATCACAAGTATGTGGTATATTATCTGTAGTATCAGTTTTTACAGTGTTTAATTCAAATGGAGTAGCAACTTTATTCATAGATAAATCAAGGTCACCCATATAACCACTAGAAGGACTCTTATCCATGTTATTATTAATAGAAAAAACCATTGTGCCGTCATCACTCCACACGATATCTCTTAGATTCTCGGTTCTATCGTGTTTAAGTTCTGTAAAGTAGCTTTGCACCGATGTTGTTTGGTTAATCTGTTCTAATTTAGAGCTAAAACAACCGGGTGCACTATTTGGAATTCTATTTTCTTTATGTGTAAGTGTTAAAGCGGCGGCTAGAGCTAGTGTAGAAAAAAAGGCTGTAAATAAGAAAAAAAAAATATTAGTACTTATAACGCCTGTTTTTAAAGACTTAAAAATTTTTTTAATATTTAATTTTTTAAAAATTTTCATGAATTAAGATTTATTTCTTTTTAATCAGCTCAGTATTACTGATATTTATTGCCATACAAGTAATATCATCTCTTAATTTTTCAGCACCCCAATTTAATTCTTTTTCAATAGACTCAACTATAGTTTTTGGTGTCACATCTGACATGCCATCTATGATTTTTTGTACTCCTTCTGCGCCTAATTCCTCACCATTTTTCAAATAGCCTTCCGTTACACCATCTGTGTAAACCACAAATGTCTTATCTTTTAAGTTCATGGTATTTGATTTGACCATAGACTCTGTGAAATATTTAACAATTCCAATGGGTGGCATTTCTGATTTGATATATTCATAATTTTTATTTTGATCAAAAGTCAAAATACTTTCATGCCCTGCATTAATAAATACAAGTTCTCCAGTTTTAATATTTAATTTTCCAAAAACAGCGGTTACAAACATCCCTTTAAATTTAGCCTCAACAAGCTCATTATTGACACCGAACACAACTTTTTCTAATGGAAACTTCAAGTTCGTAAGCGTTCTAAATATTGAAGATGCTTTTGCCATATACATACCCGCTTTGACCCCTTTTCCTGATACATCGGCTAATGTGAAGAAGTATTCTTCCGGGGTAGATCTTACCACATCAAAATAATCTCCCGATACGTCTCTTGCAGGAACGTTTCTTGCAAAAATAAAATTTTCAAATTTTGATATATCTGGAAATAAGCTTTTTTGAACTCCTGCAGCTAATTCTCTTTCTTTTAATAATTTTGCTTCTTTTTGTAAGTTATCTAAAGCTATTTTGTTTTCCTCAATAAATCTAAAATAAAGACCCGTTAAAAAAGTAACGGTTACAATAAATATAGGATAACTCATATCTACTAATTCAGATCTAAATTTATAAATAGAAAATCCAATAATTATGATTGCTAAAATGTTTCCAAAGAAAATCGATAAACTTAGTTTTGGTTTTACTTTTTGAGATAAAATAAATGTAATTAAAGCAACGATAATAGAAAACAATAATTCAAATATATATGTGTTTGGATTTCTAACCAAATACGATTGGTCCAAAATATTTTCAATAACATTAGCATGAACTTCAACTCCTGGTATAGTTACCCCAAGAGGAGTTTTAACTAAATCGAATAAGCCTTGTGCTGACGCGCCAATTAAAACATATTTATCTTTAAAAAAATCTGTTTGAAATTTACCATCATAAACATCTCCAGCAGAAATATATTGGTTTTTATCTGACTTTTTATATTTAATCCAAATGATCCCATTAGGATCAGAGTCGATTTTGTGAGGTCTTGCACTTATTCTTTGAATTCCAACTTCATTTAATTCTACATAAATATTTTTTTGTTTGGAACCAACTCTAACCATCTCTAAACCCATAGTTGGATACATTTTTTTATTGAATTGAACAATTAAAGGTAGAGATCTAATGATACCGTCTAATTGATCTAAAAAAGAGATAGATCCTAAACCTTTGACATTTTTTTCTAATACTTCTAGTGAGCCTATGGAATAAGGATAAGAGTAAGTAAATTGTTTTGGTTCCCCACCTTTAGATAAAAATCTAGCTTTTGCTTTTCGATCATAGTTTGAATGAGACGGAACATTGCTTCCCAGAACTGCTATTATAGATTTAGACTCTTTAAGTTTTTCAGAGAATATATCATCCGGACTTTTTAAATTCTGAAGTTCTGCTATGTCAGAGGGAATTAAACCATACGATTTAATTATAGCATCGGGTGATTGTTTATCTTTTTCAGTGAAAAAAATATCAAAACCTATCGCCTTTGGGTTTGACTCGTTTAGCTTATCTAAAATTTCTGCAAAGACAATTCTGTTCCAAGGAAACTGACCAAACTTACCTAAACTTTTTTCATCAATATCTATAATTACAACATCTGAATTTTTTTTTTCTGCAAATACTTTTTGGTAAAGATCAAAACTTAAAAAGGATATTGATTTGATAAAACTCGGGTTAAGGATCTTTAAAAAAATTAAGAGAACAAGTAAAGCAAAGAAAACTGCGTAATTTAGATTTTTATGTAAAATTGCTTTCACAAATCAAATTTATAGGTAATTGGATTAAAGTAAATAAATCTTATTTACGAAAGATCTGTTTATTTTTTTCTTCTTCTTTTCTTTTTAGCTTTTTTCTTCTTAGCAGCTCTTTTCTTCTTCACTACTCTTTTCTTTTTAACGACTTTTCTCTTAGGTTTCTTCTTAACGACTTTTTTCTTCTTTTTAGGTTTTTTCTTTACTGCTTTTTTCTTTTTAGCTGGCTTTTTCTTCACTGCTTTTTTCTTTTTAGCTGGTTTTTTCTTAGTAGCTTTTTTCTTAGTAGCTTTTTTCTTAGTAGCTTTTTTCTTAGCAGGTTTTTTCTTAGTTACTTTTTTCTTTTCAGTTTTTGTTACTTTTTTCTTAACAGCCTTTTTCTTTTTGCCTTTTTTACCTTTTTTGGCTTTTTTCTTCTTACCTTTTTTCTTACCTTCATCTAATTTAGCTTTTTTCTTTTGCTTTTTAGCTTTAGCTTTAGCTTTCTGAGCTTTTTTCTTTTCAGCTCTTTCAGCTTTAATCGCTACTTTCTTCTCTTTATCTTTTTGTATGTTCTCTTTAATTATTGTTTTAATTTCTTCTTTTTCAAAACCCAGAGCTTTTAGTTCTTTTTTAAGAGTTTTTCTTAACTGTTTTCTTTCAGCTTTAGTTTCATTTGGTGAAAGTTTCGCAACTCTTAACGCTTTCATCTTTTTGTTAAATTTCTTTAATTGATTTTTAGTGATTTTTTTCGCTTGTCCCGGAGCTTTTCCTTTTGACATAGAAGCCATGCTGTAAGGATTATCTAATAAAGTTTGACCAAGATTATTTCCAACTAAAACTGCACCTGGTCTCATACCTAAGGTATTATTTTTTCCAGGACCAATTAATAATGTATCTGTTTTTCCTTTTGAAACTATAGTTTGAAATTCTGTTCCTCTTGAACCTAAAGTTCCCTCAGGAACTTCAACCGTAAGGCTATCAGGATTTTTTTTACTAATTAACCCTGAGATAACTTTTAAACTTCCTTGTTTTACACTCGCTACAATTTTTCCATCATTTGTTTCTGGATCAAAAATAAATGTATCCATTACAACTTCTGAGTCCTCGCCAACTGTAAAAGTTGACTGATCTAATAGTAAAATTTGCGTACCCGAACCTGGTGCAGCATAAATTGTTTCATTTAAGTAAATTTTGTCTCCGGCTTTTAATTCTCTTGTTTCAGTTTTTACTGTTCCAGATATAGCTCCGACTATTCCAACAAGTTGCTTTTCAATACTTAGCTTCTCTGCAGAATTTGCATAAGAAGAAAGAATTAAAAATAACCCAATAACTGCACTGAATAATTTTTTCATTATCTAGAAGGTATCAAATATATTAGAAAATAAAAACAATTAATGTTCATTATGGGCTTGAAAAAAGTCAATAAAATAAGGGAAATATGATCCTAAAAATACTAACTAATCAATTCAAAAATTAATTTAATCTATAAGATTTCGAAAAACTTAAAGAAAGGGAATCTGTAATATAATCGTAATTAAGGATATTAGCTTCGGAAAAAAGTTTTTCGTATGATAAATTTATAAAAAGGCTTCTGTTAGGATCTATTCTTGGAAAAATGTCCCCAATAGCTTTTGTTAACATAATATCAAATGTATTTGTAAAGTCTGATCTTATTGTATTATTAACCGATGTATCTGCTGTCTTGTAATCATTAAAACTCATACTATTACTTACTGCAATATAAGCCCAAGGAAATGCAAAGTTTATTCCAAAACCTACATCATAATTTTCATAATCATTCCCTGCATCAACCCTTGAGTCAGTATCACTGTAACCCAAACTAATATTAGTTGTGATCAATTGATTTACTATAAAGTCGTGACCAAAATTTATACTGTGACCACTAGCATTAGTTTCATTTGCAGTAGTGTCCATTGTATTATTATTACCTTTTGAATTTGAATATGAAAATCCATAACTAAAAGAATTTCTTTCACCAACAGGAAAGAAACCTCCTAACCCATACATCTTAGAAAAACTATCAGCGTCATGTTGATAATCTGATTTACCTAGAATAAAGTATGGACTGACACTTTGTCCCAAAAAGACTGTGTCTAAACCAAGTGTTAAGCCGTAGCTTTGATAATCATCATCAGTTTCAAAATATTGTTCAGAAGTGGTGTGAGATAAATTTATTAATAAAGAAGACTCTTCACCAACAGGTCTAGATGCAGATAAACCCATACTTCCACTTAAAGTTCTATCAAACTTTGGAGAGTTGAAGGCTTCACGACTACCTGACGAGTCTTTAAATCTTGTGCTTGAAACACTATTAACATTATCAGAGGCAATCACTCCAGTTGAAAAATCGGCAGCAAAAGTCCAAAGACCTGGTTCTCGATCTTTTAATTCCTCTTCAATTTCTTGTAATGTTTCTAAATCTTCAGATGAAAGGTCCCTTCTTAATTTCATTTCTTCAATAATTGTTGATGCTTTTTCAGGTGAGTCAACTTGGACCAGAACTGATAATAAATATAATTTTATTTCAGTATTATCAGGATAAAGCATGTTCAATCTTTCAAGTGTAGAAATTGTTTGCTTATAATTTCCCATTTTACCTTGTTGCTGGGCATACTTTAAATTTAAATCTAAATCATTTGGTTTTTGCAAAATTTGCATGTACGTAATATTTTTTTCTGAAGAGACAGCAAAGGTTGTCATCAGCAACAATGTTGAGATGAGAACAAATATTAATTTGTTAGTGTTTAAATTCATAAAAGTGAAAGATATTAAGTCTATTTATTTTTTCAATTGATATTTTTTTGTGAATTAATACTATTTTCCAATACTTATTACTGTTAAATCATCAGACAGTTTTTGATTTTTGCTCGTATTTACGACCATTTTAGTTATATCATTTAATTGTTGGGTGGTGTCTTTGTTGTAATTGGTCTCAATAATATCTATTGATCCGTCGATACCTATTTCTTGTCCTTTATCATTTAAGCTTTCAGATAATCCATCAGTAAAAGCATAAAACCTTGAGCCATTTAATTTCATTTTATTAATATTATAAATATTTTTGTCTTTCTGTTTAATAACTCCCAAAGGTGGAGCCGAACTTTCAAATTGTTCATATTTCCCTTTATCATTACGAACTATCGCAGGCTGATGACCTGCATTTACCCATCTAATTTCATCAGTAATCAAATTATATTCACCAACGATTGAGGTTACAAACATTCCTGCAGTTTTTGTATTATTTAAATCGTTATTCATATGCAAAACCATTTCGTCAGGATCTACTTTTGATTGGGATAAGACTTCAAATAATGTAGATGCTTTTGCCATGACCATGCCAGCGTGAATTCCTTTGCCAGCAACATCTGCAATTATGAAATAAATGCTATCATTGTGAGGGTAAAAACTAAAGAAGTCGCCTGAAACCTCTCTAGCGGATATGTTGATGCCGTGCACAGGATAATTTTTTAAATTTCTTTTTGGTAAAAAGTTTTCTTGAACTTTTACTGCCAATTTAACCTCTTTTGAAATTCTCTCTCGCCATTTATTTTTTTCTTCTTCGGTTGTTTCAAGTTTACTCATTAACTTGTTGTAATAAAGTCCGATAACCCCTCCGGCTGTAAAAGGGTCTTGAGGTCCTCTTACTTTAAGATCTCCAGATTCGGATTGTTTATTCAAAATTGAAATTAAGTCGTGCTCAATTGAAACGGCATTATGTTCTGCAATATTTAATCCTAATTCTTCTTGAACAGTGCTTACTCTTAATGGATAAAATTTATTTATGAAATTTAAAATTACATATGAAGATATAAAAGTAAAAGATCCAATCGCTAAAATTCCAATTACTTGAATTTTGATTTGTGAAAATCTATCGAGACCCGTATCTAAAATGCTAAGATCACTAAAAAAACCAACTGCTAAAGTTCCCCAAATACCTGCCGCTAAATGAACTGGGACAGCACCAACAACATCATCAATTTCAAATTTGTTTAAAAGTTCATTTACAGAAATTGCAATAATTGCACCGATGATACCAACAAAAATTGAAGTGACTGATGTCATTGAATTACATCCTGCTGTGATTGCAACCAAACCTGCTAGCGGACCCAAGATAATATAAAAAGGATCAGGTTTT
Organism: uncultured Pelagibacteraceae bacterium; assembly: GCA_902586495.1. Lineage (GTDB taxonomy): Bacteria > Pseudomonadota > Alphaproteobacteria > Pelagibacterales > Pelagibacteraceae > Pelagibacter. The sequence goes on from CACIHQ010000013.1 coordinate 20,554, forward strand.
TTATGTTTAAAATAAGAAATACCTAATCCAGTTAATAAACCAAAAGCAGCGGCTAGAAATGTATTAATTAAAATTAAAGGCACTACTTCATCCATTGCACCGTTACTTCCGCCATTGAAACCAAACCAGCCAAACCATAAAATGAGTGTACCTAAAACAGCAAGTGGGAAACTCGAACCAGTAAATTTTCCTTTGTTAGCATCTGAGTATTTGCCAATTCTTGGTCCTAAAATTATTACTGCAGATAAAGCAATCCAACCACCAACCGAATGTACAATTGTACTACCTGCAAAATCAATAAAACCTAAATCAGACAACCATCCTGTTGTTCTCACTGAGCCAGTAACAACTAATAACTGATCGACCGTATCATATTTTGAGAGATAACTTGAGGACCACGCCCAATGACCAACTATTGGATAAATTATTCCAGTTGCTAGGACAGTCATAATTAAGTAACCATTAAATTTCATCCTCTCTGCAACAGCTCCAGAAATAATTGTTGCAGCAGTTGCAACAAACATTGCTTGAAATACAAAGTATGTCATATATTCAGCTTTATTAGTTTTGAAAAAAAATAAATCGGTCCCAAAAAAACCGTAATAAGACGTACCAAACATTATACCAAAACCAAATATCCAGAAAATAACTACAGATACTCCAAAATCAGCAGCATTTTTAAGTGCAACATTAATGCTATTTTTATGACGAGACAAACCAGTCTCCATACACATAAAACCTGCCTGCATGATGAATACTAGAATAGCGCAATTTATAACCCACAAAGTGTCAATATTACTAGTCAGTACGTTGATGACTTCTTGAGGCATCATTAATTATTAAAGAGTTATTTATAAACGCTCATTGGATCGTAAATACAATCTAAATGATCAATTGTTTCAAAGAAAATTTCGTTAAGCTCAGAGGAATGAAAAGTTTGGCAATAAGTCTGTTGGCTCATTTCTTCTTCTACATTCTTTCTAACCTGTCCAACTGCAAGTGAGCTCGCAAATGATGTCGAGGCTTGAGATAAAGTTCCACCACTCGCTAGTGTGACACTTGGATTAATCATGGCAGAATATTGAGTACAATTATTTAAAAAAGGAATAATGATAAGTAATAAAAGAATTTTTTTCATAAAACGTATTAAATTTAATTTTTTTAGTAATTAAATAACCAATGCGCTCATTTTGGCTAAATTTAATAAACAATTCTTAAATAAGTAAATTTTAAATAAAAATCAATAGACTTTCTAGCATGGGTCATCAAAACGACCAATTCGAGGAAGAGTAAGCGTACATTCTCCACTTTTTGCAACAATTTTATAATCCACATCGTCATCTGGTTCTATACAAATTTGATAGCCGACTTCTTTTATACTTGGAACAACATCAGAATCAGCAAATAAAGCAGAATTAATAGAATCACCACAACCGCTTGTTATATAACTATTAGAATTTGAGTACTCTTCAGTTTGCGCAAGAGAAATTTGTTGCATCACATTAATTACTGTTTTTTTTTTAGTACCAGAAATGTAGCCATTATAACTTATTATACCAACAGCTGATAAAATTCCTAAAATAGCCACAACTATTAAAAGCTCAACTAGGGTAAACCCTAGTGAGCTTCTAATATTTTTTTTGTTAATCTTATTCAACTAATTGTTAGCTCGTACCAACTACACTATTTAGGTAGTCGTCATCACCATCATCAAACTTTGTTTGAACAGTAATTTCACCATCACTTGGTTCGTTGGCTTCAATTAAAGTCTCACCTTTATATAGACTAGTTGCTGCTGTTGCTCCACTATCTGTATCGCCGGCAACGGTATCATCACTACTGTTGTCGTGCGAGTCAGCAAGCGCAGTTTTTACACCAAACAACTCCTTTAATATATTTATATTTGGTAAGCTAGCTGATGATGTGGGCGTTGTAGCCAAAGCCTTCTTAGAAGTTGAATGTGGATTTTTAAAACTCTTATTCAACTCAGTTACAGTTGCATCTGCAACAGCAGTTGCTTTATCTGCAGCAGACAAGGCTAGAAAACTCTCACAAGTTACTGCACCACCAAATGCAGTTTCTTCTCCAACGTTACATTTTTGTACTTCCGCAGCCATATATTTTACCGCAGCATTATGATTTGATTTTGATGCATTAATTTTTGCACTATTTGTATAACCATTATAAGCAACTACACCAACTGCTGCTAAAATACCTATGATAGCTACAACAACTAGAAGCTCAATTAAAGTAAAACCCTTATTGTTTCTCATATTTTCCTCTTGATAAATTAATTTATATACAAAACTTATAATAAATTTTAATGATGTAAACTGAAAAAAACCCTTTATTTTTCTTATTGTTGGGCACTGCGCTCATATTGGGTTTAATTTTAATGTATTTTTTGTTATTAGCTAGAGTAGTTTAAAATAATTATGAAATTTAAGGTAAGTGAAGAAAATAATATTAGTACAGTTTTTCTTAATGGAGAGATAGACATGGATATCGCTGATAACGTCAGAGAAGTAGTCTTCCCTTTAATAGATGCTGGTAAAGAAGTCCATTTAAATTTAAAGGACGTTCAATATATGGACTCATCAGGAATATCAGTAATTGTTGAAAGCAATCAAAGAGCAAAACAAAAAAACACTAAAGTCGAACTTAAAGAATTAAGTCAACCAGTTGAGAAAGTGTTAGCAATGGCAAAGAAATTTTTATGAGCTACAAAGTAACTGAAGACGGAAATATCAGCACGGTTTTTTTAGATGGTGAGATTGATATGGATAAAACTGAAGCTGCAAAAGAAGTAATTTTTCCATTAATCGATGCAGGTAAAGAAGTGCATCTTAATTTAAGTAATGTCCAATATATGGACTCATCGGGTATTTCAGTTTTAATTGAAAGTCATCAAAAAGCACTTGAGATGAATAATAAATTGATTGTTAAAGATGTGAGTAAATCAGTGCTTAAAGTAATTATGATGGCGAAACTGGAACAAATTTTAAACTTGGAGTAAATTCCATGAATACTGAACAACCAGAATTAAAAAATATTTCTGAAAAAAAAGATTTTTTGGTTCGTTCATCAAGTCTTAAAGATGTCAGAACATTTTCCAGAGAAGTCTTTGAAAAGCTTGATTTAGATCAAAGTTTAAAAGATGAATTAGTTCTTGCTATTGCTGAAGCTGCACAAAATATTGTTAAACATGCCTATAAAGATTTTCCGGATACAGACGATAGAATGGTTGTGCAAATTTCTTGTAAAGATAATAAATTAGAAATTGCTTTTTTTGATAATGGGAAACCTGTTGAAAAAGAAAAAATTAAACATAGAGCAATCGATGATATTAAACCGGGTGGGCTAGGCACTTTTTTTATTCAAGAAATAATGGACTCAATTGTTTTCAAAGAAGGTAACAAACCTTGGATCAACAACCTGGTATTAACAAAAAAATTATAATTTAGTTTATTAGGGCACCGACATTGAAGATAGGTGAATACATCGCTATCATTAAACCACCAATCATTACTCCCATAAAAACAATCATGATCGGTTCAATTAAACTAGACATATTATCTACCGTGGTATCAAATTCTTCCTCATAATATGCTGCAACAGAATTAAACATTTCATCTAACTGACCTGTTTGTTCACCAACAGAAATGAGTTGACTAAATGTTGGAGGAAACAGGGGCTCTTTTAAAAAAAGTTTTGTAAGAGTATCACCCGAAAAAACACCTTTTTTTACATTTTCAATTGCATCTGTGATTACATCATTGTTGCTAACTGATTTTGCAATTTCTAAACTTTCCAAAAGATTTACACCGGCAGCACTCAAATTTCCCATTATTAAAGATATTCTCGCTAACATTGATTTTAATATCATTTCACCAAAAACTGGTAACTTAAGAACCTGTTTGTGCCACTTAAACCTTAAAGTTGCATTTTTTTTAATTGTATAATTGAAACCGAAGTAAAAAATTATGCCACCAAATAAAATTACTTTTCCACCAGTCCCTCTTAAAAAATCACTCATAGCCATTATAGTTGCTGTTGCTGCCGGTAGTTCTAATCCCATTCCATCATACATTTTAGCAAAAACTGGAACGACTTTAACTAGCATAAATGCACTAACTGTAATAGCAACTGTAAACATTATTGCTGGATACATTAGTGCTGATTTAATCTTTTTTTTAATTTTTTCTTTTTTTTCTAAAGAGTCTACAATTTTAAGTAAAAATACGTCTAATTTACCACTAGCCTCTCCTGCTTTAATTAGGTTTACATATACATTGTCAAATTGTTCTGGATACTTTTCAAAACATTTTGACAAATTCATACCACCCTCAAGACTTTTTCGAATATCCTCAACAATTTCTTTTATTCCATCATTTTCAAGCTGATCTCGAAGCATTGCTAGAACTTGCAGGATAGGTAGTCCAGCTTTAACCATTGTTGCGAATTGTTTGGAAAATATCAAAACATCTTCAACTTTAGCTTTTTTCTTACGACTAAATAAAGAGAAGCTACTTTTCTTACCTTTTTCCTGAACCTTTTTTTTCTTAGATTTGATAATATTTGTAATTATAATTTTCTGTTCTTTTAAAAGATGGGAAGCCTCATCAATATTAAGAGCATCTATATCACCCTCTACATATTTTCCATCTGAAATACCTTTATAAGTGAATGCTTCCATATTTAATCTACTGACAGAACTCGTTCGTATTCTCTAAAATTAAGTTCACCAGATGCAATTAAACGTCTACCCATATCTTGCATTGTTTGAAAACCCTCTTTAATACCTATTTCCCTCAACTCTGGCGTTGTAGCTTGTCTCAATATTGCTTCTTTAATTGGTTTTGAAACTACTAAAATTTCATAAATTCCCTGTCGACCTTTGTAGCCTGTGTTACTGCATTTTGAGCAACCCTTTCCTTTCACAGCTTTTACCCTTGATGCGGCTTCTGCAGTAAAACCTAAATCTTGTAAAACTTTTGGAGTAACATCTTCATCTGGAATTTTACAATCTTTACAATTTTTTCTAGCTAATCTTTGTGCAACAACTAATTGAGTAGCTGCACTAATCAAATAATCAGGTGTTCCCATATTTTGCAATCTTGTGATTGTACTTGGTGCATCATTGGTATGAAGTGTGCTAAACACTAAGTGACCAGTTAAAGCAGCCTTCAAACCAATATCGACAGTTTCTTTATCTCTCATCTCACCAACGAGAATTATTTCTGGATCTTGTCTTAAAAATGATCTCAGCGCTGAGGCAAATGTTAATCCGATATGATCTTTAATCTGAACTTGTCCTACTCCATCAAGTTCATATTCAACTGGATCTTCAGCAGTTAAGATATTTAAATGCGGCTTACTTACCTCTTTTAATATACTATAAAGCGTTGTTGATTTTCCTGAACCAGTTGGGCCAGTAACTAATATTAATCCTTGAGTGCTGTGTATTGCTTTTCTTAAATTTTGAAGATCTTGATCCTCGAAATTTAACTGTTCAAGTTTTATATCACCTGCATCTTTATTAAGAATACGCATTACAATTCTCTCATTGTTTGCTGTTGGTAAAATTGAAAGTCGAAGATCAACAACTTTATTTTCAATTTTAAAATTAATTGCACCATCTTGAGGTAATCTTCTTTCAGCAATATCTAATTTCCCCATAATTTTAAATCTTGTTACCACCGCTCCGTAATTATCATGCAAAAATTGTTTATATTGTTCTTGCTCTTGAAGCATTCCGTCTAATCGATATCTAACTCTTGAACTAAATCTGTAAGGTTCGATGTGAATATCACTTACTCCCATTTTTATCGCCTCAGCAACAACTGCTGTACTGAATTTTATTACTTCAGACTCATTCTCAATAGCCTCAATATCTTCTTCAGGTGCTTTCTCTAAAACTTCTCCGGCATCACCAAGATCACTATCAAAAGTTTTTGTTTTTTTTCTATTATCATCTCTAATTGATGCAATAGTAACCTCATCAGCATCACTTGATAACTTTTCAATATACTCTGAAATATCCGTTATAGTTGCTGCGTGTAATTCTATGTTCTTCTTAGTAATAGCTTTTAAGTTTCTCATTAAACCTAACTTAGAACTATCTGGAATAGCTATATGCAAAGTTTTACCTTCAATTTTAAATGGGGCAACAAAGTTTATTTTGATATAATTGGAGGGCAGAACAGATTTAATTTCATCTGTAACTTCAATCTTTTTTAAATCGACAATTTCTAAGTTTTGTTCTTTAACTAGAAGATCAATTATTTTTTTTTCATCCGTTAGTTTTAGCTCAAAGATCGCATCAATTTGTGACTTATTATTTTCAGTACTCACTTTTTTGATATTAATTAGATCTTTTCCAGAAATTATATCGTTGTCGATTAGCACGTTAACTAAATTAATTTCACTCTCTCTACTTATTTTCAACATTATAAAATCCTTGGTGCAATAAATACCAATAGCTCACTCATGGTATCAGATTTTGCTGTGCCTTTGAATAATTTCCCAACCACTGGCACGTTTTTGGCTCCAGGAACACCTTGTTTACTATTACTAATTTGATTTTTCTTTATACCACCAATAACCACGATATCTCCGTCTGCAACTAACAATCTCGTATTAATCTCCATTTTGTTTACTCCAACTGTAGCACCAGTTCTATTAGGTGTATCATTAGTAACCTGAATTTCTAGCATCACATTTCCGTCCCCAATAATATTTGGTGTAACAATTAATTTCAAATTTGCATCGATCAATGTGTCTGCCCCTTCACCCCCAGATAAAGGAATTTGCTCACCCTGTGTGATACTTGCTTTTTGATTATCAAGCGTAAATAATTTTGGATTAGATATTGTTTTTCCTAAACCCTCTGTTTCTAGAGCATCTAATTGAAACTTTAGAACTGCAGACCCTGTTTTTCTCAGTATTCCAATACCACTTGTTCCACCCGCAGAAAAATTAAATAAGTTATCAGTACCAGACTGATTACTAAAGGCTGCTGTGCTGTCCGTTATCGTGGCACCTTCACCTTGAGGCGCTCCTATTGAACTATTGCCTTGAGTACCTCCAACTCTTAGCCCCTTTCTTGTATAAGCAGCTCCCATTGCTTTTCCTAACGCTTGTTCAAAAGTTGAACTTGCTTCAACAATAAATGCTTCAATTAAAACTTGCCTTGTTCTTTTATCTATTTCTCTCACAACTTTATCAACAATATCTAAATCTTTTGCTTTACCTCTAACAATTATTGATCGAGTGGTTTTTTCTTCAGTAACTTGTATTGGGGTGAAGCTTCCTGTTGTTCCTTTTGATGTAAACAGCTCTGTTATAGTAGCTTTAGCTTCTGCTGGGGTTATATAATAAAGTTTAAATATTTCTGAAACTATAGGCTCTACAGAATCTTCTAACTCTACTTTCTTTTTTACAGCCGATGCTCTTGCAGATTTATAACTTTCCTGAGATGTTAAATTTGAAGGTGTAGAAATTCTAATTATATTATTTGATACATCTATATCAGCCGCATAACTTTTTAAATCTAATAGCGCATTAAAAGCTTTATCCCATGGAACATCTGTTAATTCTGCACTTACTGAGCCTGCAACTTCATCTCCAACTAAAATATTTATATCACCTACTTCCGCCATTAGACCCATCGCTTCTTTAAAATCTAAATTCTTAAATTTAAATGAAACGTTTTGTTTTAAAGTTTCAAATTCATCTGAAATTAATAAGTAATTTTTCTCTTTTACTGATGAAATTTGTTTTCTTTTTTGAAGTTTTATAACATCTCCCTCAACAGGTATTGGTCCCATTTCAGCACTTTTTTCTAATTCCTTTTTTCCAATTTTTTTTACATCTTGTTTGATAAGTGGAGTATCATGTTTAAATTGTTTGTTCGCAAATTTTTCTGCACATCCTGTTAAAAATAAAAAAATTATTGAGGGTAAAATCAAAAATAAATTGTATTTTTTCACTTTATTTAGACCTTTCAATAATTTGATTTTTAAAATTAATTGCTAATAAATTTTCATTATTATCAAACACTGCTTCCCTATTATTTATAGCGACCAATTGAACACCAGGACTAAGTTCCTCAAATAAAGAAATGTTAATCACTTCTCCATTTTCATCAATCAGAGATGCAAAACCTTTATCATTCTCAGATGTCATTACACCTACCAACTTAAATTTGTATAGGCTCATATTATTTTCAAGCTCTTCAGGATTATCAGATAAAATTTTAGATCCACCAGTGAGTGAACTATCTCCAACAAACGGATCATTTAAAGGTAAAGGTTCCTCATTATTAATTTCTGATGCTATATTAGCTTGGGTGTTAGCTTGTTTCTCTTTAACTTTTTGATTTATTTCTTTTGCTCTTTCAATAATGTTTTGCTCTGAATCATGGCTATCTGCATAAGATTGAGCACTAAGCAACAAAGATAAAATTAAAAACGATATTATTTTAAAAAAATTCATTTGGTAAACCAACAATAGTTAATGTTCCTTTCGCTTTTATCGCTCCAGTTGAATCTTTACTTTTTACAACACTTATGGTCTCTTTGTCAAAATTTAACATCTTATTAGATAAAGAAACTGCTCTTTTAAACTTTATATAACCTATGAAACTCCCATCTATTTCGAATTGAACCGGAATTAAATAATATGCAACATTAGCCATCTTTTTTGCCTTATTTTTTTTACCTCCCTTTTTTTTCTTCTTACCAGCAGCTGCAGCAAGAGCGTCTGCTTTCAAAACTGGCTTAATTTTCTTTTTTTCAATTTTTGTTATTACTAAATCATTTAAAGTCGCAAATTCGCTAAGCGATTGATAGAGACCTTCAACTTCAGCTTTACTATGAAACAAGCTCGAGTATTTTTCATATCTTGGTCTAAGTTTTTTAATTTTAGCTTTCATCGATTTAATATCACTCAAATTTTTTTGGGTTTCTTGCTTCTTTATATTCATATCCTCTATTTGAACTTTTTTCTTTTCAACTATTGGATTTATAACGGCGTAATAAATTATTAAAAAAATTATTAATCCTCCAAAACCAATACCTATTTTTATTAAAGTTTTTTTATCTGCAAATTTTAGAATTTGTTCTTTTAAATCTTCGATATTTAAATTTTTTAAATCAATATTTGCCATCATTAACCTTTCTTAATTGTTACAAAAACTCTAAATCCTTTCATTGATGCCCCACCCTTTGATCTTTTAGGAAGTCTCATTGATGATAAAGATGCTTGTGATACGAGTTTTTGTTTTCCTAAATTCTCAATAAATTTTAAAATATCCTGATCTGATGCAGCTACACCTTGAATAGTAATTCTATTTTTACCGTTATAATCGACCTTATCAAATCTTACCCTTTTAGGTACACTTGAAGCAATTTGAGCTAGAACTCTATAGGTTAGTTCTTTGTTGGATTTCAAAGTTTTGCTTAATCTTAAAGAGGTTTGAATTCTACCTAATTCTTTTTTAACAGCTTTTATTTGTTTTACAGATTTAGAATGTTCAACTTTTACTTTAGCGTAATCTGTTAATTTTTTGTTATATGAATAAATATTCCAAAACGACATTCCAAATAAAATTAAATAAATCCCGACAACTAAGCCGACCGCTCCTTTAAACGCAAAGCCAGAAATAGCTTTCATCTTTTTTTGTTTCATCATGCTTGATCTATTAGGAAGCAAGTTAATATTTTTGACAGCAGTGACAAATTTATAGTAGCCAAAAACATCGAGCTTTCTAAATGCTAAACCGATTGCGGTAGTCAAATAGGATTTATTTTGTTTTTGATCTATAATTGCTTGGAATTGAGTAGGAATTTTTAAGCCTTCAGTCGGATCAAGTGTGTTAAATCCAACATTTAATAAAAACTTTCTAAAACTTCCTAAATATTCATCAACATTTTCAATATCTGAAACTACTTTGATATTTCTTATTCTTTTTTCATATTTTGTTTCAAAATCCTGAACTGCTTGTTTTACTTGAGTTACGTAACGCCTTACAAGTGCCTCTTTCTCCTCTGCATCTTGAGAACCTTGTAGAATTTTTCTATCCTGCCCTCTAATGAAAATATCAGTAATTATTGGATTGTTTTCATAAAGTATCATTAGATAATTTTCATCTAATCCAAATTCTAAAACTGCAGTTAAATTTGCATCTTCAGTCTTGTTGGTTAATTGATTTACTTGATCAACCGCAGATTTAAGAGCAAAACATTTAACATCAATAATTACAGGATTAAGACCGGCATTTTTAATTATTGATGTGTAACTATTTATGTCTGAGAGTTTTGAGGCGACAAATAAAATGTCCATTGTATTTTCCTTTTGATTTCTGCTTATTACCTGGTGGAAAATAGAATAATCTTCTAGATTATCTGTAAGTTGAACTAAATTTTCCCATAAAGAATTTGTTTCAATTGCTTTTTCTAACTCTTCGTCTTTCATTAATGGAGCAGTTACAACTCTTATAATTGCACTTGTAACCGGAATCGCAATTGCAGCATTAGCTGTTGTAATTTTTGATTTTTGTATTGCAAGACTTAACTCCTCCGAAAATTTATCCGAATTTTCAATTGGACTAGTGTCATCCGTAATTTCTACTGGGTGAATATATAATTTTTCTAATACCCATTGATTTGCTTTATTGCTAGTGACTTGTACTAATCTAATTTCATTGTTAAAAAGTTGTACTCCTAAAATTTCCTCGCCTTTAACGGAAGATTTTCCTAATTTAGATTTAAAAAAGTTTTCAAATTTAGATTTGAAATTTCCCATCTTACCTTTGTTAAATGAAGTCAATGAAGATTTTGTCAAATTATTTGCAAAAGAAGGTTTTTTTTAATTTTATATCTTTTAATTTACCAAAAATATTTGCTAGCTTAGCTTTGGCATCATCAGTTTTTACTGGCTCAACTTTTTCATCCGAAGGTGCTGCAGTCGTTTGTGCTTGGGTTATAGCTTCATTGGTCTGACTTGACTTAGTTGAAACTGATGAAACAGGTTTTGTATCTTCCTCAACAGAAGTTTGAGATTGAACTGTTTCAGGTTGATTTTGATTTTCAATATTTTTTATTTGCTCGGCCTGTTTTTTTATTTTTTCACTTTCTGCTTGTACATCATCAAACCATTTTTCTAGGATTGGTATTGCTTCATCTAAATTGGTTGTGCCTGAGGACGAAATTTTTTGTTTTCCATCAATATAAAGTCTCCCTACCCAATTTTTTGATTTTAATTCACCTTTATATTTGTCTTGCCGAACATAAATGTGTAGTCTTCCATCTTTTTTGTGAATGACTTGGTGGCTTGATCCAACATTTTCATCTTTTATTTGGTTTGAAACCTCTGAAGTTTCAAAATTATCAATTGTTTGATCATTATTTTGTGCACTAACATCATCGTTTGGCTCATTATTCTGATTTTCTACTGAAGATGTTTGATTTTCCAAATTTTCTTGAGGCGGTGTCTCTTCACTTTCTATTTTTACATCTTCAGATTGAATTTTTTCCTCAACTGAAGATTGATTTTCACTTTCAAAGGTACTTTCCTCATCATTTAGTATTTTTTTATCGTCCTCTTGATCACTCATAATTTAATTTTTACATTTTCTCTAACACAATTTAACGAATCTCTAACACAAAAATACAATTTAGTCTAACACAAAATTCAAAATTATGTGTTCAAAATGAGTTAT
>CACIHQ010000014.1 GCA_902586495.1 uncultured Pelagibacteraceae bacterium
TTTATACGGAGCACTTTTTCCAAAATCATCAATTCCAAAATTTAAACCATTGTAGTTTGTATATTTTTTCCAATAACTTGTTTCTGAGGCCTCTATAGACACAACAAGGTTTGTTTCTGATAAAATTTCATTTTTGTAGCCTTCACTTTGTTGATCAAATAATTCGTGACAAGGCATTGATATTATTTTTGAATAGATACCATCTGTGGCTAATTTATGACCAACTTCAATTGCCAAACTAGTTTCTGATCCGGTTGCTATAATTGTAACTTTTATATCATCGTTAGTCCTAAAAATTTCATAAGCACCCAATGAGGACATATTTTTTGTAGAACTTTTAAATCTTACAGGTTTGATTGCCTGTCTTGTTAAGGCAATCACGCTTGGTGTATTTTTACTCTCCAATGCTAACTGCCAGCATTCAAAAGTTTCAATAAGGTCAGATGGTCTAAAAACATTTAAATTTGGAATGGACCTTAAACTTGCTAATTGTTCAATGGGCTGATGTGTGGGGCCATCTTCACCAAGCCCAATAGAGTCATGGGTAAAAACATATATGACTTTTTGTTTCATCATAGCGGCAAGTCTAATTGATGGCTTACAATAATCGCTAAATATTAAAAAGGTTCCACCGTATGGTATTAGACCACTGTGAAGCGAAATACCATTCATAATTCCACACATTGCATGTTCTCTAACTCCATAATGAATATAGTTTCCAGAAAAATCACCTGACTTTATAATTTTATGATTTTTAGTTTTTGTATTATTAGAACCAGCTAAGTCAGCTGACCCACCTATTAAACTTGGGAGTTTTGATACAATCTCTAAAAATTTTTCAGAGCATTTTCTTGTTGCCATTGGCTCTAGATTTTTTAGATATTCTGTTTTTGCTTTTTCTATAGATCCAATGATAGCATTTCTTGTAAGATTATATTCTGGTGGAAAATCTTTTTTAAATTTATTAGATATTGACCATCCTAACCAACCTAATTTCTTAAGATTCTTACTTAAAATTTTTTCGTGTTTTTTTGCTTTTTTAAATGCTCTTTCACCAATTGATTTCCACTCATTCAATAATTTTTTTGGAATTTCAAAAGGATTGTGTCTCCAGTTTAATTTTTTTCTTACTAATTTTATTTCATCATCACCTAACGGGCTGCCATGTGAAGAAGCTTTACCACTTTTGTTAGGAGATCCATAACCAATTGTAGTTTTGCACGAAATAGCGATAGGTTTTTTTGATTTTTGAGCTTTTTTAAGGGCTTTTGATATTTCTTTATAATCATGCCCATTAATTTTAATATAATCCCAACCATAACTTCGAAATCTTTTTTCATGGTTATCAGAAACTGCTAAGTTTGTAGGACCATCAATTGAAATAGAATTATTATCGAAAAGCATAATAAGATTTTTTAATTTAAGGTGTCCAGCCAAACTTAAAGCCTCATGACTAATCCCTTCCATTAAACACCCATCACCTGCAATCACATAAGTTTTATGATCAATAATTTTTTTTCCAATTTGTTTTTTTAAAATTTCTTCTGAAATAGCAAATCCAACTGCATTAGATATTCCTTGCCCCAAAGGGCCTGTGGTAGTCTCAATGCCAGTATTAGGGTGATATTCAGGATGACCTGCACAAATTGAATCTAATTGACGAAAATTTTTAATATCATTCAAAGAAACACTTTTATAACCTGTGAGATAAAGAAGTGAATAAAGTAACATTGATCCATGACCAGCAGATAGAACAAATCTGTCTCTATTTAACCAGCTTGGGTTATATGGGTTAAAATTTAAAAAATCTTTAAATAAAACTGTTACCACATCCGCCATACCCATAGGCATTCCTGGGTGTCCTGAGTTGGCTTTTTGTACAGCATCAATTGATAAAAATCGAATGCAATTAGCTAATTCCCTGTATTGTTTACTCAAAATTATCCTGTCTAGACTAAGAAGATTCTATTTAATAATATAAACATATATATATGAATTTTTTTAGTGAAAAAGAAAAAAGTTAAATGAGGCCTTAACAAAATTAAAAAATTTAAATCTCAATGATCCAAATATAAATAGAAATATTGAAAATCTTAAGGATCAAAAAAATCAATTAGAAATTGAAAAAAAAGAACTTGAGAAAAAATACACTTCTTTAATTAATGAGCATGATGAATTATCAAGGAAATTAGATGAATATGAGAGACAAGAAAAAATTGAAAAACAAAAGCAATTAAGTTTTTCAGAAAAAATTGATGAATTAAATCAAGAAACAGATATTTTGTTAAATGAGATAGATGAATGGCAAACGTAAGCATTAAATTTAACGGTAAAGAATTTTTACTTTCTTGTGAAGATGGACAAGAAGAACAATTGGAAGAATTATTAATCCAATTAAATCAAAAGTTTAATAAACTTAAAAATGATCTTGGCAATCTAGGTGAAAATAAACTTTTACTTATTACCGCAGTTAAAATTATGGATGAATACTACGAGACACAAAAAAAAGTAGAGCAAAAAAAAAGGGAACTTAATGATTTGTCGAATAAGTTTAAAGAACTTAAATCCTTAATATATGAATATAGAGATAAAAAGGAGAATGAAATTAGTAAGTTGAATACAAAACATATTCATTTAAAAAATGAAATTGAGCTGAGTCAAAAAAGTTATGAAAAACTAATTGATGAAGCCACGAATGAAATTTCAAATTTTGTAAAAAAAGCAAACTTAGAAAATTTGTCTTAAATTTTGTGAAAAAATTTCAAATAAGAAAAAAATTTTTAAAGCTTAGAGAAAATAAGTTACAAAAAGTTAAATCAATTAATCATAATAATATTATTAAGCTTTTAAAAAAAAAGGTGATAAAAGGAAAAATAGTTGGAGGATATTATCCTTATAATAACGAGTTAGATTGTGTTCAAATTTTGGAAAAATTAGAAAAGAAAAATTACATTATTTCTTTACCAAAAATTAAAAAAAACTTTCAAATGGATTTTATTCAATGGAGCTCCAAAGAACCATTGGGTATAAATAAATTTGGTATACCAGAGCCGATTAATGGTAAAATAAAATTTCCAGACATATTATTTATACCCTTATTGAGTTTTGATAAAAAATTAAACAGAGTGGGTTATGGAGGTGGTTTCTACGATAGATACATCCAAAGAATAAAAAGAAAAAAAAACCCGCTTCTTGTTGGATTGGCGTACTCTTTTCAAGAAGTTAAAAGTATTCCTCTTAATAGATATGACAAAAAACTTGATTTTGTGGTGACAGAAAAAAAAATTATAGAATGAGAATTTTATTTTTAGGTGATGTTGTAGGTAGTTCAGGATGTTCAAAATTAGTTGAAAATCTTCCTTTTCAAAAAAAACAAAGAGAGATTGATTTCGTAATTGTAAATGGAGAAAATGCAGATGAAAGTGGGGTTGGTTTAACACAAAATATATGTGAAAAATTCTTCTCAAGTGGAGTAGATGTAATTACGAGTGGGAATCATATTTGGGATCAGAAAGATATAATGCAATTTATTGAAAATGAAAAAAGAATACTGAGACCAAAAAATTTTTTTGAACCCTCTCCAGGAAAAGGATTTGAAATTTTTACAACTGTTAATAATTTTAAAATTGGAGTTTTAAATTTAATTGGAAATGTTTTTATGAAAAAAAGTAACGATGTCTTTGAATCAGCAAATCAATTTATTAATAAGTTTAAATTGAAAGAGGATTTTGATTTTTTGATTGTTGATTTTCATGGAGAAATTACGAGTGAAAAAAATGCTATTGGACACTTTTTTGATGGTAAAGCTTCGCTTGTAGTAGGTACACACACTCATATACCAACTAATGATGCAAGAATTTTACAAAACGGTACAGCATATCAAACTGATGCAGGGATGTGTGGTGATTATGACTCAGTAATTGGGATGAACAAAAATAATTCATTAAACAGATTTATGAAAAAAGATTCTGTAAAACATTTTCCAGCAAATGGAGATTGTACTTTATGTGGGGTCATTGTTGAGTGTAACAAAGAAACTGGTTTAGCTAATAAAGTTGAAAGTTATATTTTTGGAGAGCAATTAAAAAATAGTTGATTTATGGCTGGACATTCACATTGGGCAGGTATTAAACATAAAAAAGGAAAAGCAGACAAGGAAAGATCTAAATTATTCTCTAAGTTATCAAAAGAAATTACTGTTGCTGCAAAATTGGGAGATAAAGATCCAAATATGAATCCAAGATTAAGATCAGCTATACAAGCAGCAAGATCTGCCAATATGCCCAAAGATAATATTGAGCGAGCTATCAATAAGTCTTCATTGAACAATAGTGCAAATTTTGAAAATTTAAGATATGAGGGTTTTGGACCAAATAAAGTTGCTGTTATTGTAGAAACATTAACAGATAACAAAAATAGGACTGCGTCAAATATTAGAACTATTTTTCAAAAATCTGGAGGTAGTCTTGGAACTCAAGGTTCAGCTTCCCATAATTTTAATCAACTAGGTGTTATAAAAATTGACAAAAATGAAATTTCAGAGGAAAAAATTTTAGATTTAGCTATTGAGGCTGGCGCTGATGAATGTAGATCAAATAAAGAATTACATGAAATTCAATGTTCAGTAGTCAATATATATAATATTAAAAAAGAGTTAGAGAAAAAAATTAGTAATTTTATATCAACTGGAATAGAATGGATTCCACTAAACAATGTACAAATTCCAAAAGAAGATCATGAAACTTTAATAAATTTTTTTGTTTCATTGGAGGATGATGATGATGTTCAAAACGTATATTCAAATGCTGAGTTTTTAAACTAAGTTATGTTAATAATTGGTATAGATCCGGGTGTTTCTGGTTCAATCTGCTTTCTTAAAGATGGAAAAATTTTAGATGTAATTGAAATGCCTATCATGAATGAAGGAAAAAAAAATAAAAAACAGGTTAATGGAGCTCAAATTTATAATGAAATTACTAAAAAAATTAATAGTAATCATGAAACTAACACCAGAGTTGTGATAGAGCATGTTACGGCTATGCCGGGCCAAGGAGTAACAAGTATGTTTAATTTCGGACAGTCTTTTGGAGTCTTAAAGGGTATTTGTTCTGCAATGAGGTTACCGATGTTTTTTGTAAGACCAGCAAAATGGAAAAGATATTATAATCTAATCAATTCTGAAAAAGATGCTAGTCGAACTAGGGCTATTGAGATATTTCCTGATTTCTCATCATACTTATCAAAAAAGAAAGATTCAAATAAGGCTGATGCTATATTAATTGCTAGTTTTTATTACGAAACTTATAAAATTGAGGAATAAATCTCAATAAATAAGTCAAAATCATGACACATTTAAGTGACAGAAGCTGGTATGGAAGCTGATATATCATCTCAGGCAGTTGGACTAGCTTCAAGTGCCGATTTTTCATTAATGAATTTGTTCATAAGAGCAGATATTGTAGTTAAGTCTGTTATTTTAATACTCATCGCCTGCTCAATTTATTCATGGGCTGTAATATTTGAAAAACTTAAGCTTTTCAAAAAAATTAATAAATCTACCGAAGAATTTGAAAACAGGTTTTGGAATTCTAAGTCTGCAGAAACTTTTTATAATAATCTCCCTGCAACCACCGAAGATCCAATGGCCTTACTTTTTAGGGATGCGATGCAGAATTTACTTAAAAGAAGATCAAAAACTGATTTGAATGTCCGAATGACAACATTGCTAGAGACTGGTATTGAAAAACAAGTCACCAAAATTAGTAAAGGCTTCACCTTTTTAGCTACAGTTGGATCAACAGCTCCATTTATAGGTCTTTTTGGTACTGTTTGGGGAATTATGAATTCATTTCAGTCTATTGCGATTTCTAGAAACACAAGCTTAGCAATAGTTGCGCCCGGAATAGCAGAAGCTCTTTTTGCGACTGCTTTAGGATTATTGGCTGCTATACCAGCAGTTGTCGCTTATAATAAGTTTAATAACGATTCAATTAAATATTCTCAGAGATTAGAAAATTTTTCTAAGAGATTTTTAACAATAATTTAATTAATGGCTTTTAAATTTAATCGATCATCAAAAGAACCCATGAGTGAAATAAATGTTACACCGTTTGTAGATGTAATGCTAGTTCTTTTAATTATTTTTATGGTTACGGCTCCTTTACTGACGGTTGGAGTGCAAGTTGATTTACCAGAAAGTTCTGCAGACTCTCTTCCAGAAGAAGCTGAACCATTGACGTTGTCAATTAATTCTAAAGGAGAAATTTTCATACAAGAGTCAAAAGTGGAATATGAAAAAATAATCGCAAAGGTCTTAGCAGTTTCAAAAAATAGAACTGATACTCGAATTTATGTAAGGGGAGATAAAACTATAAATTATGGCAGAGTGCTTGAAATTATGGGTCTTTTATCTGGATCGGGTTTTACAAAAGTAGCTTTGATTTCAGAACCATATAAGGAAAGGTGATAAATTGAATAGGAGTGTGATTATATCTTCTGTTTTACACGCTGTGTTTATTTTTTTAACCGCTATGAGTTTACCGTTCTTAACAAAAAAACCCATTGATCTTCCTCCGATTGTATCTATTGAATTGATACAAATTACAGATAAAACAAATATTCCTTTTGCTCCTAAAGCAAAAAAAATCATAGAAGAAGTAAAAAAAAAAAAAGAAAAATTGGTGTCTGAACAGGCTCCACCTAAAAAAATAAAAAAGATAAAACCTGACTCAGTGCCAATGCCAGATAATCTTGTAAAAAACGAAAAAAAACCGAAGGAAGATAAGCAAAATCCAGAGTTGGTAGATAATGAGGTAAGACAAGTTTCAGAATTCGAAAAAGATGAGCTTTTTGATCCAAACAACATTGCTGCATTGATTGACAAGTCAAAAGAAGAATTTGCTGAAACAACAAAAAAAAATGACAAAGTTACTCAAGATCAAAAAAAGAATGTTGAAAACGTAGGATTATCATTGAGTGAAGAGGATGCTCTCAAGGCACAGATTTTTGGTTGCTGGAGCATACCCCTAGGTTTGCCTTATAATGAGAATTTATTAGTTAGAATTAAATTACAATTAAAAAGAGACGGAACAGTGGTAAAATCTGAAATTTTAGATCATGCAAGAATGAATAAACCTGGACAAGGTTTTTATAAAGTATTGGCTGAAAGTGCTCTCAGAGCAGTAAAGTTATGTCAACCACTCAGAGTTCCGACTACAGGTTATGAGAGATGGAAGGAATTACAATTAAACTTTGATGCAAGAGAAATGTTAGAGGGGTAGTAAATATTGTATGAGAATTTTAATAAAGATTATCATTTTTTTAGTCCTAGTCCCCTCCAAGAGTTTTAGTCTTATCGAAGTTGATATTACTCGAGGAAATCTTGATCCTCTTCCTATAGCAGTCTCACCTTTATCAATTGATGAGAACTCAAGGCAAAACTTCGAAAAAATTTTACAAAAAAAAAATATTGGAGCTGAAATTTCGAGAATAATTGAGGTAAATTTAAAAACTTCTGGCCTTTTTAATCCTCTAAACAAAGATGCGTTTTTACAGGCACCCGATATTGCAAATTTGAAACCAAGGTTCGAAGACTGGAATCTAATTAAAGCTCAAGCATTAATTACTGGAAAAGTTAGTTTCAACGAGGAAAAATTAAGAGTTGAATTCAGACTTTGGGACGTGCTTGCTGGAAAAGAAATGATTGCGCTTGCATTTACTACTGTACCAACAAACTGGAGGAGAGTTGGCCACATTATAACCGATAAAGTTTATCAAAGATTAACTGGTGAAAAAGGATATTTTGACACAAGAATAATTTACGTTGCAGAGGAAGGTCCAAAGACAAATCGCATAAAAAAACTTGCAATTATTGATCAAGACGGGGCTAATAATAAATTTTTAACTTTAGGTAATGAACTTGTTTTGACACCTAGATTCAATCCAACAAGTCAAATGGTTACTTATCTATCTTATTTTAAAAATTTACCGAGGGTATATCTTTTGGATATTGAAACAGGCATGCAAGAGGTCGTAGGTGATTTCCCAGGAATGACTTTCGCTCCACGTTTTTCTCCTAATGGAAAAAAAATTATAATGAGTTTCGCTAAAGATGGTAATTCAGATATATACACAATGGATCTAGAAAATCGAATAGTTGAAAAAATTACAAATCATCCATCAATTGATACATCCCCATCTTATTCACCTGATGGTAAGTTCATTTGTTTTAATTCAGATAGAAGCGGCTATCAGCAAATTTATGTTATGAAAAGTGACGGAAGCAATGTTAAGAGAATATCTTTTGGTAAAGGTCTTTATGGTACCCCTGTTTGGTCGCCAAGAGGTGATTTGATAGCATTTACGAAACTCCATAAAGGTAAATTTTATATTGGTGTTATGAGAACAGATGGAAGTGGAGAAAGACTTTTAACTGAAAATTTTTATCAAGAAGCACCGTCATGGTCCCCTAATGGGAGAGTTTTGATTTTTTATAGGGAAACAAAAACCGATGACAAGGGGAAGGGATTTTCAGCTAAATTATGGTCTATTGATTTAACAGGTTATAATGAAAGGATGGTAGAAACCCCTACAGATGCCTCTGACCCATCATGGTCATCATTATTGAGTAATTAGCTTGAATTATCTTGATTTTTTAACTTGAAACATTTAATTAGTTGTGAAAAAGTTAAGAATTAGAAATATTGATCAAGGAGCAATAATGAAATTAAACAAAATTCTAAAAAATACTTTATTAATAATTTTTGCTTGTTTTGCACTTTCAGCTTGTGCAACATCAAAAAAAACTACAGGCCAAATGCAAGGAGATGTTTACACTGGTACAGATACTGTTGAGTATTTAGCATCAGGAGTTCCTGA
This sequence comes from uncultured Pelagibacteraceae bacterium, assembly GCA_902586495.1. Taxonomy (GTDB): domain Bacteria; phylum Pseudomonadota; class Alphaproteobacteria; order Pelagibacterales; family Pelagibacteraceae; genus Pelagibacter. Next base: position 8,878 of record CACIHQ010000014.1, read on the forward strand.
CAGAGTATTTTTTGCAACGAACGAGTCAGTTTTAACAACTGCTTCGAGAGAAACTTTAAGAAAGCAAGCTGCATATTTAAGAAAAAATTCTAAAATCACAGTTGTTCTTGAAGGACATGCAGACGAGAGAGGTACAAGAGAGTATAACTTAGCTCTGGGTGAAAGAAGAGCAAACGCAGCTAAAGATTATTTGATGACTTATGGAATTTCTTCAGACAGAATATCTGTTTTAAGTTATGGAAAAGAACGACCTGTAGACTCAGGATCAAACCCTTTAGCTTGGTCAAAAAACAGAAGATCTGTAACTGTAAAAGCAAATTAATTTTTTAATCAAAGACCCTTAAGCATCTAATTGAGTTTAAGGGTCTTTTTTTTGCCATCATTTTATCAATAAATTTTAACATGCAAAAGTTTATTAAAAAATTTATAAAAAAATTTTTCATATTCTATATTTTTTTTACTTCAAATCTATTAGCAGATAATCATAATATATATGAAACTTTAGAGCAGCTACAAAAAGATATTAAAACCCTTGAAAGGGCAGTTTATTCAGACACAAATAATTCTGGAAATAATAATAATGCTATAACTTCTTTAGACATGAATTCGGAGGATGTATTAACAAGACATCTTTTAAAACTCTCTGAGATCGAGAGTCAATTTCAAGCATTAACAAATAGATTTGAGGAAATAAATTTTAAGCTCGACAAATTGTCAAGCAGATTATCTAAAGTTCAAGCAGATAATCAGATAAGATTTCAAGATTTAGAAAATGCCTCTATTAATAATGGAAGTGTAAAAAGTTTAACAAAAAATGAAACTAAAAACAAAGTTTTGCCTGGTAGCTCCCAGCCACAAGACTTAGGTTCAATTTCCTATAAGGATACGAACACTAATGAAACAACACAACAAACACAATCAATTGATACTACTGCAACCATAATTACAGAGTCTTTTCAGGTCGAAGAAAAAATTCTTCCAACTGCGCCTCCAGAATCTCAGTATGAGTTTGCGACAAGTTTTTTAAAAGTTGGAGATTATTCAACTGCAGAAAGAGCCTTTAGAGAATTTGTGCAAACAAATCCGAATCATAAACTTGCTGGTAACGCTCAATATTGGTATGCTGAAACTTTTAGAATTAGACAACTTTATTCAGACGCAGCATCTGCATACCTTGAGGGGTATCAAAAATATCCAAAGGGTGAAAAAGCTCCTGTAAACTTGTTAAAGTTAGGTGTATCAATGGTTCAGATAGGAGAAAAGGATCAAGGCTGTAAAATGATCAACGGTGTTGCAAAACAATATCCTGATGCAAATCAGTCTGTGATACAAAAAGCTAAATATGAGTCTCAAAAATTTGAGTGTAAAAATCAAAATTCCTAAAATTCTAAAAAATAAATTAACTCATAGTAAAGTAAATCAAATTTATAAAAAATTTGATAAACTTTTAGATATAAAAGATAATTTCATTGTTGCTGTTTCTGGAGGCCCTGATAGCCTTGCTTTGGCTTTTTTATCTAAAATTTATTCAATTAAAAATAAACTAAATGCTAAGTATTATATTATTGATCATAAATTAAGAGCAGAGTCTACTGCTGAGGCAAAATATGTAAAAAAGTTACTTAAAAAACTTAATATCAATGCAGAAATTTTGAGTTGGCGTGGAACTAAACCTGAAAATAATATTCAATCCTCAGCAAGAGCAAAAAGATTAGAACTTCTATTTTCTAAATGCAGAAAACTTGGCATAACCAATGTTCTTTTAGGTCATCATCAAGAAGATTTATTTGAGAATTTTTTTATAAGAATGCTTAGGGGAAGTGGATTAAAGGGTCTAATTTCATTTGGCAAAAAAACAAAGATTGGTAATATTACAGTTTTAAGACCCCTTATAAATCAAAAAAAAGAGGATTTAATATTAGTTTCAAAAAAAGTTTTTGGTTTTTATGTTACAGACCCAACAAATGACGAGGAAAAATTCTTAAGAGTCAGAGTAAGAAAACTTTTAAGAGAACTTAAAAATGATGGTCTGAGTCAAAAAAAATTTAATAATACAATTGTTAATTTAAAGAAATCTAATGATGCAATTGATTATTATGTATATAAAAATTTAGAAAGTAATACATTTTTTTCACATAAAAAAAAACAAATAATAATTAATGATAAATTTTTTGATCAACCGTATGAAATAGTTTTTAGATCATTATCTGATTCTATAAATTTATTAGGTAAAAATTATTATGCTTCTAGAGGAAGAAAAATTGATAGAGTTATTAAAAACATACAAAAAAATGCATTTTTAAGGTGTACATTAGGCAATTGTATCATTGAAAAAGTCAACCAAACGGTAATAATCTCAGAAGAACGTTAACTTTTGTTGATAATTACCAAAATTGTCACTTGTTAAATCTAAAATAATTCTTATTTTAAACTCATGAACATGAAAAATTTAGCAATGTGGGCTGTAATAGTTTTTTTGACTATAGGTCTATATAATATGTTCAAAAATCCACAATCAAATATCCGTGGAAATAATAAAGTAATTTTCTCCGAATTCTTAACGGCGGTAGATAACGGAGAGGTTGTTAAAGTCGAAATTCAAGGCAATAATATTAAAGGCACTTATTCAAATGGAAATAATTTTTCCACATATTCACCAAATGATCCAAACTTAATAGAAAAACTTTCTGAAAAAGGTGTAAGTATTTCTGCTGCACCAATTGAGGAAAAAATGCCATCATTGTTCGGAGTTTTGCTATCTTGGTTTCCGATGTTGTTATTAATTGCAGTCTGGATTTTTTTTATGAGACAAATGCAAGGTGGCAAAGGCGGAGCGATGGGTTTTGGTAGATCAAAAGCAAAAATGATGAACGAACTTAAAGGAAAGGTAACTTTTAATGATGTTGCAGGTGTTGAGGAAGCTAAAGAAGAAGTAGAGGAAATAGTTGAATTTTTAAAAGATCCAAAAAAATTCAGTAGACTTGGTGGTAAAATTCCTAGAGGTGCTTTATTGGTTGGCCCTCCTGGCACAGGAAAAACTTTACTTGCACGAGCTATTGCTGGAGAGGCTGGTGTTCCATTTTTTACGATATCAGGTTCAGATTTCGTAGAAATGTTTGTTGGAGTTGGCGCATCTAGAGTAAGAGATATGTTTGAACAAGGTAAAAAAAATTCACCTTGCATAATCTTTATTGACGAGATTGATGCTGTTGGAAGAAGTCGTGGCGCAGGTTTAGGTGGTGGTAATGATGAGAGAGAGCAAACACTTAACCAGCTTTTGGTTGAGATGGATGGGTTTGATACTAATGAAGGTGTAATTATTATTGCAGCAACTAACAGACCCGATGTTTTAGACCCTGCTTTACTAAGACCAGGTAGATTTGATAGACAAGTTGTTGTTTCAAATCCTGACATTATAGGTAGAGAAAAAATCTTAAAAGTACATGTAAAAAAAATTAAGATGGCTCCTGATGTCAATTTAAGAACTATCGCAAGAGGTACCCCGGGTTTTTCAGGAGCAGATTTAGCAAATTTAGTTAATGAGGCAGCATTATTGGCTGCAAGAAAAAATAAGAGAATTGTCACTTTAATGGAATTTGAAGAAGCAAAAGATAAAGTTATGATGGGAGCTGAAAGAAGATCTATGGTAATGACTGAGGATGAGAAAAAACTTACAGCTTATCATGAAGGTGGACATGCTTTAGTTTCTTTTAATATGCCTAGTTACGATCCAATTCATAAGGCAACAATTATACCAAGAGGAAGAGCGTTAGGTATGGTGATGAATTTACCTGAAAGAGATAAGCATGGTTACTCTATAAAATATCTTAAAGCGAGACTAGCAGTATGTTTTGGCGGTAGAGTAGCAGAAGAACTAATCTTTGGAAAAGATGACATTACAACAGGTGCTGGAGGAGGAACAGGCTCTGATATAAATCAGGCAACTCAACTTGCTAGAGCCATGGTAACAAAGTACGGCATGAGCGAGGAAATGGGACCCGTTGAATACGGTGAAAACCAGGAAGAGGTATTTTTAGGTAGATCAGTGACGCAGACACAATCTGTATCCGAGGCAGTCGCGCAAAAAATTGATAAAGAAATAAGAAAGCTTGTAGATGAAGGTTATAATCAAGCAAAGAAAATATTAACTGAAAAAATAGACGATCTACATAAAATCGCTAAAGCTTTAATAACTTACGAAACTTTGAGTGGAGAGGAAATTGAGAATATAATTAACAAAAATGTTTATCCTAAAGATAGAATATCAGAAAAACCAGAGGATGACGATGATAAGAGTTCTGCATTAGGTGCAATGGGTTTAAAACCAAAAATTGTACATTAATAAATAATGATGAGATATTACACAAGAGCGTGTAATTTCTACTTCGGCAAACAATCAAAAATTTTAGTAAATAAAAAACAATCTATCCCTATACATCAGATTAAAGAAATATCTTTTGACCATGTTGAGATAATTACAAGAAAAAAAATTAGAAAAATTTCGATAAATAAAATTAGAAATTTACCAAAAAAACTAAAAACAAAAATAAATTCAGATTTAAAAAAAATTAGGTCAAAAAAATCAAATTTTTCAAATTTAAATTTTAAAAAAATTCCAAATATATTGGGTGTTTTAAATCTAACTCCTGATAGTTTTTCCGATGGAGGAAAATTTAACAAAAAAAATAAAGGCGTCAGTCATGCTATCAATTTATATAAAACTGGTGCATCGTTAGTAGATGTTGGTGGAGAGTCTACAAGACCAGGATCGAGAGAAGTAAATGAAAATCGAGAATGGTATAGAATTAACAAGACATTAAAATTAATTGTAAAAAAAATACCAATATCTTTAGACACAAGAAAATCTGTAATTATGGAATATGGTATTAGAGTGGGGGTTAAACTTATTAATGATGTTTCGGGATTAAGCCATGATCCTAAAACAATAAATGTGTTAAAAAAGTATAAAATTCCATTTGTAATACAGCATTCACTTGGGACACCAGAAAATATGCAAAAGAATCCAATATATGAAAATGAATTATTAGATATATATGATTATTTTGAAGATAAGATTAAGTTAATAAGGTCTAAAGGTATTAAACACAATAATATAATTTTAGATCCTGGAATTGGATTTGGAAAAAATTTGAAACATAATATGAATCTTATAAGAGGTGTTTCTATTTTTCATTCACTAGGTTTTCCTATACTAGTAGGTAATTCAAGAAAAAGATTTATTAAAGATATATCAAAAAAAAATGATAGCGAAACAAGGATTGGTGGAACTGTGGCTTCTTCAATTTATTTGATGATGCAAGGAATTCAGATTTTAAGAATTCATGATGTTAATGAAGTTATGCAAGGTATTAAAGTTTTTAATCAGATAATTAAAAATTAATGGCAAAAAAATATTTTGGAACTGATGGAATAAGAGGAGCAGTTAATAGTAAATATATAAATGGAGATATGTTCTTTAAATTTGGACTTGCAAGTGGAACATACTTTAAATCTCAAAAAAAAAGAAAACAAACAGCAATAATTGCAAAAGATACGAGATTGTCTGGATATACACTTGAACCAGCTCTTGTCTCAGGTTTGGCTTCTGCTGGTATGCATGTTTATACTCTGGGACCCTTACCAACTAATGCGTTGGCTATGTTAACAAAAGAGATGAAGGCAAATATGGGTATAATGATTACCGCTTCTCATAATCCACATTTTGACAATGGTTTAAAATTGTTTGGTCCTGATGGAATGAAATTATCAGATAAAATAGAAAAAAAAATTGAGAATCTCATTGATAAGAAAATCTCAAAAAATCTCTCAAATTCTGAAAAATTAGGAAGAGTTAAAAGATTAGAAACAGGGACCAAAAAATATATTAAAATATTAAAGAAAAATTTCACAAAAGAGTTTAATTTAAGAGGACTAAGAATAGTAATCGACTGTGCAAACGGCGCTGGTTATAAGGCAGGTCCTGAATTATTGAAATCATTAGGAGCTAAAGTGATAGCAATAGGTGTTAAACCAAATGGTTTAAATATTAATAAAAATTGTGGATCAACTTTTCCAAGAAAAATTAGATCTGCTGTAAAAAAATATAAAGCACATATAGGAATTTCTTTAGATGGAGATGCTGACAGAATCATTATGTGTGATGAGAAGAGCAATATAATAGATGGAGATCAAATTATATCTGCTTTAGCAACAAGATGGAAAAATAAAAAAATGTTAAAAGGGGGAGTTGTTGGAACATCAATGTCAAATTATGGGTTAGAAAAATATTTTAAATCAAAAGGAATTAAATTCATAAGGGCAAATGTTGGTGATAGATATGTTAAAGAAAAAATGCAAAAATATAAGTTCAATTTAGGGGGTGAACAATCAGGACATATTATTTTGGGTAAATTTGCAACGACAGGAGACGGCCTGTTGGTAGCCCTGGAATCTCTTTTCGCTTTGAGAAAGGGAAAAAAAGCTAGTGAATTTTTTAAAAAATTTAAGAAGACACCTCAGCTTTTAGAAAATATATTAGTAAAAGATAAAAATATTATTAACAAACCAGAGATAAAAAAAAACATAAAAATTGCAGAAAAATTAATTAAAGGTAAAGGAAGAATTTTAGTAAGAAAATCAGGAACAGAGTCTAAAATTAGAGTGATGGGTGAAAGTGAAAATAAATCTCTTCTATACAAATGTGTGAATATCATCACAAAAAAAATTAAATAAATTGAAACCGAATACAAAAATTTTAATTATTGCAGGATCAGATTCTTCTGGTGGTGCAGGCATCCAAGCTGACATAAAAACTGTTACTGCTCTAGGCTCTTATGCAATGACAGCAATAACTGCAGTTACATCGCAAAATACTATAGGTGTAAAATCAATTGTTGCGATTAGTCCAAAAGAAATTTTTAATCAAATTATTTATACTTGTAAAGATATTAGACCTGATGCAATAAAAATTGGTATGCTTCATTCTTCAGAGGTTATAAGAATGGTACTGAAAGCTTTGGATGTAATTAAAGTTAAAAAAATCGTATTAGATCCAGTAATGGTTGCTAAAGGAGGAGCTAAATTGATAGATAGTAAAGCTATTAAATTATTAAAATTAAAACTAATTAAAAAAGTATCGCTTATTACGCCCAATATTCCTGAGGCAGAAATTCTGACTAAAACAAAAATTATAACAAAAGAGGATATGATTTTTGCTGCTAATAAACTTTTAGGGTTAGGAGCAAAAAATGTACTGATAAAAGGAGGCCATTTAAAACATAAAAATGTAATAGATATTTTAATAAACACAAAAGATATTAAGATCTTTAAAAGCGAGCGTCACAAAACAAAGAATACTCATGGTACAGGTTGTACTTTATCTAGCTCAGTTACAACTTTTCTTTCATGTGGAAAAACAGTAAAGAAATCTTGTGAGCTTGGAATTAAGTATGTAAATTCAGCCATTAAATCAAACCCGCAATATGGAAAAGGTCATGGCCCAATTAACCATCTCACTTCCTTAAAAGTAAATAGAAAATTTTAATAATGAAAAATATTGTTGTTGTTGGATCTCAATGGGGTGACGAAGGTAAAGGAAAAATTGTTGATTGGTTATCCGAACAGGCTGATGTGGTAATAAGATTCCAAGGAGGTCACAATGCCGGCCATACTTTAGTGATTGATGGTGTTACATATAAATTGAGATTACTGCCATCTGGAATAGTTAGAAATGGCAAAATATCAATTATTGGTAACGGAGTTGTCGTAGATCCATGGGCTTTATTAGAGGAAATAGAAGAAATAAAATCTAAAGGTGTAGAAGTAAATATAAATAATTTTATTATTTCAGAATCTGCAAATTTGATTTTGCCTTTTCATAGGGAAATGGATGAGATAAGAGAAGATGCAGCAGGAAAAAGTAAAATAGGAACCACAAGACGTGGAATTGGACCAGCATATGAAGATAAAGTTGGAAGAAGATCTATAAGAGTTATGGATCTAAGATCTGAAAAAAATTTAGATCAAAGATTAGACTCAGTATTACTTCATCATAATGCAATTAGAAAAGGTCTGGGAAAAAAAATTTTTGAAAAAGATCAGCTTAAATCTGATTTGCTTGAAATAGCACCTAAAATATTAGAATTCTCTCAGCCAGTTTGGCTAAAGATTGATCAATTTAAAAAACAAAAAAAGAAAATTTTATTCGAAGGAGCTCAAGGTATTTTACTTGATGTAGATCATGGAACTTATCCTTTTGTAACTTCATCTAATACAGTTGCCTCAAGCGCAGCGACAGGAACTGGTTGTGGCCCTAATTCGATAAATTATGTTCTTGGCATTACAAAAGCTTATACAACAAGAGTTGGAGAGGGCCCTTTTCCTACAGAGTTAACAGATGATATCGGTGAACTTTTAGGAACACGCGGAAAAGAATTTGGAACTGTTACAAGTAGAAAAAGAAGATGTGGATGGTTTGATGGAGTTTTAGTGAGGCAAACTATTAAAGTTTCAGGTATTGATGGTATTGCTTTAACGAAATTAGATGTACTAGATGAATTTGATGAAATTAAAATGTGCGTTGCTTATGAGCTTGATGGTAAAAGATTAGATTATTTACCTGCTGCCGTAGAGGACCAGATAAAGATAAAACCAATTTATGAAACTTTTCCAGGATGGAAAGCTTCTACAAGTGGAGTCAAAAATATTGACTCGTTACCTGAAAATGCAAAAAAATATATTTTTGCAGTAGAAGATTTCATTGGCGCAAAAGTATCAAGTATATCAACTAGTCCAGAAAGGGATGATACTATTTTAATTGAAAACCCTTTTGAGGTTTAGTTTGCGGGTAAAAGATTTTTTGATTTAGCTAAAAGAAGCATATGCTTTTGGAGTTTTTCAAATGCTTTGTTTTCTATTTGTCTAACTCTTTCTCTGCTAATTTTATATTTTTTACTTAAATCCTCTAGTGTAGTTGGGTCATCGTTTAGTCTTCTTGAGTATAAAATTTCTCTTTCTCTATCGTTAAGAACTTTAATAGAGTCTTTTAATAAATCTTTTCTTTGTTCCATTTCCTCGTGGTGAGCAAATTTCAGGTCATGATCAAGCTCTTTATCAACCAACCAATCTTGCCATTCATCGCCATCTTCACCAACTTGGGCATTTAGAGAGAATTCCTTTCCAGAAAGTCTTCTATTCATTGAAACGACTTCTTCTTTACTTACATCAAGCTTATTAGCGATATGATTAACGTGCTCTTCTCTTAAGTCTCCTTCGGTTTCTGGAGAAATTTGATTTTTAATTTTTTTTAAATTAAAAAATAATTTTTTTTGAGCAGTAGTAGTTCCAATTTTTACAAGACTCCAAGATCTTAAAATATATTCTTGAATAGAAGCCTTAATCCACCACATTGCATAAGTTGCCAATCTAAAACCCTTTTCTGGTTCAAATTTCTTAACAGCTTGCATGAGACCTACATTTCCCTCAGAAATCATTTCATTGATAGGCAAACCATATCCTTTGTAGCCCATAGCAATCTTTGCAACTAATCTTAAGTGGCTAGTAACTAGTTTTTCTGCAGCTTTAATATTCCCAGTTGTTTTCCAATTTTTTGCTAGCATATATTCTTCTTCTGCAGCTAACATTGGAAATTTTTTAATCTGTTCTAAATATGCAGATAGCCCACCTTCATTAGAAAGGGTTGGTAGATTATTACTCATTGTTGCACTCATTGAAGTGTTTATTTAATTAATTTTACCTAATTTTCAATAATTTATTCTTCAGTGTTTCTAAGCATTTTTAGAATATTATTTAGATCTTGTGGCAAAAGTGAGGAAAAAATCATCTCCTTCTTAGTTTGTGGATGTATAAATCCTAAAGTTTTTGCATGCAAAAATTGTCTATTTAATTTAGTAATTGAATTTTGGATATGTAAATCAATATTTTTTAACTTTTTATATTTTTTTTTATATTTATCATCTCCAACTAGACTATTACCTTTATAATTCATATGTACTCTTATCTGATGTGTTCTTCCTGTTTCTAATTTACATTCAACTAAACTTAATGTTGGTGTTTTCTGATTTTCAAAAATTTCAAGTGTTTTATAATTTGTTATAGCTTTCTTACCTTTAGAACTACTAACTTCCATAAGTTGTCTATTTTTTGAACTACGAGTAATAAATGTTTCAATTCTTCCTGAGGAAGGTCTTAATTTTCCCCATATCAAAAGTTGGTACTCTCTTATAATTGTATGATCACTAAATTGTTTTGATAAATTTTCATGAGTTTCGTTGTTTTTTGCAATTACAACTAAACCAGATGTGTTTTTATCAATTCTATGAACAATACCAGGCCTTAACTCGTCACCTATATTTGATAAAGAATCCTTATCATAATGCATCAATGCATTAACAATTGTCTTATCGAAATTTCCAGCTCCTGGATGCATGATTATTCCGGCAGGTTTATTAATTACTAATAGATCATCATCTTCGTATATTATTTCTAATTTAAATTTGTAAGGTTTAAGGGATGCTATTTCAGGCTCTGGAATCTTAAGATTTATAGTATCACCAATGGAGACTTTTTTTGACGGACTTTTAATTATTTCATTATTTAGTGTTAACTTTTCTTTTAAAATTAAATTTTTAATCCTAGTTCTACTAATTAATTCCTCTCTTTTGTTAATTAAAATATCAACTCTTAAATTCTTCTCATCCTCTTTGACTATAAAATTAATGTTTTTTTCCATAAAATATAATATTAATACTATATGCGCTTGTAGCTCAACTGGATAGAGCGCCTGACTTCGGATCAGGAGGTTCTGGGTTCGACTCCTAGCAGGCGCACCAATTATTCACCCATATTAATTAATGTTCCTTTAATTCGAGCTCTCAAAAAAGATAGATAAAATAGAATTATTCCGATGATTAAATAGATCAGGTTTAATAAATATGCTTGTTTTAAATTTGTATAATCAATTGAACCATTTAAAAGTATGTTTCTGGTCTCATCGAAAATATAAACAAGTGGCAAACCTTTTGCTATCAATTGAAATAATTCTGGTAGAATTTCTATTGGATAATATATGCATCCTAAAGGAGCTAGCAAAAATAGGGATGACCATGCAATATTTTCAAAAGATGGACCAAATCTAATTAGTCCTGAACTCACAAACAACCCAAGTGTTATTCCAAAAAGATATAAACTAAGGAATAGGAATAAAAGTGGCAATCCTAATTTTAAAATTGATACACCAAATAAAGGAGAGGTTAGCATTATTGCAGGAACCAAACCTATTAAAGTCCTTATTAAAGCAGTAAAAATTAATGAAACAATAATTTCTTTAAGCTTAAGGGGAGCAATAAATAAATTTGTGAAATTTCTACTCCAGATTTCTTCTAAAAAAAGCATGTTAAAACTAATGCTTGATCTAAAAAGAATATCGTAAAGTATTGCACACGTTAAAATTACTCCCAAAGTATTGCTATAGTAGTCACTATGTATTGAGAAGAACTTTGAGATAAAGCCCCACAAAATTATTTGAATTGTTGGCCAATAAATTAAATCCAAAATTCTTGGTAAAGAACTTTTAATTAAATAAAAATGTCTAAGAAAAAGACCATACATTCTATTTAAATTCATACTTTTTCCCTTGTAAGTTTTAAAAAAACTTCTTCCATATTTTTTCTGCCATGTTTTTTAATTAATTCCTCCGGACTTCCCCCATCAATAATCGATCCTTTATTCATCATTAATACTGAGGAACATAGTCTCTCTACCTCTGCCATATTGTGTGATGCTAATAGAATAGATGTTTTATTTTCCTGTTGATATTCCTCTAAAAAACTTCTAACAAAATCACCTGTTTCAGGATCAAGTGATGCCGTAGGTTCATCAAGAAGTAAAACTTTTGGATTATTAATTATTGATTTTGCAAGACTAACCCTATTTTTTTGACCAGATGACAACTCCCCAGTTAATTTATCAATAAATTCGTAGAGTCTTAATTTTTCACACAGATATTCAATTCTTTCCTTATGTTTGTTCACATCATAAAGCCTCCCATAAACTTCTAAATTTTGTCTAACTGTCAATTTTTTTGGCAACTCTATATAAGGTGATATAAAATTTAATTGATTTAATAAATCTACACGTTGATTTTCAATTTCGACGCCATTTATTAAAACTTTTCCTTTTGATGGTTTTAATAAACCTAAAATCATTCCGATTGTAGTAGTTTTTCCACAACCATTAGGACCAAGTATCCCAATAATTTCATTTTGATTTACTTTAAAAGAAACGTCTTTTACTGCTTCTTTTGTATTATAAGTTTTTGATAATCCTATAACTTCAAGTGGTTTTTTCATTGAATCTTGATGCTCTTAATAACCTATCATTAATTGTTTTACCATATCCTCTATCAGGAATTTTACATACTGCAATCGAGCTGTATTTCTTTTTTTTAATTTTTCTTAAAGTAGAATATAAATTTTTTGCAGCTTCTTTTAGATTTCCTTTTTGTGACAAAAAATAATAATTTGGTTTACTTACTTTTTTCTTTTTAATCAATAAGTATGCTTCATCTTTACGAATATTTTTTGCATTAAGTCTGATGGGCAAACCTGGTGAATAATGAACCTTAAGTTGACCTGGTGAAACGATTTTTAAAGGTTTGTTATTTATTGTTATTTTTTTTCTTAGTATTTTTTGAATAGTTGAAACATTTAAGCCCCCCAATCTTAAGATTTCAGGTTTCTCTCTAAGGTCAATAATTGTTGATTCTACTCCAATAGATGATTTTCCTCCCTCAAGTATGTATTTAATTTTTTTTCCAAAATCTTCTTTTACATGATTAGATGTTACAGCACTAACCCTAGATGAGGGATTAGCACTTGGAGCTGCTAAAGGAAATTCTAAAATTTTTAGCAATTTTCTCGTAACGGGGTGTCTTGGAAATCTTATTGCTAACGAATTTTTATTATTAGTAATTATTTTTGAAATTTCTGATGATTTTTTAAGATTAAGAATAAATGTCAAAGGACCAGGACAAAATTTTTTATATAACTTAATAAAATCATTGTTTAGATGACAATCTTTTTTCAATCTTTGAATATTAAAATAGTGAACTATAAGAGGATTATTTTTAGGTCTTTTTTTAAGCTTATATATTTTTTGACAAGCCCGGTCCGAGTAAGCATTACCTGCTAAACCGTAAACCGTTTCTGTAGGAATAGCAACACATTCTCTTTTAGAGAGCAGTTTTTTGGCTTTTTTAATATTTGCAAGTTTCATTTTCTTGTATTATCTGAGAGTATTATATGAAAGATAAAGATTTACCAAATGATTATGAATCTTCATCTCTAGAGAAATTAACTCTTGAAGCTAATAAGTTAATTGAGGATTTGGAGAGCCAAAAAGATTTACAAAATTCAACTGAAAAATATCAAAATTTGATAAAACTTAACAATATTATTGAGAAAAAATTTAAAAAAAAAGTTAACGATATCAACACAGCAACTAAAGAAAAAATATCCAAAATAACTTTTAAGAATAATGCAAAAAAAACTAAATAAAATTGCTGAAGATACAAACATTTTTTTAAAAAGATTTATTAAAAAACAAAAAAAATCAGGACTGATTATTCCAATGCAATATGGATTATTTTCAGGTGGCAAAAAAATAAGATCAAAAATACTGATTGATGTGGGTTCAATATTTAATCTAAATTATAAAAATTTAATAATTATTGGTGCTGCTGTTGAATGTATTCACGCTTATTCACTTATTCATGATGATTTGCCATGTATGGATAATGATTTAATAAGACGAGGCAAGCCTTCTACTCATATCAAATTTGGAGAATCTACAGCTGTGCTTGCTGGAAACTCACTTTTAACTATGGCGTTCGAAATTTTGAGTCATAAAGATTTACATGCAAATGAAAAAACAAAAATTAGATTAATTAATAAAATTTCTGAAAGTTCCGGACATCTAGGTATTGCAGGTGGTCAATATTTAGATCTTAGCTATGAACATAAGAAAATTTCAAAAGAAAAGATAATTGAAATGGAAATAAAAAAAACCGGAAAGCTTTTTAGTTTTTGTTGTGTAGCGCCATTAATATTAAAGAACAAAAGTAATAAAGATATTCAAAATTTTGAAAATATAGGCGCTGATATAGGTTTACTCTTTCAACTTGCTGATGATCTAATTGATTATAATGGAAACCTTTTAGTTGCAGGAAAAAAAACAGGAAAAGATAAGAAAAAAGGCAAAGCTACTCTTATTAGTTTACTGGGAGATAAATATACTATTAAATATGCAAATAATTTAATTTTAAAAATAAATTCTAAATTAAAAAAATATGGGCCCAAATCTAAGAATTTATCTGAAACCTTAAATTATATTTTGAATAGAAATAAATGAAAAAAAAATACGAATTTTTAGATCAAATTAATTTTCCGTCAGACTTAAAAAAAGTTTCTGAAACAAAGCTGCAAAAGGTCGCTGATGAATTAAGAGAGGAAATGATTGATGCAGTATCTGTTACAGGAGGACATTTGGGTGCTAGTTTAGGTGTTGTAGAATTAAGTGTTGCATTACATTATATATTCAATACACCAAGTGATAAATTAATTTGGGATGTTGGACATCAATGTTATCCGCATAAAATTTTAACAGGAAGAAAAGACAAAATAAGAACGCTTCGACAAGGAGGGGGTCTTTCAGGTTTTACTAAGCGTTTAGAAAGTGAATATGATCCTTTCGGAGCTGCTCATAGTTCCACTTCAATTTCATCAGCTCTAGGAATTGCAGAGGCAAATAAATTATCAAAAAAATCGGAAAACGTTATAGCAGTGATCGGTGATGGTGCAATAAGTGCAGGTATGGCTTATGAAGCCATGAATAACGCGGGTGCCTCAAAGACTAAAATGATTGTGATACTTAATGATAACGATATGTCAATTGCAAGACCCGTTGGAGCAATGGGAACATATTTAGCTAAAATTTTTTCTGGTAAAATTTATTTTAGTTTAAGAGAAACAATTAAATTAATTACATCAGCATTTTCAAAAAGATTTAGTGCAAAAGCAGGTAAAGCTGAGGATTTATTAAGATCAGCTGTAACTGGAGGTACTTTATTTAGCTCATTGGGTTTCTATTATATTGGTCCTATAGATGGCCATGACCTTTCCTCATTAATTCCAATTTTAAGAAATGCTAGGGACTCAAAACATCAAGGTCCAATATTGATTCACATTAAAACAAAAAAAGGGAAAGGCTATTCATTTGCTGAAGAAGCAAAAGATCATTATCATGGAGTATCCAAATTTAATGTTAAGACTGGAGAACAGGAAAAAGGTTCCAGTAAAATACCATCATATACTAAAGTTTTTGCCGATACACTGATACAACACGCAAAAAAGGATAGTAAAATAGTTGCAATAACTGCAGCTATGCCAGATGGAACTGGATTGAGTAATTTTCGAAAAGAATTTCCAGATAGAACTTATGATGTTGGTATTGCTGAACAACATGCTGTTACCTTTGCTGCTGGTTTGGCGACGGAGAATTATAAACCTTATGCAGCAATTTACTCAACATTTCTTCAAAGAGCGTATGATCAAGTTGTTCATGATGTTGCAATACAGTGCCTACCTGTAAGATTTGCAATAGATAGAGCAGGATTAGTTGGAGCTGATGGACCTACACATGCAGGAAGTTTTGATACGACTTATTTAGCAACACTACCGAATTTTGTTGTAATGGCTGCTAGTGATGAGGCTGAGTTAGTTAGAATGATAAATACTTCTACAGAGATTAATGATAGACCATGTGCATTTAGATACCCCAGAGGAGCAGGTATTGGATCAGTATTACCCTCAATTAATGAAAAAATAGAGATTGGTAAGTCAAGAATTATTCAAGAGGGAAAAAAATTGGCCTTAATAAATTTTGGAGCTAGATTAAATGAAAGCTTAAAAGCATCAGAAAATTTAAAAAAAAAGGGAGTAAATATTACAATAGTGGACGCTAGGTTTGCAAAACCATTAGATGAAAATTTAATATGGCAATTAGCAACAACTCATGAAGCGATTATAACAATTGAAGAGGGATCTATCGGTGGATTTGGTTCTCATGTGGTTGATTTTTTGACAAAAAAGGGATTGATGGACTCAAATTTAAAATTTAGATCAATGAAACTCCCAGATATTTTTATAGATCAAGATAAACCCGATAACATGTATAAACAAGCAAATTTAGATTGTATTTCAATTGAAGATCAGATTTTAGATGTATTGAATTCTAATATTATTTTACAAAAACAAAAATAAAATTTTTATCCGCATTGAGCTTGATTTAATAAATAATGATCAAGCAAGACACATGATAGCATTGCTTCACCTACTGGTACTGCTCTAATTCCAACACACGGATCATGTCTACCTTTAACAGAAATAGTGGTATTTTTTCCAAATTTATTTATTGTTTTTCTGCTCTTTAAAATCGATGAGGTAGGCTTAACAGCAAATGAAACAATTATTTGTTGACCAGAAGAGATACCACCAAGAATTCCACCTGCGTTATTTGAATTGAATTTTAATTTGTTTTTTGATTGTGAAATTTCGTCTGAATTTTCCTCTCCTGATAACTGCGCAGAATTCATTCCGGAACCAATATTAACACCTTTAACTGCATTTATACTCATCATCGCTGAGGCAATATCAGAGTCAAGTTTTGAATAAATTGGAGCTCCTAACCCTGCTGGGACACCATTTGCTCTAATTTCAATTACAGCACCACAAGATGAACCAGCTTTTCTAATACTTAAAAGATATTTTTCCCATATTTTAAGCATAGATTTATCGGGGCAAAAAAATGGATTTTTATGTATTATTTTATCATCCCAATTATTTGTGTCACATCCAAGAATTCCAAGTTGGGTAACTGCACCAGATATTTTAAATCTTTTACCTAATTTTTTTTCCAAAACTTTTTTTGCTACAGCACCAGCAGCAACTCTTGATGCAGTTTCTCTTGCTGAAGATCTTCCACCACCCCGGTAATCTCGAATTCCATATTTCTTATAGTAAGTATAATCCGCGTGGCCCGGTCTAAATTTATCTTTAATATCATTATAATCTTTTGAGCGCATATCTTCATTGTAAATGATTAAAGATATTGGAGTTCCAGTTGTTTTTCCCTCAAAAACACCTGACAGAATTTCTACTTTATCACTTTCTTTTCTTTGAGTAGTAAATTTAGATTGACCAGGTCTTCTCTTGTTAAGCTCTACTTGGATATCTTGCTGATTAAGGTTTATTAGAGGGGGACAACCATCAATTATACAACCAATTGCAGGTCCATGAGACTCCCCCCAAGTTGTGAAACGAAATAACTTTCCAAAAGTGTTAAATGACATTAATTTATATTGTATAGATTATTTTGTTAAAATTATGAATCAAAAAAACTCACTTGGTCTTAATAAGTGCTTTTTAGATGTAGATGAACCTTTTGAATTATTTGGAAAATGGTTTGATGAGGCTAAAAAGAGAGAAATAAATGATCCTAATGCTTTAGCATTGGGAACTGCTAGCAAAGATGGTATTCCATCTGTCAGAATGGTACTTTTGAAGGGTTTCGACAAAAATGGATTTATTTTTTACACCAATTTGAATAGTCAAAAAGGAAATGAGATTAAGGTAAATCCAAATGCCACAATGTGTTTTCATTGGAAGAGTTTACTTAGACAAATCAGAATTGTAGGAACATTAAGTCCAGTTAGTAAAAAGACAGCAGATGATTATTATAATTCAAGAGGTTATGAAAGTAGAATAGGTGCATGGGCCTCTAAACAAAGCACCGTCTTAAAAAACAGAGATGAACTTCTAAATGCTATGAAAAATTTTAGAAACAAATATAAAGATACAAATAATGTACCCAGACCTAGTCACTGGTCTGGATGGAATTTAAAACCATCAACTATTGAATTTTGGCTTGATGGAGATAACAGAATTCACGAGAGATTAAAATATTCTTTAGATAAAAATAATAGCTGGACCAAAAGTCTTTTAAGTCCTTAAAAATCTCTAGATAGGCTAAATGAAGTTAAACCTTCAAGAATAGTTTTTTCTTTACAATCTTTAAATATCGACAAAGAGTTAGATGCTAAGTTAATATAGTGGTATGCTTTATTATAAGATTCTTTAATAATTTCATATTGTTTTATAAGTGATAATGTATAATTGAAATCACTTTCACTTCTGTTTGTTTTTGAAAAAATTTTTTTTAGATTTTCTTTTTCTTGAACATTTCCTTTTTGAAATAACAAAATTATTGGAAGCGTTATTTTTCCCTCATAAAAATCCTTACCAATTCTTTTTCCAAATAATTTTAATTCTGAATTATAATCTAAAGTATCGTCTGCTATTTGAAATGTTAAGCCTAAATTTCTTCCGTAAAACTCTAAAGCCTCTTTTTCTTTTGTTTTCACATTAGATAAAATAGCTCCAACTTTTGTGGCCGCAGCAAACAATTCAGCAGTTTTTGAAGAGATAATTCTTAAATAAGTTTCCTCTAACATATCTACTTCGCCTTTATGTTGAAGCTGAAGAACTTCACCTTGAGCAATTTTTGAAGAAGTCGATGATAATAATTTTAAAACTTCAATACTTCCATCCTCTACCATCATTTCAAAGCATCTACTTAACAAATAGTCCCCAACTAAGACAGATGAATGATTATCCCATACTTTATTTAATGTTTTTTTTCCTCTTCTAACAGAACCATTATCGATAACATCGTCATGCATTAAAGTTGCTGAATGAATTAGCTCTACGCAGGCCGCAAGGTTAATATCTCTAGCGCCTTTATTATAACCACACAGTTTCGCTGAACCCAAAGTAAGCAAAGCTCTCAATCTTTTACCACCTGTTTCAAGATGATAATTAGTCATTTTGCTGACTAGACTAACATCACTCTCTAATTTTGACTTAATTTTTTCTTCAACTAAAACTAGTTTGTCCTCAACCGAATCTTTTAATTGAAAATAAGAATTGTTTATTTGTTTTTTTAACTGAATTACTGTTCCCATAAATTAAAACAAAGTAGTATATTAAGTTTATTTTTATTACTTATCAATTGACGCACCCAATTCTTCAATTATAAGGTGTCTTTATATTCATTTAAAATTTTGTAAGTATTAAAAATGTTCTCTATTTTTAAAAAGAAAATAATTATCCCACATTTAAGATTAAGTGGCCTAATTGGTAATGTGGGAAAATTTAAACAAGGTATAGATTTTTCTGGTCAAGAAGAGATAATTTCAAAGGCTTTTTCAGTTAAAAAAGCACCCTGCGTGGCGATTACTATTAATTCTCCCGGAGGGTCTCCTGTGCAATCTCATTTAATTTATAGTCATATAAGACATAATGCAAAAAAAAATAAAAAAAAGGTTATTGTTTTTGCTGAAGACGTAGCTGCTTCAGGGGGTTATTTAATTGCATGTGCTGGTGATGAAATATATGCAAACTCTAGTTCAATAATAGGTTCAATTGGCGTAATTTATTCCTCTTTCGGGTTCACAGAATTGATAAAAAAAATAGGCGTTGAAAGAAGAGTTCATACCGCTGGAAAAAATAAAAGTACTTTAGATCCATTTCTTGATGAAAAAAAAGAGGATATTGAGAGATTAAAAAATATTCAATTAGATTTGCATAAAGATTTTATAGATGTTGTTGAAAAAAGTAGATCTTCAAAATTAAAAAAATCAGAAGTTGAATTATTTTCAGGTGAATTTTGGTCCGGTAGAAAAGCAAAAGAGTTAGGTTTGATAGATGAAATTGGAAATGCCAACCAGGTATTGAAAAATAAATTTGGTGAAGATGTAATAATTAAAAAATTTGAAAAATCTAAAAGCTGGTTAACTAAAAAATTGTCATCTTCAAATGACAATATTGATCAGTTAGCAAACATATTAGATGAAAAATCAGCTTGGCAAAAATATGGCCTATAAAAAAAATAAAAAAAAACCAAAGTTTCAAACTTTTCAAGATACAATAATTAATCTACAAAAGTTTTGGAGCAAACATGGGTGTGTAGTTTTACAACCTTATGATATGGAAGTTGGAGCTGGAACTTTTCATCCAGCAACTACTTTGAGGTCACTTGGACCAAAACCTTGGAGGGCAGCATATGTTCAACCGTCACGAAGACCTACCGATGGAAGATATGGAAATAATCCGAATAGACTTCAGCATTATTATCAATTTCAAGTTATTATAAAACCTTCTCCACTAAATATTAAAAAACTTTATTTAAATAGTTTGACGGTTATAGGAATTAATCATAAAGAACATGACATTAGATTTGTTGAAGATGACTGGGAAAGCCCAACACTAGGAGCTGCAGGTCTTGGATGGGAAGTATGGTGTGATGGAATGGAAATATCTCAATTTACATATTTTCAACAAATGGCAGGTTTTGAGTGTAAACCAGTGTCAGTGGAGATAACCTACGGTCTTGAAAGAATTTGTATGTTTACCCAACAGAAAAAAAATGTTTATGATTTAGTTTGGAATGAAGAAGGTATCGATTACAGAGAAGTTTTTCATCAATCAGAAAAAGAGTTCTCAGCTTATAACTTTGAGCATGCTAATACAGAAAATTTACTTAAAATATTTGATATGCATGAGAGTGAGGCAAAATCATTAATTGAAAAAAATATATCTTTACCTGCATACGATCAATGTTTGAAAGCAAGTCACACATTTAATATTTTAGATGCTCGTGGAGCTATTAGTGTTGCTCAAAGAGCAGAATATATTAGTCGAATAAGAGAAATCACAAAACAAGCTGCTACTATCTGGGTAGAGTCTCAAACATAAATGTCAGAATTTTTTTTAGAGCTATTTAGTGAAGAAATTCCTGCCGGGCTTCAGAGAAATCTAAGAGAAAAAATTTTTGAAGATTTTAAAAATTTATTTAAGGAAAAATCAATAAAATCGAAAAAAAATTTTTCTTTTTCAACTCCAAATAGATTGGTTTTGGTCTTTGAGGGCCTAGATAAACAAATTAAAATTAAATCTAAAGAGGTTAGAGGCCCTAAAACTAGCGCTCCTGAGCAAGCCTTGGAAGGATTTTTGAGATCAAACAAAATTGATAAAAAGTATCTATTTAAAAAAAAAACTGAAAAGGATGAATTCTATTTTTACAAAACTTTGGCAACCTCATTAAAAACACATGATTTACTCACTGAATTCATTCCAAAAATTTTGAGTAACTATCAATGGAAAAAATCTATGAAATGGGGTGAATTTGATTTAAATTGGGGTAGACCATTAAAATCAATTTTAGCAATATTTGATAAAAAAATTGTAAGTTTTAAATTTCATCATTTAGCTTCTTCTAATTTGACTTTTTTAGATAAAGATTTTGAGGATAAAAAAAAATCTTTTGAAAATTTTAAGAAATATGAAAAATTTTTTGAAAAAAAAGGAGTTATTATTAATCAAAACAAAAGATTAAAAATAATTAATAAATCTTTCTCAAAAATATTAAATAAAAAAGGGTCCAAAATTTATGAAAATTCTAAATTAATGGATGAGGTAGTAAATTTAGTAGATAACCCAAATGTTTTATTGTGCAAATTTGACAAAAAATTTTTATCAGTACCAAAAGAGATTTTGATCCTAACCATGGAGTCTCATCAGAAATATTTCCCAATTTTTAATGATAAAAATGAAATTAAGAATGAATTTTTAATTGTATCAAATAAAAAGGACAAAAAAGGACTTATTAAAATTGGTAATGAAAGAGTCGTTGATGCAAGATTAAGTGATGCAGAATTTTTTTGGAAAAAAGATAGATCACAAAATTTAGTAAAGAAAGTATCTGAATTAAAATCTATGAACTTCTTCCAAGGGCTCGGTACTTATTTTGAAAAAGTTCAACGCATGCGAAAACTTGGCGGAATGATTTCAGATGAACTTCTAATTAGTAAAGAGAAAGTAGAATTATCTACCTCGATATGTAAGACAGACTTAACTTCTGATCTTGTAGGAGAATTCCCTGAACTTCAGGGAGTAATGGGAGGATACTTCGCAGAGCATCAAGGATTCGACAAAGATATTTCTCACGCTATATCTGAACAATATTTACCAATAGGTCTAAATTCTAAAATTCCAAAAAAACCATATAGTGTAGCTTTATCTATCACAGATAAAATTGATACATTAGTAGGTTTTTTCGGGATAAATGAAAAACCTACAAGTTCAAGAGACCCTTTAGCTCTAAGAAGAACAGCTTTAGGCATAATCAGAACTATAGTTGAAAATAAAAAAGATTTAAAAATAATTGATTATTTGAATTTTTCTTCACGTTTATATGAGGATCAAGGATTTAATCTAACTAACAAAAATTTACAAAAAGAATTATATGATTTTCTTAAAGAAAGATACAAATATTATCTAAAAGAAAAAGAAATACGCTATGATATAATTGAAGCTTCTTTAGCATCGTTTTCATTTAATAGATTATTTTCATCTTTTGAAAAAGCAAGATGTCTAAACAAAGTTATAAACACTAAAATTGGTATAGACATTAATTTAAGCTATAAGAGAGCATTCAACATTTTAGAAAATGAGATGAGAAATAATAAAGTTGAAATTAACGATACAACTGATCCTGGTATTTTTAAAACTGATTTTGAAAAAAATTTATATAAAAAAATAAAAGAGATTAATAAATATTACTTATCAATTACTAACGACGAGAATTATGAAAAGTCGTTATCAATTTTAGCTACTATTAAAAAAGAAGTTTTTGAGTTTCTTGATAATGTAAAGGTTAATGAACAAAATAGCACTTTGAGAAAAAATCGATTGGAACTAATTAATATGTTGTGCAAAACATTTCAAAATTTTATAAATTTTCAATTAATAAAAGCTAGTGATGAAAAAGTTAATATTTAACTTCAATTCGAAAGATATAAAAAAAATCAAAAACCCAAAAGAAGTTTTGGGTGGTAAAGGTTCAAATTTGTCTAAAATGGGAAGTATGGGTTTTCCTGTTCCACCAGGTTTTACAATTTCAACAAAAGTTTGTGAAATATTTTATAGAAATAAAAAAAAATT
>CACIHQ010000015.1 GCA_902586495.1 uncultured Pelagibacteraceae bacterium
GCAATGAATAATGTCATACCATAACGGTGATGAATTTGTACAACAGGCGTATGATGACCTTGATGCTCTGCTTCGATAACAACATCTCTAAACCACATGTATGCACCATAAATTAAAAGAGCAAAACCCAAATACATTCCCCATGAAACATCAGAGTGCATATAATAAACTGTACCTAGAGCTAATACCAAACAGGAAAATGAAACATAAATTGGCCAAGGACTTGGGTCAACTAAATGATAATCATGTTTTTTTTCGCCTGACATTTCTTAATTATGATTGTTTATAGTAATCTGTCGAGAAAAAAGTATACGACATTGTTACATCCTCAAGATTTTTAACAGTTGCATCATTAACCATCTCAGGATCTAAATAAAAAGTCATTACATACGTAGCTTTTTCTCCAGCTTTTAACTCTTGTTTTTCAAAACAAAAACAGCCTAATTTGCTATAATATTTTCCAAAACTTGATGGCGAAACGTTAAAACTTGCTACACCAGCTGTTGGCTCATCACTATAATTCGATACTTCAAACTCAATTTTATTTACCTGTCCAACTTTTACATCAATTACATTTGACTTAGCCTTAAAATCCCAAGGTAAATTATTCACGTTTGTGTCAAATCTCACACTTACAACTTTATCTAAAACAATCTTTGGAGCTTTATTTGCAACCTGGGTAGTCCCCCCAAAACCTGTGACTTTACAAAAAATTTCATATAAGGGTACTGAAGCATATGAGAGACCCAACATTAAAACAAATATTCCAGCTAGAACTAATGGTGTTAATTTTTTTTTCTCAATCATATAGCTCTGTCAAATACTCCTGTATTATATAAAGTAAAAAAGAAAAGAAAAATCATAAATGCAATAATTGCTAGTGCTGTAATAATGTTTTTTCTTTTTGTTTTTTTATCGGGTGTTATCATACAATTTTATCTATCAAAAATAGGACGAAAATCAAAAATAAATAAAGTATTGAATATCCAAATATAGTTTTTGCTATTTTGGGATTAAACCTATCTTTTTTGAAATTAAATAACTGATAACATAAATAATTATAGTAAAAAGTAAGTATCAATGATGGTATTAAAAATGCTAAACCAACAAAATCTATTAAAAATGGGAAAATTATAACAGGCACCATCAACAAAGAGTAAATGAATATATTCAATTTTGTTGACTCAACTCCATTAGTTAATGGAAGCATTGGTAACTTAGCTTTTTTATAATCATCAGATTTATATAAACTCAACGCCCAAAAATGTGAAGGTGTCCAAAAAAATATTATAAGAAAAAAAGTGAGTGGTTCTAATGAAAGTGAACCCGTAGAAATAGTCCACCCTATTACTGGTGGAAATGCACCTGCTGCACCACCAATAACAATATTTTGGGGCGTTCTTCTTTTAAGCCAGATCGTATAAACAAAAACATAAAATAATATTGTTAAAAGTAATATTGCAGCCGAAATCCTATTTGTAAAATAATCTAAAGCTACTACTGAAACAATTGATAAGGTGATGCCAAATATTAAAGCTTGATTCTTATTTACTTTTCCAGTCGGAATTGGCCTTAAACAAGTCCTTGACATTAGAGCATCTAGATCAGACTCGTACCACATATTTAATGCACCCGCTGCGCCGGCCCCTAATGAAACTAGCAAAATACCAATTATAGCCTCTTTAGTTGAAACTAGATTTGGTGCTGTTAATAAACCCACAGCACAAGTAAAAATAACTAGAGACATCACTCTAGGCTTCATTAGTTTAAATAGCTCTGAAAAATTAAATAAATACTCTTGGCTTAAACTTCTTTTTTTTAGCCTAATATTGTTCATCAGTTTTTTTACTCTTGCTACCCGTGTGATTTTTGTGTCTCTTGATCATCCTCAAACTTTGGAAGTTCATCAAAAGTATGAAAGTTAGGTGGTGATGGCACAGTCCACTCTAAAGTTGTAGCTCCTTCTCCCCATGGATTTTTTGCTGCTGCTTTCTTTTTTGCAAACGCATAAATAAGGTTAATAAAAAAAACAGCCAGTCCCGCTACTGCTACATAAGATCCTATGGATGATATATAGTTCCATCCTGCAAATGCATCTGGATAATCTGCATACCTTCTAGGCATACCTGCTAGACCTAAGAAATGTTGTGGAAAAAATATTAAATTTACTCCAATAAATGTTAGCCAGAAATGTAATTGTCCCAACCACTCAGAATATTCATAACCGGTCATTTTTGAAAACCAATAATAAAACCCTGCAAATATTGCAAAAACAGCTCCTAAAGAAAGCACATAGTGAAAATGAGCAACAACATAATAAGTGTCATGCATTGCTGTATCTACTCCTGCATTAGCTAGCACCACACCGGTTACACCACCAACAGTAAACATAAAAATAAATCCTAGTGCCCAAACCATTGGTGTTTTAAATGATATAGATCCACCCCACATTGTGGCTATCCATGAAAAAATTTTTATTCCAGTTGGAACAGCAATAATCATTGTTGCTGCTAAAAAGTAAGCTTTAGTGTCGGTACTTAGTCCAACTGTATACATGTGGTGTGCCCAAACAACAAATCCAACTATTCCAATAGCTACCATTGCGTATGCCATACCTAAATATCCAAAGACAGGTTTTCTTGAAAATGTTGAGACAATGTGGCTTATCATTCCGAAACCCGGAAGAATTAAAATATAAACCTCTGGATGACCAAAAAACCAAAATAAGTGTTGGAACAATACTGGATCACCTCCGGTTTGAGCCTCAAAAAAAGCAGTTCCAAAATTTCTATCTGTCAACAACATTGTAATTGCTCCAGCTAAAACTGGTAAAGATAAAAGTAATAAAAATGCCGTAACTAAAATTGACCAAGCAAACAAAGGCATCTTGTGCAATGTCATACCCGGAGTTCTCATGTTTAAAATAGTAGTTATAAAATTAACAGCACCCAAAATTGATGAGGCTCCTGCTAAATGCAAACTCAATATTGCCAAGTCCATTGCTGGACCTGGTTGACCTGCTTTTGATGATAATGGAGGATAAATAGTCCATCCACCTCCAACACCTGTTTGCCCCGGAGGGCCATCTACAAAAATTGATAAGATTAATAATGTTAAAGACACAGGTAACAGCCAAAAAGAAATGTTATTCATTCTTGGAAATGCCATGTCAGGTGCACCAATCATTATTGGAACAAACCAATTACCAAAACCACCAATCATAGCAGGCATCACCATAAAAAAAATCATGATTAACCCGTGACCAGTCACTAGAACATTATATAAATGGTAGTTTCCACCCAAAATACCATCTCCTGGATGCATCAGTTCCATTCTCATTAAAACTGAAAATGCGGTTCCAATAACTCCTGCAATAATTGCAAAAATTAAATACATCGTTCCTATATCTTTATGATTAGTAGAATAAGCCCAACGCTTCCAACCAGTTGGTGTATGATGATCGTCGTGTGAAGATGTTTGTGTGTACATATTTATTTACTTGCTAACTTAAGTTTATCATTTTTAATTTCTTCTTTTGCAAATTTTATTCGTGCCTCTGATAACCAATCTTGATATTCCTCTTCACTAACAACTTTTACTGCTATTGGCATGAAGGCATGTTTAATACCACAAAGTTCAGAGCATTGTCCATAATAAGTGCCAACTTTTTCTGCCTTAAACCAAGTTTCATTAATTCTACCGGGCACCGCGTCTCTTTTAACTCCAAAAGATGGTAAGGCCCATGCGTGAAGAACATCATTAGCAGTTATTAGTACTTTTATTACCTTTCCAACCGGGACAACAACTTCATTATCAACAGCAAGCAATCTAGGTTGATCCGGCTTCAAATCTTTTTCTTCTATCATGTAAGAATCAAATATTAAATTTTCATCTGGGTATTCGTAACCCCAGTACCATTGATATCCAATTGCTTTAATTGTTAAGTCTGCTTTTGGAATTGAGTCTTGTTTATACAAAATCTTAAATGACGGGACTGCCATTACAATTAAAATCAAACAAGGTATTAATGTCCACAACACTTCAACAGTAACATTATGTGTTCTTTTTGAAGGATTGGGATTCGCTGAGGCTCTAAATCTTACACATGCATAAAGCATTAAAAATAAAACAAAAACACTAATCGCAATGATAATCGGTAATAATAAATTATTATGAAAAGATACAATATCTCTCATAGACTCTGAGGCAGCTTTTTGAAATCCAAATTGCCAATCAGTTGGTTGATTTGCAAAAGCTAATGTTGTTATTAAAAAACTTAGAAATATAAATAAAATTTTTTTCATATTTAATAGCTATATAAAGCTCTTTTTTAAAAATTACACTTTAGTTTTCGCGACAATTTATCAATTAATTGCATAATTTACGATTGAAATTGCCGATATCACAGCTGTTTCAGACCTTAAAATATTTTCATTAATCTTAACTGCTTGAACTCCCTTAAAAGTAAGAATCTTTTCTCTTTCTAGCTCTGAAAAATCTCCCTCCGGACCTACGATTATACAAGTTGGTTTACTCGTTAACTTAGATTTATCAATTTTTTTATTGGTCGCATTTAAATCTGTAAATATCAAATCTACTGAATTCAAATTCAAAAAACTTTCGAGTTTTTGAGTTTGTTCAATTAATGGAATGTTAATACGATTTGATTGTTCGCTGGCCTCTATTGCAATTTTTTTTAATCTCTCGATATTTATACTTCTAACAATTGTTCTTTCAAAAATTATAGGTAAAAATTTTGTTACTCCAAGTTCAGTTGCTTTTTGTATCATAAAATTTTGATAATTAGATTTAATTGGGGAGAACGCTAACCACAAATCTTTCATATTCTCTTTTTGTCTTACTTGCTTGATTATCTTAAATTCAACTAAGCCTTTAGAAATTTTCAAAATCTTTGCTTCCCACTCACCTTTATTATTAAACAAAGAAAAAATCTCATTTTCTTTTATTCTAATAACTTTTTTTAAATAATGTGATTGAGATTTATCCAACATATCAATCATACCAGTCGTTATGGAATTTGAAAAAAATAATCTAAAATTGCCCATATATGATAGGTTAATTTATGAAAAATATTAAAGCAATAATTTTTGATGCTTACGGGACATTGTTTGATGTGAATTCTGCTGCTGAAAAATGTAAAGACAAGATAGGTGACAAATGGGAAAGGTTTTCAAATTACTGGAGAACAACCCAATTAGAATATACTTGGCTTAGAAGTTTGATGGGAAGACATAAAGATTTTTGGGAAATAACCGAGGATAGCTTAGAAAAGTCGATGGAAAATTTTAAGATAAGTCGTTCAATGAAAGATGAATTGTTAGATCTTTACAAATCTCTATCTACTTTTGAGGAAGTGCCAGAAACTTTAAAAACTTTGAAAAAAAAAAATTACAAGTTAGCTATCTTATCAAATGGAACACCAAATCTATTAAATGGGTTAGTGAGAAGCAACAAACTAGAGAATTTATTTGATGATTTATTTTCTATTGAAGAGGTTGGGATTTATAAACCAGTCTCAAAAGTATACGAAATGCCAATCAAAAAATATAATATTGAAGTAAATGAAGTCGCTTTCTTAAGTGCGAATACCTGGGATATTTCTGGCGGAGGAAATTACGGGTACAATGCTATTTGGGTAAACAGAAATAAAAATATTTTTGATAAGCTTGATTTTGAACCAAAGCACATGATTAAAAATTTGAAAGAATTGTTAAATATAATCTAATAATATAAATTTCATGATTGTAATTAAGAATATTTATAATAATAATAAAATATACTAATGAACAATTTTGATAAAAAAATTGATAACTATCTAAAAAATTTTGAGGCATTAGCCTCACTTTCGCTTAGATTTATTCTTGGCGTAGCTTTCATAATTTATGGCTCAAAAAAATTTCCTCTCCCACCAGAAGGTCTTGTAGAGTATTATGATTTACACCCAATCTTAGCATCTACAGTGGCCTTATCAGAATTATTATCAGGAATTATTATTATAATAGCAGCTTTTATAAAAAATCCTTTTGGGAACATATTAACAAGATTAGCTGGTCTAAATATAGTTTTATTAATGTCTAGTATTCTCGTAGTGGCACATTCTGATTGGTTTATAACAACAAAATTATTTTCTAGTGTGCAGATATTTCTACTAGTAAGTGGATTATTCTTTTTTATAAAAGGTAACAATAAATAAAAAATTATGAGTTCAGTTGAGATTCAGAAAATTATAAAACCAATTAATTCATCCGATGGTGCAGGAGTGAAACTCAAAAGAAGCATTGGAGTGGAGCCTAATTATTTTGATCCATTCTTAATGTTAGATGAATTTGGTTCCGAGAACAGTGAAGACTATATTGCTGGTTTTCCTCCCCATCCTCATAGGGGTATCGAAACAGTAACATATATGCTTGCCGGTGACTTTGAGCATAAAGATAGTACAGGTGGTGAAGGAAAAATGTCAGCAGGAGACGTTCAATGGATGAAAACAGGAAGTGGGATAATTCACTCGGAAATGCCTGCAATGAAAGAAGGTAAATTACATGGTTTTCAATTATGGATTAATATGCCAGCAAAACTAAAAATGAGTAAGCCTGAGTATATTTATATTGATGCTGATAAAATGAAAATTCATAAAGATAAAGATAAACAAATCAAAGTCATAGCTGGTAAATTTGAAAAAGCAGAAGGTCCTGTAAAAGGCCATAACGTTGAACCTATTTATTTTGATGTTGAGCTAAACAAAGGTAAAAAATTTCATTTTAAAATTCCTTCTACTCACAATTCATTCATATACCTAATAAATGGTGAAATAGAGATTGGTGAAAAAAAACATACTAAAGTAAAAGACAGTACTCTAGTATTGTTATCACGAGGTGAAAATTTAAAAGTATCTTCAAAAATTAAAGCTAAATTCTTAGTCATTTCAGGAAAACCTATTAATGAAGAAATAGCTCGAGGTGGACCATTTGTAATGAATACTAAATCAGAGATCTTACAAGCTGTTCAAGATTATCATAATGGTAATTTTGTAAAATAATAAATGAAATCAATTAAAATAGAAAAATTTGGTGGACCTGAAGTTTTAACATTAAAAGATGCAGAAATTGGAAAACCAGGACCAAAAGAAGTCTTGATTAAAAATTTATCTATCGGATTAAATTATATAGATGTTTATCATAGAACTGGTCTTTATCCTATTCCATTACCAAGTGGTATAGGTCTCGAGTCTTGTGGAATAATTGAAGAAGTCGGGTCAGACATAAAATTTTTTAAAATTGGTGACAGGGTAACTCATGCATCAATGCCTATCGGTGCTTATTCAGAAAAGCAAATAATGCCTGAGGAAAAATTAGTTAAAGTTCCAGATGGAGTTTCCGATGAAGTGGCCTCATGCATAACATTAAAAGGAATTACTGCAGAGTATTTGATACATAGAGCATATCCTTTAAAAAAAAGTGATAAAGTTTTATATCACGCTGCAGCAGGGGGTCTTGGTCAAATTTTATGTCAATGGGCAAATTCTTTAGGCGCTGAGGTAATAGGAACTGTAGGTTCAAAAAGTAAAGAAGAAATTGCAAAAAAAAATGGCTGCCATCATGTAATAAATTACTCTGAAAAAAATTTTGTCGAAGAAGTAGAAAAAATTGTCGGAAAAAACGGTATTGACGTAGTTTATGATGGTGTTGGTATTAAAACTTTCAAAGGTTCAATCGAAACACTAAAGATAAGAGGTATGATGGTAGCTTTTGGAAATGCGTCAGGGTACGTTGATACAATCGATGTTAAAAAAGATATTAATGCGAAAGGATTATTTTTTACAAGACCTTCAATCGCTCATTATACAGTTAAAAGAGAAGAGCTCGTTGAATCTGCAGAAAAAGTATTTGATGCTTTACTAAAAAATAAATTCAAAGTTGAAGTTTCAAAAAAGTATTCCCTAAAAGATGCTGCACAAGCTCATAAGGATTTAGAAGCAAGATTATTGACAGGTCCTGCAGTTATAATTCCCTAGTCTACGTTTACATCCATATCAGACATATGAAGTTTTAGAGCATTCGTCGATATATGTATTTCTCTTATAAAAAATACTATTGATATTATCATTGACAGACAGCATGAACCAAAAATAATTCTTGCTAGTAAAAGCTCATCCATATAAAGGGCAAATACGGTCAACATATTAAATAAAAATCCAAAAGCTGCAAACAAGATCGTCCACCTTAAAAGAGTTATTCTATTACTTAAATTGAGAAATTGTTTTTTCCACTCAGGTGGAATATGTTTTTCATAAACGTGTTCATCATGTAACTTTCTAATCAGATTACTTAAAGTATGAAACCTATTACTGTATACTCCCATCAATAAAGGAATTGCAGGGAACATTAATGCTGTAACTGTGTAATCTATATTCATACGAATCAATTTGATTATCAATCTTGCCCCTGTTATTTACAAGTAAAATTTATGAACCAATTAAATATTTTTATTGAAATAACAAGACTAAAAAAACCTATTGGTTATATGCTATTATTTTGGCCGTGTGCATGGGGCCTAACTTTAGCTTACGATTTTAAGAATAGTTTAGATAATTATTTTTTTTACTTAAGTTTATTTTTTTTGGGATCTATATTAATGAGGTCTGCTGGATGTATTGTAAATGATATACTTGATAAAGAGTTTGATCAAAAAGTAAAAAGGACAAAGGAAAGGCCTTTAGCTTCAGGAAAAATTTCCTGGAAGATTGCTTTAATCTATGCACTTATCTTATGTTTAATTGCTCTTGTTGTTTTGTTAAATTTCAACACACTCACAGTTATATTGGCATTAGGCTCTATGCCATTAGCCTTTACTTATCCTTTGATGAAAAGATACACATATTGGCCTCAGCTCTTTTTAGGTGTTACATTTAATTATGGCTTGATTCTTGGCTGGACCTCGTCAACTGAGCAAATAAATTTAGTTCCACTAGTATTCTATTTTGGGGCCATATTTTGGACACTAGGATACGACACAATATATGGATATCAAGACATTAAAGACGATGAAATAATAGGTTTAAAATCAACATCAATTAAATTTAAAAAGAACGCAAAATTATTTTTATTCATATGTTATTTAATATTTATTCTTAGTTATATAATGGGTGGATATCTTTTAAAATTTAGTCTTATGTATTTTTCACTTTTGATTTTTCCAATTATTCATTTATTTGCTTATCAAATTAAGTCTTTTAAATTAGATAACCCAGAAAAGTGTCTTGTACTATTTAAAAGTAATAATTATTTCGGTTTAATTATTTTATTAATTATATTGATTGGAAAATTATTTTGATGAATAATAAAGAAATTTATACAAGACTTTACAAAGATTACTCAAAAATTTATCTGGATAAGATTATTTTATCTGCTTTTTTTTCAATTGTTGTTGCGGCTAGTACATCTGCAATAGCTTGGTTATTAGACCCAGCTATCAAAAAATTATTTATTGAAAAAGATCAAACACTGATTTTTTTAATACCTTTTATGATTATTATTGCTTTTGCATTAAAAGGGACATCTTTATATTTTGCAAAAGCAACAATGATTAGCGTTGGTGAAGAGGTTAAAAAAAAATTACAATTTGATATGACCAAATCACTCATAGGTGCGGATACCCAAACTATAGATAAAAAACATTCTGGAAATTTTATTTCTAACCTTACTTATGATGTAACACATATTACAAATTTACTAAGTCATGCGCTATTAACACTCTTTAAGGACTCTCTTACGTTAATTGGTCTATTGTGTGTTATGTTTACTCAAAATTGGAAATTAGCTTTAATATCTATTGTGATGATTCCCTTAGCAGGTTTATCTGCAAAGACGTTAGGTAAAAGGATCGGTAAAGTAACCACACAAGCTCAAGAAAAATCTGGTTTTTTAACAACCTATCTTGTTGAATTATTTAAAAATCATAAACTAATTAAGATCTTTCAAAAAGAAAGTTATGAAAATTTAAGAGCAGATCGTCATCTTGAACAATTGAAAGATAAAAATAAAAAAATATTAGTTGTTTTCTTAAGAATGTCACCAATTATGGAAACTTTAACTGGAATAATGATTGCTGTTTTAATTTTTTATTCTGGGAAGTTAATGATGCAAAATGAATTAGATATAAATAATTTTTTTTCATTTTTAGCTGCTATGATGCTTGCCTATCAGCCAGTTAGATCA
The DNA here is from genome assembly GCA_902586495.1 of uncultured Pelagibacteraceae bacterium. Taxonomy (GTDB): domain Bacteria; phylum Pseudomonadota; class Alphaproteobacteria; order Pelagibacterales; family Pelagibacteraceae; genus Pelagibacter. The sequence goes on from CACIHQ010000015.1 coordinate 10,236, forward strand.
TTATCGACTTTAAATATGGTTTTAAATCAAGGCTTATCTGCAGCATCTAGAATTTTGCCAATAATAGACAACAAAAATAAAATTAAAGATGAAAAAGAAGCAAAAACTCTAACTGTTAAAGACGCAAAAATAAATTTTAAAGATGTTAAATTTTCATATGATGTTGATAAAGAAAACATAGTGCTCAAAGAAATAGATTTAGAATTTGCTGGAGGAAAAATGACCTCTTTGGTCGGAAATAGTGGATCTGGAAAATCAACAATTTTAAATTTAATTCCAAGATTCTATGATATAAATTCAGGTGACATCACTATTGACGATCAATCTATTTACCAAACGAAAATTCAGTCACTAAGAAATAATATTTCATTAGTAAGTCAAGAAACTACTTTGTTTGATGATACAATAAAAAATAATATTAAATATGCCAATATAGATGCTACTGATGAAGAAATTTTACACGTCGCAAAACTTTCTTATTGTGATGAATTTATAGAGTTACTGCCAAAAAAATATGAAACTATAATAGGTGAAAACGGAGTAAGGTTGTCAGGTGGGGAAAAACAAAGAATATCGATAGCTAGAGCGATGATGAAAAAAAGTTCGATCATTCTTTTAGATGAAGCAACATCTTCTCTTGATAGTGATACAGAGTCAAAAATTCAAAATGCATTATCTGTATTAACTAAAGATAGAACTACAATTGTAATAGCTCATAGATTGTCAACGATATTAAATTCAAATAATATTTATGTAATTGATACAGGTAGAGTAGTAGCAAGTGGTAAACACGAGGAGTTATTGGAGAATTCCAAACTTTACAAAAACTTTTACGAAAAACAGATTCAAAAATAGAAATGTTTTTTTTTTATCAATTATTATTATCTGCATTAATTTTGATCTCACCACTAATAATCTTTATAAGAATAATTAAAGGTAAAGAAGACGTAATAAGATTTAAAGAAAAATTTTGTTTAATTTCCAAAAAAAGACTCTCAGGAAAATTGATATGGTTTCATGGATCAAGTGTGGGAGAAATAATGAGTGTAATACCTATTCTTAATAAATATGACAAAGAAAATACTTTTAATCAAATTCTGGTAACCTCAAGTACAGTGAGTTCATCAAAAATTATACAAAAATATAATTTTAAAAAAGTTGTACATCAGTTTTTACCAATAGATCACATTTTTTTTTCAAATTTTTTTCTTAATTATTGGAAGCCTGATTATGCTATCTTTTTAGAATCTGAGATTTGGCCAAGTATGTACAGATCAATTAAGAGAAATGATATTCCATTAGTTCTATTAAATGCAAGAATAACAAAAAAGACTTTCAAAAGATGGTTAAAACTAAAAAAATTTTCTTTAAAAGTTTTTAGTCAAATTAGTATTGCTCACCCCCAAAATAAAGAAACAATAGTGTATCTTAAAAAACTTGGTGTAAAAAAAATCGAATATATTGGAAATTTAAAATTTTTTGAGGATAAAAAAATTTCCCTTAGCGATATGAATAGTAAAATCCAAAATCAGTTTAAAAAAAATAAAATTTGTATAGCTGCCAGTACTCATGGAGATGAGGAAGTATTTGCGGCTCAAACGCATATTTTGCTAAAGAAAAAAATAAAAAACTTAATTACAATCATCATTCCAAGGCATGTTCATAGGGTAAAAGAAATAGAAAATGAATTAAAAAAATTAAATTTAAAAATTACATGTCATAGCTCAAAAATTAGAGATCTTAAAAATATTGATATCTATATTGTCGACACTTTTGGAGACTCAAAACAATTTTATAAAATCGCAACTACTGTATTTTTAGGTGGGTCTTTAGTTAATAAAGGTGGGCAAAATCCTTTAGAACCCGCACGCTACGGTGCAAAAATACTTCATGGGCCAAATGTTGATAATTTTCGTGAAGTTTATGATTTTCTCAAATATTTAAAAATCTCAAAAGAGATAAGCAGTCCTGAACAATTCTCAAAAGAAATAGTTTTTAAAAAAAGAATGGAAAATGTCAGAAAAATCCAAAAATTAGGTAATATTATTTTTAAAAATACCTTAATAAAACTTGGTAAAACAATGAATTATGAAATTTAAAAAACCAAGTTTTTGGGACAAAAAAAATGCAAAAATTTTACCTTATCTTTTTCTGCCTCTATCATTGTTTTTATGGCTTATTAATTTGACAAAAAAATTAGTTATAAAAAAAGAAAAATTTAAAAATATTAAGACTATATGTATTGGAAATATTTATCTTGGTGGCACAGGAAAAACATCTTTAAGTTTAAAAATACACGAAATTCTTGACAAAAAAAAAATTAAAACATGCTTCATAAAAAAAGATTACACGAATCAGATGGATGAGCAAAAATTATTAGAAAATAGTGGCAAATTATTTAAATCTAAAAAGCGAAAACAATCATTAATTGATGCAATTAATGATGGGTATAAAGTTGCAATCTTTGATGATGGCTTACAAGATTATTCAATAGATTATGATTTAATTTTTGTATGTTTTAATGATGAAAATTGGATTGGGAATGGATTTACAATTCCATCAGGTCCTTTACGAGAACATTTTAAAAACATAAAAAAATATAAAAATATATTTATAACTGGAAATATGGAAAATTTGGAAAAAACGCGGAAACAAATTTTTAAAATCAATCCAGAGGCAAATATTTTTATTTCAAATTATATTCCTTTAAACCTGAATGACTTTAATGATAGAGATAACTACCTAGTCTTTTCAGGAATTGGAAATCATAAATCTTTTATATCGATGTTAAAAAAAAATAACATAAACGTATTTAAAGATATTGAATTTCCTGATCATTACAATTATTCAGACGATGATGTGAAAGATATAATTTCAGAAGCCAAGAAGATAAATTGTAAAATAATCACAACTGAAAAAGATTTTTTAAGAATAAATGAAAAATTTCATGATGAGATCAAATTCATTAAATCCGACATAAAAATTCAAAATGAAAATAATTTCATAAATATTTTACTTAATTGATATGAGAAAAATTAAATATTTCTTACAATTTATTATTATAATTTTATTTTTTTTTATATTTAAAATTTTAGGCATTAAATTAGCATCTTTTTTAAGTGGAAAAATTTTTCAAATAGTAGGTCCTTTATTTAGGTCTAAAGAACTAATTGATTCAAATATTAAAATAGCTTTTCCAAAAATTGATGAGAGAGATTTAAAAAAAATATCTTCCTCCATGTGGAATAATTATGGAAGAGTCTTTGCAGAATATATGTTTATTAAAAAATTTAGAAGTGGAGAGCTAAACAAGAATATAATACTGGAGGGTGAAGAAATTCTTCAAGATATTAAAATCAATAAAAAAAAAGTTGTTTTTATTTCTGGGCACTTCAGTAATTTTGAGTTAATGGCAATGCAAATAGAAAAAATTGGTATAAAGGTTGCCGCAATATATAGGCCACTTAATAATATTTTTTTAAACCAAATAATGGAAAAAATAAGAAAAAATTATATTTGTAAATATCAAATCAAAAAGGGCATTGGAGGAATAAAGGAATTAGTTAAATTAAATAATGATGGATTTTCAACTGCACTGATGATTGATCAAAGAGTTTCGGAGGGAATCAAATCGAATTTTTTTAATAAAAAAGCCTTTACCACAACTATTCCAGCTCAATTAATTAAAAAATATAAAATACCGGTTGTTCCAATTTTTATAGAAAGATTTGACAATGTTAAATTTAAAATTACCATAATTAAACCTATAAATTTTGATGTTAATAAATCTGTTGAAGACATTACAGATCATCTTAATAAAATACTTGAAAACTTTATAAAAGAGAAACCAGATTATTGGATTTGGTCTCATAATAGATGGAAATAAACTATATTTTATCTATCTCCTCTTTTTTTTTGCTCGCCTCAACATAGGAATAATATGGTTCTTGTAAATCTACATTCCAATAATTTAAATTTTCTAAACTGATTGATTTACCTGAAACTGCACATATAACATAATCCCCAGGCTCGATTACTTGAAAATTATTTGGTAAATATTTTATTTTTGCTAATTTTTTTATCATTTTTAGTTTATATACTTATACATGATAGTTGGCGTTATAGGAAGCGGTGGTAGGGAACACGCTATATGTGAACTCTTAAACCGCTCTAAGAAAATAAAAAAATTATATTGTTTTCCTGGAAATGCTGGAACAGCAAAAATAGCAATCAACGTTGAAATAGATACAAATAACTTTGAAAGTTTTAAGGATTATGTTTTAACGAACAAAATTGAACTGGTGGTAGTAGGTCCAGAAAAACCTTTAGTGGACGGCTTGGTGGACTATTTGGAAAAATTTAAAATTAAAGTTTTCGGTCCAAATAAATTAGCATCTAAACTTGAAGGTTCCAAAATTTTTACGAAAAGAATTTGTGAAAAATATAATATTCCGTCTGCAAAATTTGGGGTATTCGAAAATATTCAAGATGCTAATAACTTCCTAAAAAAAACTAATCATCCCATAGTTATTAAAGCTGATAATTTAGCTTCAGGCAAGGGGGTTTATATATGTGAAAATCTTAATGAGTCTTATGACGCTGTTAAAGAAATATTTGAGGGAAAATTTGGCAAAGCTAACAATGTATTGATTGAAGAATTTCTGAAAGGTGAGGAGATGAGTTTTTTTGTTATTAGCGATGGAATTTCGATTAAAAATTTTGATACAGCTCAAGATCATAAAAGGGTTTTAGAAGGTGATAAGGGAAAAAATACGGGAGGGATGGGTGCCTATTCACCCTCTAGATTAATTGAAAAACAATTAGAAAAAAAAATATTAAGTAAAATTATAAAACCAACTTTAAAAGCTTTAAAAGATCTTGGGACTGAATACAAAGGTTTTTTATATGCAGGGTTAATGATAGTTGATAATGAGCCTTACCTTATCGAATATAACGTGAGAATGGGTGATCCAGAATGTCAAACAATTCTTCCAAAGTTAAAAACTGACATTTGTGAAATATTTTTAGCTTGCTGCAACAAAAAATTAAAAGAAACTGAAATTAAATGGAGTGATAAAAAAAGTTTATGTGTTGTTTTGTGCTCAAAAGGCTATCCAGAAAATTATAAAAAAAAAGTTGAAATAGAAAATCTCAGCAAAATTGAATTAAATTATGAAGATTACCTATTTCACGCTGGAACTCTTGAAAAAGAAGGAAAAATTTTTTCTATAGGAGGAAGAGTGTTAAATTTTGTCTCTTTATCAAATGAATTTATTAATGCTAGAGAAAACGTAAATAAATACTTGAATAAATTAAATTGGACTGGTGGTTTTTACCGTAAAGATATTGGTTACAAAGTAATAGATAAATGAGAATTATTTCTGGAAACCTTAAAGGTAGAAAAATATTAGCACCTAATGATATTAAAACTAGACCACTTAAAGATTTAACTAAAGAATCTATTTTCAATATACTTAAACATTCTAATAAGTTTAATATTAGGATAAAAAATTCTTTAATTTTAGATTTATTTGCTGGTGTTGGATCGTTTGGAATAGAATGCTTATCCAATGGGGCAAAAAATGTCACTTTTGTTGAAAATTATAGCAGCGTTTTGCCTATATTAGAAAAAAATTTAGCCAATTTAAAATTGTATAAAAATTATGAAATAATCAACCAAAATATTTATGCTGGGCTTTATTTAACAAAAAATAGTTATGATATCATTTTTTTAGATCCACCTTATAAAGATAGAAATATATCCGCATTAATTGATAAAATTTATAACATGAAACTGCTTAATAAAAATGGAATCATAATCATTCACAGAAATAGAAAAGACAATGAAAAATATTCTAAAAATTTAAGTATTTTAGAGGAAAAAACATATGGTATTTCAAAAATTTTATTTGGTATCTTAAACTAAAATTTTTTTTGTTTCTTTTTTAATTAGTTCTACGGCTGGTTGGTCGTAGGGATTTACTTTTATTGCCTGACCTAACAAAATAGTTTCTAAAATAAAAAAATTAAATAATTCTCCTAGAGTTTTTTCATCTCTTTTGAAAATTTCAAAACTCCTAAAAGGTATTCCTCTTTTTTTAAAAACAATTTCTGTAGCTTTTTTTTGAGCATATGTCACATCTAATAATCTTTTATTTCTTAAAAATTTTTTTGAATAAAGAATATTCTCATTGATGATTTTAGATGAATTTTTTGAATGAACAAAAAAAGTTGTAAAAAAGTTATTTTTAAATCCATCCAAGTAAAGCTGCATAACACTATGGTTATCTTTTGGCATATTGGATACTATTGGTAACAGACCCTTTTTATTTTTTCCTATACTTTCTGCAACTAATTGTTGATACCAAAAAAATAGACTCTCTGAACTTTTATCATAATTTATGATAACTGAATTGTGTTTTTTTCTTTTAATAAAATAAATAATTGAACTTACATTTTTAACTAAAGAATTTAAAAATTTTTTATTTTTAATCAAATTATTTAATTGTCTAAATTTTTTAATATCTAATCCCATAAGCTCAGCTGGAAGCATTCCCGTTTCAGATAAAACCGAATATCTTCCACCAATAAAATTATTGTGATGTATTACCTTTGCCTTCAATTTTAAAGCAAGTCTATATAAATAATTGTTTTTGTTTTCGGTAATAAATAAATTTCTATCTTTTTTTTTAATAATTAGATTTGAATTAATAATAGTTTCAACTGTTTCACCTGACTTAGAAACAATTAAATTTAAGCATTTTTTATCATTTTTAATTTTGTTGCTAACATCTAGATCGTCTACAAAAGAAAAATTCTTTTTTATCTTTTTTCTGAGAAAATCATAAATCGCCTCACTACCTAAAGAGGATCCACCCATGCCAATTACTCTTAAATTTTGAAAATTTTTATATTTTTTAATATTTTTAATTTTAAAACTATCTTTGTAATTAATGCTTAAAGATTGAATAACCTGATTTTTTTTTTTTAATAATTGTCTGAGATAACTTTTAATTAGTTTAGAATTTTTATTGATTGCAAAGTTTCTAAAATCGATACCATTAGTAATCATTAATTTTGTTTAATTTTTTCTATAATTGAATTCTCAAAATTCTTATTTTGAGTTTCAATTTTTTCCTCTGAGTTATTATTAGAAATTAATTTTTTAATATTATTACTATTTGTTTCAAAGTTAGATTCCTCTGCTGTTGTGGGTAATGGCAATTTGTCAAATTCGGGTGGCATTACTAATGGTGATTTTTTCTCAACTAAAAATTCATCAGTACTTTTTTTTTTTTGAGAAGTTAATCCATCCTTAACAGCTTGACAACTCTGTAATATAAATAGAGTAAAAATTAAAAATAAAATAAACTTAATTTTTGTCATTTTGAAATTTATCTTTGCTAAAAAACATCTCTAAAAAAATCATTAATACAACACCTGTGGTAATAAATATATCTGATACATTAAAAATAAACCAATGAAAATTTTCAATATGAAAATCTATAAAATCTGGCACAGCTTCAAAAAAAATTCGATCATAAAAATTACCTAAAGCACCACCTAATATCATTAAAAGAGAGTATTTTTTCAGCCCCTCGCTGTTATTGAGCATTAAAAGTATTATCAATATCACTGCCCCTATAAAAAAAGTTAAGATATGATAAAAAAATTTATCACTAAAGGATAGCAGACCAAAAGCGATACCTTCATTCCATATTAAACTTATATTTAGAAATTTTGAATTATACAAATCAGAACCATAATTCGTCTCATAAAAATCGATCACATAAATTTTTGAAAATCTATCAACACAAAATATGCTAAGGACTATAAAAAAGTTTATTAGAAAATTTTTAATTATGTTATTTGACATTTGGGATGCCTCTCACATGGATCTTTTCTTATCTTCCAACAAACAGAACATTTTTTTCCAGACGCTTTTTTTGTCTCAACCAAAATATCTAATTGATTATCAAAATTAACATTAGCTTTAGAAACTATACATAGCTCCGATAAATCCATATTTCCAACTACATCCTTATATTTTTGATTAAGTTGAATATTAAGGTCTGCCTCTAAACTTGAACCAATTTCTTTACTAGCTCTTTGTTCTTCAATGCTTATGTTGCACATATCTCTTATTTTCATTAATTGAGACCATTTCTCTGCCAGTTTATCATTTTTGAATTTTTCTGGAAATTTTAAAAATTTTTCTAAATGAATGCTTTTACTGTTCTTTGATATTAGCTGATAAATTTCTTCAGTGGTGAAAGATAAAATAGGAGCGAACCACCTAAGCAAGGATTTTAGCAGAATATTTAAAACAGTAACACATGACTTTCTTTTTTCAGAATTGATTGGATCACAATATAAAGTGTCTTTTCGAATATCAAAATAAAAAGCTGATAAATCTACTGTGCAAAAACTTAACAATTCTTTATAAAGATTATGAAAATCGTATTTTTGAAAACAGGTTTCAAATTTTTGATTAAGTATATATATCTTATTTAGCAGAAACTTTTCTAGTTCTGGCAAGCTTTCGATATCAATTTCATCAAAATTAACGTCTTCAAATTTATCGTTTATATTTCCTAGTAAATATCTGAATGTATTTCTTAATTTACGATAAGACTCCGAATGCTGGTCTAATATTGAATAATCTATTCTTAGGTCTTCTGCATAATTTGATGCAGCCACCCAAATCCTTAATATGTCAGCACCATACTTTTTTAAAATTTCCTCTGGTGCAATTACATTTCCAAGAGATTTTGACATTTTAAGACCTTTTCCATCTACAACAAACCCATGAGATAGTATAGATTCGAATGGTGCTTTGCCCCTTGTTCCACACGACTCTAATAAAGAAGAGTGAAACCAACCTCTATGCTGATCTGAACCCTCTAAATACATGGATGCAGGCCACTTAAGATCTTTTCTTTTCTCTAGAACAAAAGAGTGAGTTGATCCACTATCAAACCAAACTTCAACGATGTCGCTGAGCTTTTCAAAATCCTCTGCTTTATATTTATCACCTAAAAATTTTTGAGGGTCATCTGCAAACCAACAATCTGAACCCTCTTTCTCATAAATTTTTGCAATATTTTCAAATACTTCATCATCTATTAAAATTTCATTAGATTTTTTATTTACGAAAATTGGAAGAGGTACACCCCAAACTCTTTGTCTAGACACACACCAATCTGGTCTTGTCTCAATCATTGATTTTAACCTTTCTTTGCCTTTACTTGGATAAAAAGTCGTATCATCAATTGCTTTTAAAGCTTTACTTCTTAGTTTATGACTTTCCATAGAAATAAACCATTGTGGTGTTGCTCTATGAACTAAAGGTGCTTTTGATCTCCAAGAATGAGGATAGGAATGAACTAATTTACCATTTGAAAGAAGTTTATTTTGATCTTTTAATTTTTCGATAACAATTGGATTGGCCTTAAAAATATGTAGACCTTCAAACAAAGAAACATTTTTTGTATATTTTCCATCATCATCGACTGTTTCAATGGCTTTTATTCCGTTATTTAAACATAGATTAAAATCATCAGGTCCGTGACTTGGTGCACAATGAACAATTCCTGTTCCTTGTTCAATGGTAACGAAACGGGCCTCTAGCATAGGAATATCATAATCATAACCCAAATTAACAAATGGGTGCTTGCAGATAGTGTCCTTTAAATTTTTACCTTTAAATTTTTTTAAAATTTTAAATTCTTTTAACTCACAATTTTTTAAAACCGAATCTAATAATGCTTCTGCAATAATGATCTTTTTATTTTTAAAATTTCCCTCATCACTTATTTGAATTATTAAATAATCCAAGCTTTCGTTGTAAGCTAAAGCCTTATTAGCTGGTATGGTCCAAGGAGTAGTAGTCCATATTACAATATCACAACCATTAAGCTCTTTAATTTTGGATGATTTTACTGGAAAGCAAGCATAAATTGTATCAGATTTATGATCTTGGTATTCAACTTCAGCATCAGCTAAGGCTGTCTTTTCTACTGTTGACCATAAAACTGGTTTAAATCCCCTATAAAGACTTCCTTCTTTTAAAAATTTACCTAACTCTCTTACAATTTGTGCCTCTGCATCATAACTCATTGTTGAATAATAATTTTCCCAGTCACCAACAACACCCAGTCTTTTAAACTGGTCTTTATGAACCTCTATCCACTTTTCTGCAAATGTTCGACATTCTTTTCTGAATTCAACTATTGGAACATCATTTTTATTTTTTTTATTTTTTTTGTACTGCTCTTCAATTTTCCACTCAATAGGTAAACCATGACAATCCCAACCTGGCACATAAACAGAGTCTTTACCGTCCATTTGATGAAATTTCACAATGATATCCTTTAATATTTTGTTCAAAGCAGTACCCATATGAATGTTTCCATTTGCATATGGAGGACCGTCGTGAAGAACAAATTTTTCTTCTCCTTTTCTTGATTTTCTTAATTCTTTGTAAAGGTCAATTTTTTTCCAAAATTCCAATATTTCTGGCTCTTTTGTTGGTAAATTTGCCTTCATTGAAAAAGCTGTTTTAGGTAAATTTATTTGACTTTTACTCATTTTATTTTTTTGCAATTAGAAGATCGACATTAATTTGTTTCTTTAATTGTTCTACATTTCTGAATTTTTTTTCTTCTCTTATAAACTTTAAGAATTCAACTCTTAAATACTTATTATATAAATTTCCAGAAAAATTAAATAAATGAACCTCTAATAGTATTTTCTTTCCATTAAATGTGGGTCGATATCCTAAATTTGCTATACCTTTAATATAATTTGATTTATTCATTTTGCTAGCTTTAACACCATAAACACCAGGTTTAGCCAAAACGTAATCATAGATATCAATGTTAGCTGTTGGAAAACCAATCTTTTTTCCTAGCTGTTTGCCTTTTTGAACCTTTCCATCGATGGACCAGTTTCTTTTTAAAAGTTTGTTTGCATCCTTAAGCTTTCCATTTTGCAAATATTTTCTGATCAGAGAAGATGAAATAATTTTTTTTTTAACTATTAAAGGTTGAGGTTTAATTATCTTATATTTGCATAACTTCTCATACTTTATCAATTGTTTTACATCTCCCTCTCTTTTATTCCCAAACCTAAAATTATTACTTACAAAAATAAATTTTGGATTTATTCTTTTTCCTAGAGTTTCTTTTATAAATGAAATTGATTTTGTTTTTGAAAATTTATGGTCGAATTTTTTAATTATAACAAAATCAACATTAAGCCTACTTAAATTTTCAATTTTCTGATTTAAATTAGATAGTCTGAAATTTTTTAACTGTGAGTTAAAAAACATCTTTGGCATTGGCTCAAAAGTTAAAACACCAATCTTTGATGAATATTTTTTTTTATACTTTTTTGCAAGCTTAAATAACTTTTGATGTCCAAGGTGAAGTCCATCAAAATTACCAATTAAGATAATCGATTTTTTATGTTTTTTAGAAATATTAAAACTATTATATAATTTCATCTTCACCATTTTAATTCAGATTGAATGTAATTACAGATTGTTTCGTAGGATCTTGCTGTCTCTTCAATTCCTTTATTTTCAATTTCTTTTTTATGTATACCATTTGAAATGATTAAAGAGTCGTAATTGAGAAGATTTGCACCTTTTATATCTGTATTTAAATTATCACCGACTGAAAGAGTTTTTTTACCTTTATTATTGATGGATAAATTATAAACTTCAGGGTAAGGTTTACCAAAGTATACAACTTTACCCCCCATTTTTTCAAAAACCATAGCAACTGAACCTGCACAAAGTTCTCTCTTGTTTCCTCTGTCCACAATTAAATCTGGATTAGTGCAAATCATTTCTTTATCTAAATTTTTCTCAAATAATTCTTTATAATAATTTAAATCCTTATCAAATTTTTCAAACAATCCAGTGCATAATATATATTCTCCTTCATCAATGTTGTCTGACTTCATTTTAACAAAGTCATTAAATAAATCAAAATCACGTGGTGGTCCAACATGAAAAAAATTTTTATTAGATAAATTTTTTTTGAGATAATTTAGTGATGCTTGCCCAGATGTAAAAACATGCTCTCTAATTTCTTTTGCCATGCCCATTTCTTTTAAAAAGGATTTAACAACATCGTTAGGTCTAGGTGCATTTGTGAGAAGAATGTATTCTTTGCCCTTTTTTGTAATTTCTTTTAGAACGTTGATTGCTTCTTTGTGAAGATTTATCCCGTTATGTATGACACCCCATAAATCGATATAAAAGAGCTGATAATTATCAACGATTGAACTGAAACCATCATTATCTAAATTTTTAGTCATCAAAATAATCTATAACCCAAAAAATCCACAATTTCCTACCTTTTTTAATAAACTAAATTTTAAGTATATCTTGAAATAGTATTACCAATCTCTATATGAACTTCATATTTATATAGGAGAATATATGAAATTTAGACCGTTACATGACAGAGTTTTAATAGAAGTTTTAGATAGCAGCGAAAAAACTGCTGGAGGAATAATTATACCAGATACAGCTCAGGAAAAACCTCAAGAGGGAAAGGTTGTAGCTGTTGGCGGTGGTGCAAAAACTGATGATGGAAAAAAAATTCCAATGGACGTTAAAGTTGGAGACAAAGTTTTATTTGGCAAATGGTCAGGAACTGAAGTCAAAATTGATGGTAAAGAATACAGCATAATGAAAGAGTCAGACATTATGGGTATTTCAAGTAAATAATATAAGTTAAAGGAGAAAGTAAAATGGCAAAAGTCGTTAAATTTGATGCTGAAGCAAGATCAGCAATGATAAGAGGGGTAAATATCCTAGCTGATACTGTGAAAGTGACGTTGGGTCCTAAAGGCAGAAATGTTGTAATGGATAAATCTTATGGCGCTCCTAGAATTACAAAGGATGGTGTTTCAGTTGCAAAAGAAATTGATCTTGAAGACAAGTTTGAGAATATGGGTGCTCAAATGGTAAAAGAAGTGGCCAGCAAAACAAATGATGAAGCTGGTGATGGGACAACAACTGCAACCATTTTAGCTCAAGCTATAGTAAAAGAAGGTGTGAAATATGTTACAGCTGGAATGAACCCAATGGATGTAAAGAGAGGTATTGATGCAGCAGTGGATGTTGTTAAACAAAACTTAGTTTCCTCAGCAAAGAAAGTAAAAGATAGTGATGAAATTGCTCAAGTTGGAACAATTTCTGCTAATGGTGATAAAGAAATTGGAAGTATGATTTCTAAAGCAATGCAAAAAGTTGGTAATGAGGGTGTTATTACAGTTGAAGAAAATAAAGGAATTGAAACTGAGCTCGATGTAGTTGAAGGTATGCAATTTGATAGAGGATATTTATCTCCATACTTTATCACAAATAGCGATAAGATGACTACAGAGTTAGATAATCCTTTTATTCTTTTACATGAAAAAAAATTAACAAATCTACAACCAATGGTTCCTCTTTTAGAAGCAGTGGTACAAGCTGGTAGACCATTAATGATTATATCTGAAGATGTTGAAGGTGAAGCTTTAGCTACTTTAGTTGTAAATAAATTAAGAGGTGGTTTAAAAGTAGTAGCTGTAAAAGCTCCAGGATTCGGTGACAGAAGAAAAGCTATGCTTGAAGATATTGCAATCTTAACCGGTGGTAGTGTGATTTCTGAAGATTTGGGAATTAAACTTGAAAACGTTAAGTTAGATGATCTTGGTTCATGTAAAAAGGTTAAAGTTGATAAAGATAATAGTACCATTGTTAATGGTAGTGGTAAAAAATCTGATATCGAAGCTCGATGTTCTTCAATTAAACAACAAATTGATGAAACAACCTCAGATTATGATAAAGAAAAACTTCAAGAAAGATTAGCTAAACTTGCCGGTGGTGTTGCTGTAATAAAAGTTGGTGGTGCTACAGAAGTTGAAGTTAAAGAAAGAAAAGATAGAGTTGAAGATGCACTAAATGCAACAAGAGCTGCAGTTGAAGAAGGAATTGTAACAGGTGGTGGATGTGCCTTGTTATATGCTGCTCAAGATCTTGAAAAAGTTAAAGCTAAAGGTGAAGATCAAAAAGCTGGTGTTGATTTAGTTCGAAGAGCTTTAGAGGCTCCAATAAGACAGATTACTAAAAACGCTGGCGTAGATGGCTCAGTTGTGGTTGGTAAGTTGTTAGAGCAAAACAAAAAAACTCATGGATATGATGCGCAAAATGAAGAATATTGTGACATGTTTGCTAAGGGTATTATTGATCCAGTCAAAGTTGTTAGAACTGCACTTCAAGATGCAGCATCAATTTCTGGATTATTAGTAACAACTGAGGCCATGATAGCAGATAAACCTGAGGAAAAAGATGCGGCTCCTGCTGGAATGCCTGGTGGCATGGGTGGCATGGGTGGCATGGGAGGAATGGGCGGCATGGGTATGTAACCCGATAACTCCTAATCAAAATTCTAAAAGGGCAGTTTTTACTGCCCTTTTTTTTTGCTTAAAAAAATCTTTGATATAGTGTTGTTGTTATGTCGAAAAGATATAGTGGAAAATCGTTTAAAGACTCTAGTGTCAAAAAAAAACCTAAATTAAGTTTTAAAGAAAAAAGAAAACTTAGACGCGAAAAGCGAAAAAAATAAAAATTAAAAAAAAATCGTTAATTTATCCAAGCCTAGTGTAGTTTTTTTTAAGTTTTCAAAAGTGTTTAAATATGTATAAGGACCCAGATTTATGAATAATACTATAAGAAACATCACCATAATTGCCCATGTTGATCATGGCAAAACAACTCTAATTGATAACTTAATGAAACAAAGCGGCTCATTTAGAGAAAATGAAGTTGTTGATGAAAGGCTGATGGACTCTGGAGAATTAGAAAAAGAAAGAGGAATTACAATATTAGCTAAACCCGCCTCGATTAATTGGAAAGATTCTAGAATAAATATAATTGATACCCCCGGCCACAGAGATTTTGCTGCTGAAGTTGAAAGAGTACTTAGTATGGCTGATGGAGCATTATTACTAATAGACTCTGCTGAAGGTGTGATGCCTCAAACAAAATTCGTTTTAGCAAAAGCTTTAAAACAAGGTTTAAAGCCAATTGTGGTTATAAATAAATTAGATAAATCAGATCAGAGAGCTAATGAAGTTCTAGATGAAACATTCGATTTATTTGTAAGTTTAGATGCTAATGAAGACCAACTAGATTTCCCAGTTTTATATGCAAGTGGAAGATCTGGATGGGCTGATCTTGAAGTAGATGGTCCAAGAGAAAATCTTAATCCACTTTTAGATAAGATTGTCGAGCATGTTAAGCCAGCTGAATTAGATAAATCAAAACCTTTCGCTATGCTTTCTACACTTCTTTATGCTGATAGCTTTTTAGGAAGAAGTTTAGTGGGTAGAATTTCGCAAGGAACAGCAAAAGCTAATCAAGCAATTAAGGCAATCAATTTAAAAGGAGAAAAAGTTGATGAAGGTAGATTGACTAAAATTTTTAGATACGAAGGAACCAAAAAAGTTCCAATTGAGGTTGGTAAAGCTGGTGATATTGTGGTGGTTGCGGGTTTAGAAAAAGCTAACGTTGCAGACACTATTTGTGATCTTGAAGTAAATGAACCAATAGAAGCTACACCGATAGATCCTCCAACTATGTCAATTACAATCACTGTAAATACCTCTCCTTTGGCTGGCACAGAAGGTAAAAAGCTTACAAGCACACAAATTAAAGATCGGTTAGTTCAAGAAGCGCAAAATAATGTTGGAATTACATTCACTGAAAATGAGAGGAATGACTCTTTCGTTGTTAGTGGTCGAGGTGAATTAATGTTGGAAATTTTACTTACTCAAATGAGAAGAGAGGGTTTTGAAATGACAGTGAGCCCTCCAAAAGTCCTCTATAAAAAAGATGAAAATGGTAACAAGCTTGAGCCAATAGAAGAA
>CACIHQ010000016.1 GCA_902586495.1 uncultured Pelagibacteraceae bacterium
ACTAAGAAGATTGAAAAGTTATCAATTTTTTTAGAAGATTTTAATAAAATTGATAAATTTGTCGATTATTTTGAAGATTTTAGAGAAAAACTATCAAAAAAAAATTTGAATTATCTATTAAAAGGTGTAAGTAGATCCTAATTATGGCCGTAC
Source organism: uncultured Pelagibacteraceae bacterium (assembly GCA_902586495.1). GTDB lineage: Bacteria > Pseudomonadota > Alphaproteobacteria > Pelagibacterales > Pelagibacteraceae > Pelagibacter. Next base: position 154 of record CACIHQ010000016.1, read on the forward strand.
CAAAAAGAAAACAAACTCCATCAAGGACTGGTATGAGAAGATCTCAGAATATGAAATTCTCAACAAAAAATATTATCGAAGATAAGAAAACCGGTGAGTACAGACTATCACATCATTTGGATTTAAAAACGGGAATGTATAAAGGAAGACAAGTTTTAGACCCTAAAGAATAATTTTAAGTTTTTTACTATGACAAAATTGATAAAAATTGCAGTTGATGCAATGGGAGGAGACAATTCACCAAGTAAAGTAATTAACGGAATTATTCATAACCACAAAAAAAGTAAAGAAAATTTTTTTAAGATATTTGGAAACAAGAATGAAATTTCAGAACAAATAGGTGGTAAGATTGATAGGAGTTTTTATGAAATAGTACATACCCAAGATGTAGTGAAAAGTGCTGATAGTCCATTAGAAGCTGCAAAAAGAGGAAAAAAGACAAGTATGTGGCTTTCAATTGAAAGTGTTAAGAATAAAGAAACTGATATTGTAATTTCTGCTGGTAATACTGGAGCTTTATTAGTAATTGCAAAGTTAAATTTAAAAATGCTTGAAAATATTGATAGACCCGCTTTATCTGCTTTGTGGCCAAACAAAAAAGGAATGAGTGTTGTTCTAGATCTTGGCGCAAATATTGAGTGTAGTTCAAAAAATTTAGCTGATTTTGCTGTTATGGGAGCTTCGTTATATAAATCTTTATACCCTAATGATATTTCAAAAGTAGCATTATTAAATATAGGTTCTGAGGAATTAAAAGGAAATGAAATTATAAAAGAAACTTACAAATTATTAAATCAGAGAAAAAATCAAAACTTTGATTTTGAGGGATATATAGAAGGAAATGAATTAATGAATGGTAAAGTAAATGTGATTGTTTCAGATGGATTTACTGGAAATGTTGCTTTAAAAACAGCCGAAGGCACTGCCAATTTTATCACAGATGAGTTGAAGAAAGCTTTAGGTGGTTCTTTTCTTGGAAAAATATCTTCTCTTCTTAATATTTCAAATTTAAGAAAATTCAAAAAAAGATTAGATCCTAGATTATATAATGGAGCAATATTTGTAGGTTTGGATACACCAGTTGTTAAAAGTCATGGTGGAATAGATTATATTGGGTTCTCTAATTCTTTAGATGTTTGTAATAGAATAATTAAAGGAAATTTGATAAAAAAAATTAAGGAAAATATCAAATAAATGAGAACAAACTTAACTAAAAAAGATTTAGTTAATATTATTTACATGCAAGTAGGTTTTTCTAAACAAATATCAGAACATTTAATAGATGAGCTTTTCTTTCTCATAACACTAAATTTAAAGAAAGAAAAAAAATTAAAATTAACAAAATTTGGCACATTTTTTATTAAATCAAAGAAATCTAGGATTGGGAGGAATCCTAAAACAAAGGAAGACAAGATCATTTCTGAGAGAAATGTAGTTTTATTTAAACCCTCTAAAGAATTTAAGGAATTTATAAATTCAAAAAATGAGTAAATTTGAGAGCGCTTATAAAACTATAGGTGAGGTAGTCAAAATTGTTGGCTTGAAATCTAAAAGAGGCGATACTTCTCCAACGCACACCATAAGATATTGGGAAAAAGAATTTAAACAAATTAAACCCAAAATTTTAAACGGTAATAGACGTTATTACGACCAAAAAAATATAGATTTAATCAGAAAAGTTCATTTTCTTTTAAAAGATCAAGGAATGACAATAAAAGGTGTAAAAAAGATTTTGAATAATATTGATACTTTAAAACTTGACGAAAATTTAAATGAATCTATAAAAGCTCACGATATTAAAAATAAATTAGTTAAAATTTCTAATATAATTAAATATTTAAAAAATAATAAGTAATATGCCTAAAAAAACTCACGTTAAAGTAAGACTTGTACCAGAAACCAAACCAGATAGTTCTTTTTTTTATTATGTTAAAAAACCTGCAGGTGGGGAAAAAGCTAAAGTCAAACTTAAAGCAAAAAAATATAACCCTGTTACGAGAAAACATGAAATTTTTGTGGAAAAAAAACTTCCACCACACAGTAAGTAATTATTTTTTTTTAAAGTTTCTCTTTTCGTAATCGATATATGCATAAATCATGTTTTTCCAAATCTTATTTGTAATTTTTGGATCAATATTATTTTTCTGAGATTTTTTCTTTATATTCAATAAAATTTCTTTAATCCTTTTTTTATCAACTATTTGACTTTTTCTTTCTTTTAGTAAAAGCACCTTTTTAACTAAAAATGTTCTTTTTTTTATTAGCTTTATTAGTAAATTATCAAGTTTATCTAATTCAGATCTAATTTTGCTTAGTTTTTTTATTTTTAAAGGCGACATTTATTAAATTGGATTAATTAATAATTATTATATTTATCATTATATGTATATAGAGAATAATTTACTGAAAAAACACATATCATTATGGCTAATGTTCATGTTTTTTTTGATAGCTTTTATGATTGTTGTGGGTGGTTTAACAAGACTAACTGACTCTGGTCTCTCAATAACTAAGTGGGAATTATTTTCAGGGACATTACCTCCCCTGAGTGATGTCAAATGGTTAGACTATTTTGAGGAGTATAAAAAGATACCAGAATATAAAATGCAAAATTATTCTATGACCATGAGTGAATTTAAAGTTATTTTTTGGTGGGAGTGGGCACATCGTTTTCTTGGAAGACTAATTGGTTTAGGATTTTTAATTCCCCTAATATATTTTTCTTTTAAGATTACGTTTACAAAATTATTGAATCTTTATTCAATTTTTTTCCTTATATGTTTTCAAGGTTTTATAGGCTGGTATATGGTTTCAAGTGGGTTAATTGATAGATTAGATGTAAGTCATTTTCGACTATCAATTCATCTATTAATAGCATTTTTAATATTGTCTTTAATCTTATGGAATTATTTTAAATTGAATTTTGATATAAAAGAGCAATCACAATTAAATATTTTTTTTCCTATAGTCTTCTTATTTCTGGTTTTTTTGCAAATAATTATTGGTGCTTTTGTTTCAGGTATGGACGCTGGTTTGATCTATAATTCATGGCCCATGATGGGTAATACTTACTTTCCGGACGATAATAAATTAGAAAATCTATTTAATTTAGCTGCATTTAGTGATGCATCATTAGTTCAATTTCTTCATAGAAATTTAGCTTATGTAATACTCTTTTATTATTTTTGGATTTTATTTAAAATTTATAAATATCGAATAAAAAATTGTTTTTTTGCGATTAATCTAGTTGGTTTTTTCTTATTTACTCAAGTCATTCTTGGAATACTCACTTTAATAAATGGAGCTCAAATAGTTTTAGCATCAATGCATCAATTGAGTTCAGTTTTTCTTGTTAGTGCATCAGTATATTTTTTATATCTTAATAAAAGAATTAATTCTTTTTAATAGGAAAATAAGTAAGAATAAATTTTTTCAGTATATTTAAGACTTTATCAGCTTCTTCTAAGAGCATCATGTGCCCACAATTGTCAATTATTTCAATTTTACTTCCATCTATTAAGTCTGCTAATTTTTTTCCTTCCTTTACAGGACACATCTTATCACCATTTGCTAAAATAGATAAAGTAGGGATCTTGATTTCTTTGGCAGCCTTAAAACCATTCTTGTAATTATCACAAGCTCTAAAATCTATTCCTAATGTATTTTTGATTGTTCTGGATTTAGCCAGCATTCCACCTGTATTGATGTGATATAAACCTGGAACTGGGTGTCCACCAAAGTGCCCAGCTGGACCATGTGCCCAGTCCATCATTAAATCAACGGCTTTCGGATCATCGTTTTCTGCTAAAGACAATAATTCTGGATTCATAGGAATGGCCCCAGCGCCACCCATTAAACTTAGTGTTTTTATTTTTTTTGGAAACCTAAATGCACATTCTAAAATAACCAAACATCCTTGGGAATGACCAACTAAAGAAGCCTCTTCATAACCTACTGAATCTATAACATCATTAATCCAGTCAGCCATGTCTTCGATTGTTTTCAAACTTTCACCTCCTGAAAGACCATGTCCAGGCATATCTAAAGCTAAAACACTATAACCATGAAAAGCAAAATACCTAGTTTGGAGTACCCAAGTCATATGTGTTAATCCACTACCATGAACAAAAATTATTAGTGGTTTTTTTTTGTCGAAAGCTCGTCCACCTGTAGAGGCAAAAACTTCTACACCATTAACTTGAAACTTCATTGATTGGAAACAAGTCTAGGTCGTCTTGCAGCTCTAAAACCTGTTTCAAAGTCATTCCTAATATCATCAAAATCTTCTATCCCCACAGACAATCTAATCATATCTTGCGATAATCCAGCAAATTTTAATGTGGCCTCATCCATTTGAGAGTGTGTAGAGGATGCTGGGTGAATTACTAAGGTTCTAGTATCACCAACATTTGCAAGATGTGAAGCAAGTTTAACATTATTTATAAATGCTTCTCCTGCCTCTTTACCACCTTTAATACCAAAAGCTATCATAGAACCCTTACCATGTGGTAAAAGTTTTTTTGCTAAATTGTGGTCGGGGTGGTCAGGAACACTTGGATGAGAAACCCAAGCAACACTTTCATGACTTAATAAATATTCAACCATTTTTTCTGCGTTAGAACAATGCTTTTGCATTCTAACAGATAAAGTTTCTATACCTTGCAAAACATTCCAGGCATTTTGAGGACTCAAACATGGTCCAAAATCTCTCATACCTTCGGCTCTTGCTTTCATTGTAAAAGCTGTAGGCCCAAACTCTTCAGCAAATGAAAGTCCATGGTAACCTTCATAAGGTTTAGTCATAGTTGGAAATTTATCATTTTGCATCCAATCAAATTTTCCACCCTCTACTAAGATACCTGCCATTGATGAACCGTGACCTGCCATCCATTTCGTAAGTGAATGAACAACAATATCAGCACCATGATCAATTGGTTTGCAAAGATATGGTGTTTGATAAGTAGCATCTATAATTAAAGGAACTCCAGCATTATGAGCAATCTTAGCTATTTCAGGCATATTCATAATTTCGTTTCCAGGATTTCCAACAAGCTCACCAAAAATACCTTTAGTATTTTTTTGAATTGCTTTTTTAAAGCCTTCAGTATCTCTAGGTTTTACAAATGTACATTTGATTCCAAATTTCGGTAAAGTAAGCCTAAATAAATTTACAGTACCACCATAGAGTTGAGACGAAACTACTAAATGATCTCCAGCTTCACATAAAGTCATTATTGTTAAAAAAATTGCACTCATTCCAGATGAGGTTGCTAAGGCTGCTGTGCCTCCTTCTAGGGCCGCAACTCTCTCCTCTAATACTGCAACTGTAGGATTAGAAATTCTGCTATAAATATGACCACCTCTTTCCAAATTAAAAAGTGCTGCAGCATGATCAACATCATCAAACAAATATGATGTAGTTTGATAAATTGGTACTTGTCTTGAACCAGCATTTTTATGAGGCTGATAGCCAGCATGAAGACTTAGTGTATCAAACTTGTAAGTTTTAGGATCTGTGCTTTTCTTTTTTTTGTCGGTCATAAATTTTCCTTGATTTTAAATATTAATAACTAACTATCAATATTAATATAAATTGACAATATCACATTTATCAGTATTAATCCGGCCAATCATGACTAAATTTATCAAAAAAGAGCAATTATCACCATCATGGTATGAGATTGATGCAACCAATGCAGTTGTAGGTAGACTCGCTACAGTAATATCCAAAATTATAAGAGGAAAAAATAAAACTACTTATACACCACATATGAATAGTGGGGATTTTGTTGTTGTTAAAAATATTGAACAAATCAAATTCACGGGAAAAAAATTTCAGAATAAAAAATACTATAAACACACAGGTCATCCTGGTGGAATCAAAGAAACTACCCCTGAAAAACTTAAAGAAAAAAAACCAGGTGAGATTTTAAAATTAGCTGTAAAAAGAATGCTACCTACTGGAGTATTAGGTAGAGAACAGCTTTCCAAGTTAAAAATTTATAGTGGGGACAATCATCCTCATTCAGCTCAAAATCCTAAAGTAATAGAATTAAATAAACTTAATAATAAAAATATTGTAAGAAATTAATATGGAAAGCACTCAGCAAAATCAAAAAAAAATAAAGTTAAAATTAGATTTTAAAGATAGTAAATATGCCACTGGTAGAAGAAAAACTTCAATTGCAAAAGTTTGGCTTAAAAAAGGTTCTGGTAAAATTTATGTTAATGGAAAACTTTATAGCGAATATTTTTCAAGTGATAATCATAAAATGCAAATAACAAAACCCTTTGAATTGATTAAACAACCTACTGATTTTGACGTTAGATGTAATGTAAAGGGCGGGGGACCAACGGGTCAAGCTGGAGCAATGGTTCATGGAATTTCTAAAGCTTTAGTTTTATTTGATGAAAATTTTAAAACATCACTTAGAACCGAAAAATTAACCACTCGCGACTCTCGTGCTGTTGAAAGAAAAAAACCTGGAAGAAAAAAAGCGAGAAGAAGTTTCCAGTTTTCTAAAAGATAATTTTCTTTTAATAATTAACTGTTATAATAAAAAATGCCTAAGCTTAATGTATTAATTTCTGGATCGACTGGATATATCGGTATTCAATTAATTAAATTGTTAGTCAAACATAGATATGTAAAAATTAAATATCTTTGTGGAAATTCCTCCGTTGGAAAAAAGATTTCATATTTTGATAAATCTTTAATTAATAAAAAATTACCAAAAATTGTAAAATTTAATAAAAAATATCTTAATGAAATTGACATAATTTTTACAGCACTTCCAAATGGTGAAGCTCAGGTAATTTCAAATTATTTAAAAAAAAATAATGTGTTAATTGATTTAGCTGCTGATTTCAGACTAAAAAATGCTGCTGATTATTTTAAGTGGTATAAACAGAAACATAAATCAATTAAGAATATCAAAAAAAGCATATACTCATTGCCAGAAATTTCAAAACAAGAAGTTAAAAAATTTAATATAATTGCTTGTCCTGGATGTTACCCAACTTCGATATTATTGCCTTTAATTCCTTTGGTTCAAAAAAAACTAATTCGATTAAACAACATTATTATTGACTCTAAATCAGGATATTCAGGCGCAGGTAGAGGAGTTCACAAAAAATATAAAGATCAAAATTTATATGAGTCAATTAGTGCTTATGGAGTTGGGTTCCACAGACACAATTCAGAAATAGAGCAAACTTTAAAAGAATATTCAAACAAAAAAATTGAATTTAATTTCACTCCTCATCTAACACCAATGTTTAGAGGAATTTTGAGTACAATTTATGTAGAGGTTAACAAAAATGTTTCTCAAAACAAAATCAAAAAAGTTTTAGCAAATTATTATAAGAACGATATTTTTATCAAAATTCTAAAAAATGATGCTTTAATAAGTACTAATAATGTAATAAATACTAACAAATGTCTTATATCAGTATGTAAGACGAAAAATAAAAATAAGTTAATTATTCTTTCAACAATAGATAATCTTATCAAGGGTGGATCTGGTCAAGGTATACAAAACATGAATTTAAAATTTGGATTTCCTTTAAAAACTGGACTTGTATGAAAAAAATAAATCTAATTTTAATTTTAATAATCTTCTCATCATGTTCTTTTGGTAATGATTCTGCTTATTGGAATGAACACAACAAAAAAAAAGTTAAAGAAAAAAAAAAATTGGCTAAAATAATTAAAAAATCAAAAGATATTACATTAATGTCTTTAGATGATTACAAGATTTATATAGATGATTATACTAAAAAAAGTAAATATCCTGATATAGCAAGATGAAAAATTTAGTAAATATTGCAATAATTGGCTTAGGACAAATAGGTATTTACCTTTACAATGAGTTGAGAACAAAAAAAAAAGAAATTGAGATAAAAACTGGAAAAAAAATTAATATTGTTGCTATATCAGCAAAAAATAGGAACAAAAAAAGAAGATTTCAAATTCAAAAAAATATATTCTTTAAAAAACCACTTCAAATTTTTAGAGATAAAAAAATAGATGTACTATTTGAATGCATAGGTCAATCTGACGGTATTTCAAAAAAGATCGTCGAAACTGCTCTTGAAAATAAAATACACGTCATAACACCTAACAAAGCTTTAATTGCAAAACATGGGGATCATTTAGCAAAACTTGCTGAAAAAAATAATGTAAATTTAGAATTTGAAGCCTCTGTTGCAGGTGGGATCCCTATCTTAAGAACTATTAAGGAAGGTTTAGCAACAAATAAAATCGATAAAGTCTACGGAATTTTGAATGGAACAACCAACTATATCTTATCTGAAATGGAAAATAGTAACGAAAACTTTAATAAAGTTTTACAAAAAGCACAACAACTTGGTTATGCAGAGCCAGGAAACCCAAAACTTGATCTGAATGGGTTTGATGCGTTTGCGAAAGTAAGAATTTTATCTGCTCTCTCGTTTAATACAAAAATTTCTAAACATAAATGTATAATGCAAGGTATTGAAAATATCGATTTAAAAGACATTAAAATCGCAGGTCAATTAGGATTAAGAGTTAAACTTCTTGGTATTTCTGAAGTAATCAATCATAGATTATTTGAAACTGTGCATCCATGTTTAGTTAGTAAAAATACTTATATTGGAAATGTTAATGGGGTTATGAATGCTGTTATTATAGAAGGTAAACCAATAGGTGAGAGTGTCCTGCAAGGCGAGGGTGCTGGACCAGGTCCAACCTCATCCTCTCTATTGTCTGATTTATTGTCAATTTTGAGAGGAAATATTAAGTATCCATTTGGTTTATCTTCAAAAAAAAGAAAATCTCTTAAATCATTTAATAATGATAATTATACTAATTCTTTGTATCTTAGATTTGAGGTAAATGACAAACAAGGGGTTCTTTCTCTTATAACAAACAGATTATCTAAATATAAAATTTCTGTAAAAAGAATAATCCAGACACCAGATAAAAAAAACAAAAAGGCGACAATAGTCATTATTACCCATAAAACTTCAGAGAAGAATGCTAGTAATTGCTTATCTATATTTAGAAAAAACAAGAATATTCTTAGATCTCCAACATTAATTCGATTATATAATTAATGGATATTTATATAAAACTTTTTGAGGTTTTATTCCCAGTATTTTTTGTAGTTGGTATTGGATATTACTTAGGTAAAAAAAATCCTAAAATAGATACAACTTTTATTACCAATTTTGCTGCTAATGTTGGAACCCCAGCAATGATTATTTATGCATTAAATCCAGTTAATATCTCTTTCAATATTTTTTTAAACTATTTTTGGTATTACGCGCTAGCTATTGTTGGTTTTATGATTACTGGAGTTATAATACTATTTCTTCTAAACACTAAAGATATTATAAGAGAATTACCTCCACTAACAATGCCAAATACTGGAAATATGGGCTTGCCTATATGTTTGTTTGCCTATGGTTCACAAGGACTTGGAGTTTCAGCCGCAATATCTGCTTTAATTATTTTATGCCATTTTACTCTAGGTGTATTTCTTGCTGATAGAAAATTTAGTTTGGACGTTATACTTAAAAGCCCTCCGTTTTACGCAATAATAATTTCCGTTTTTTTACTTTATTACGACTTAGAACTGCCAGGATTTGTTGAAAATACCACTTTTCTATTAATGTATGCTACAATATTTCTAATTTTAATGTCTTTAGGAATTGCTCTAACAAGACTAAAGGTTTTCTCACTTAATAAAGCAATATTTTCTTCTATAGGACGAGTAATCATTGGTCCTATAATTGGATACCTTTTGATTTTATATTTTAATCTAGAGGGATTTGCAGCTGGTGTTTTATTAATACAATGTTCTATGCCAAGTGCAGTTCTTAATTACCTTGTTGCCTCTATATATTCTCCTAAAAAGATTGTTGATAGTGTTGCTAGTACTATTGTTGTTTCGACATTGATGTCATTTATAACTGTGCCAATAATAGTATTCTTTGCTTTAAAATACTTTAATTAATATATATCCTATTAATAGATGAAGGCTATTATTTTTAATCTATTGGCCTGGGTAATGCTTCCAATTATGGATGGATTTGCAAAATATCTAAGTGCTGATCTTCCAGTCTTACAAATAACTTGGGCAAGATATTTTTTTACCGTTGCATTTACTTTTCCAATTATGTTCCTATTTTTTAGAAAAAATCTTCTGTGGACTGATAAACCAAAATTACAAATTACGAGGGGGATAATTCTTTTAACAGCTAATATTTGTTTCTTTTATGCAATTTCAATAATTTCTTTAGCTAAAGCACTAACTTTGGCTTTTGTTGCTCCTTTAATTGTAACTGCTTTTTCTCCAATTTTTTTAGGTGAGAGAGTTGGATTTAGGAGATGGTCTGCAGTTATTATAGGATTTATAGGTTCATTAGTAGTTATAAGGCCTGGTTTTGTTGAAATAAATTTAGCAAGTATTGCTGCGCTTGGAACAGGTGTAATGTATGGGTTTTATTTAATTATTACTCGTAAATTGAGCACGTCAGACAACCCTTTATTAACTTTACTATTAACTGGTGTAGTAGGGGCCATAATCATATCTTTTGTGATGCCATTTGTTTGGGTTAAACCTAATTTTAATCAGTGGTCTATCATGGCTACAATAGGTATTTTTGCATGTTTAGGACATTTTTTTCTAATATTGTCTCTTAAATACGCTGATGCCTCTAAATTAGCTCCATTTAGTTACTTTGAAATTATTACAAACATAATTATAGGTTATTATTTCTTTAGTGACTTCCCCGATAATTGGACTTTCTTTGGTTTATTTATTATTGTATTAAGTGGTATCTATATCTCAAAAAGAGAGAATTTAGTAAAAAAGTAAAATAATAGGTATTATTTATTTACTATTATCTAAAGTATTACATTAAGTTTTTATTTTAAACTATTGTTTTTATTGTATTTTATAAACGTTAAAAATAATATTATTTTTGAATACTTTGGGTTATTCAATGTTTAAATTTACTTGAAATGCTGAGCAATAGTGGAAATTTGTCGCAAATTATGAAAAATATTAAATAGTCCTTAAAATTGGGGCTTTTTCAAACTGTGGTAATGAAAATTTTCTAAAAATAGGGCAGTCTAAAAGCATTGATATAGTTGAATAGTAGAGCGATGCACTAATTGAATATACCATTTAAACGCCCGTAGAGGGGTCTATTTTAAGTATAGGCTAATATATGGTACAACTAAAGGGTGAATTATGTTATTTAGAAAGAAATCACGTAAAAAGATAAAAAAAGGTTGATTTTACTTACTTTTTTAACTTAAAAAAGGTTTAAAATAGTGCTAAATAGATACTTTTTCAGATCTAAGTAATTTGAGCTTTTGTCTGATTCCACCTTTCCCAGAATAACCTCCAAGACCTCCATCAGATCTAATCACTCTATGACAAGGTATTTCTGGAGCATATGGGTTTTTAGCACAAGCATTTGCGACTGCACGGGCTGCTTTAGGGTTTTTAATGGCAATTGCTACTTGTTTATATGTTTTTACGCTGCCTTTAGGGATAGTAATTAAATATTTCCAAACTTTTAATTGAAATTTTGTTCCAAGTAGGGATGTCATAAAAAAAAACCCTGATTCTTTACACTTTTTACGGTGCAAAGATCAGAATTTTATGGCTCGTCGTTTTATGCGCTACCGCCGAACCGACCACCCTGTATGTTTAGCGCTGCTTTACAGGGTTTTCTGCCCTCCAGACTTAAACCTCTCGGCCTTTCTCTGGCTGGCCAGTTAAGAGTTGCCTCTTAAGTTAAATTCACTTTATCAGATTAGAATTTAAATTGTTATCACTAATTAGTTGTTTTTCATAATTAAATGATTTTTCTGTGAATTTCGGGGATAACTTCTATTTTGTAAGCAATATCAGGTAACTTGCAAAGAATATAATCGCCATACTTGATAGAAATATTGTATTTATACTTTTACCTGTATTTTTATACTGAATAACACTTAAAATAATAAATCCAATTGAACTTATTAAAAACCATACTGCAGGAATTTCTCCATCAATTGATCCCATATATTTGTAATTTAAACTATTGACATTAAAAATCACCTATTATATAACTTCCGATAATTAATGGTTATCGGAAAAATATATGAATAAACTTATAACAGACGTTAAAAGCCTTGAATTAGAAACTTTAAAGAATTTAAAAAATTCTAAAGCAAGTAACACATTAAGAGCTTATCAATCGGATTTTAAAGATTTTTCAAGTTTCTGTTCAAAAAATGGTTTTTCGTCAATGCCAAGTGATCCAAAAATCATAGCTTTATACTTAACTCACTTAAGCTCTTTTAGTAAATTCAGTACTTTAAAACGAAGATTGGCCTCAATAAAAGTTATTCATAGATTAAAAGGCCATTATATCGATACAAAACATCCAATCATAGCTGAAAATTTAATGGGAATAAAAAGAAAAATGGGAGTTAAACAAATATCTAAAAAACCATTATTAATCAATGATTTAAAATTAATTATTCAAGTAATTGATGAAGAAAAAAATGAATATAAAAAATATCAAAATCGGGCTTTATTGTTAATTGGATTTGCGGGTGGTTTTAGAAGATCAGAATTAGTATCAATTGAATATGAGGATATTGATTTTGTTGATGAGGGAGTGAAAATATTGATAAGAAGGTCAAAAACAGACCAAACTGGTCTTGGAATGACTAAGGCAATCCCCTACTTCGAAAATAAAATCTATTGTCCTGTTATATCTTTAAAAGAATGGATTACACATGCTAAAATTAGCAAGGGCAAAATATTTAACATATCTGACAAAACAGTAGCTTTAACAATTCAAAAGTATGCACTATTAGCCGGTTTGGATAAAACGAAATACGCAGGTCATAGTTTAAGATCTGGATTTGCAACATCAACGGCTGAGATAGGTGCAGATGAAAGAAGTATTATGGCAATGACCGGTCATAAAACAATTCAAATGGTAAGAAGATATATTCAAGAAGCTAATTTATTCAAAAATAATGCTTTAAACAAATTAAAGATCTAAATAATCATCCATTTTTCTGGCCAGAAATCCTTATTATTTGAAGGATTTAGATTTTGAGGCCTCACACATATTTTATCATCAAAGTTTGATAACCAAGCACCCCACCAGTGGAAAGTTGATGGTCCAACAATAAAATATTTACATTGTGTAAGTAGAAAAAAATCAGTCAAAATCTTATCTTTATTATTAATTACAAAAGTAAATTTTTTACTATCAAAGTATTTTTCCAGATTATCAAAATTATTACTCCAAATTAGGTATTTAGGGTTGTCAATTTTTTTATCAAAGAATTGTATTGCTTGTTTAATATAGTCTATAGTTTTTTCAACAAATGAAAAAGATTTATTTAAACTAACAACAGAATATCTATTATTAATTCTCTCAGAAAATCTATTCTGTCTTACACAAATTGAAACCACGTTATTTTTTTTTATAATATCAAGATATTTATTATCAGAAAATTGGTTTTTATCTTTAAAATCGAACTCATTTAATAAGTCATTACGATAATCATTAAAATATTTTTCAGACTCAAAATTTCCATCAACGAAAAAATAATCATAAGCTTTAGATAAATCTAAAGGAGAGTATTGTGAAAGCTTCTTAGAGTCTTTTTTTTCAAAATAAAATTTCTTATTTACATTAAACTTATCTAAATAAATCAAAACTTTTTTTAATATATTTTTATAGTGATTCTCAAAAGTAAATTCTCTTGATGCTTTGATAGCGGATATACAAAATCTATCCAATATAAAATCATACATTTTTTTTTTGTGGTAATATCCGCTTAACGTATCTATATGGTGATCAAAATTATTTTTTTTACATAAAGAATATGAATTTGCATACATAAAAAGTTGATTTCCAAGTCCTTCTGATATCTTGGCAATAATTTTTTTTTTCATTAATTAAAAAAAGTTAATACAAATCATATTTTTTACCCAAAGATATATCAATTATATATTTAGCTATTCTTTTTTCATTAAAAAGTTTAAAATATTTATTCTTCCCATTTTTTGCAATATCAATTCTTGATTTATCATTTTTAGCATAAAATTTTATTTTTTCAGACAAGTCATTTATATTATTATAAAAAACTATTTCTTTATTTGAGAAAAAATGATTCATTTTAACCTTTGTATCAATGAATGTTAAAAGACCATTACCCATAATTGAAGCTATTCTGTTACTAGAATAGTACTTTGTTGGTTTTCCTCGACTTAAATTTAAAGCCATCTTGGAATTAATAAGTGTTCTGAAGAAATTATTACCCCAAATAGGTTGTTTATTAGCAAAACCGTAAAAATCATATTTAATTTTTGGAATTTTTTTTACTAATTTGTCTAAAAAATTTATTCTGTCATCTTCTGTGCCCTCTTTCAAGACAGCCCTATTAACTCCATGACTCATTGCATAAAAAAGATCTTTTTGCGGATTAAGCTTATAAACATCAAAAAGTTCAATGTTTCTATCAACTGGTACAAAAAAAAAATGTAGATTTTTAATACTTTTATCTTGTTTGATTAATTCATCCGGATGTGTAGTTATAAAAGTGTGATCAACATGATTAGAATATCTTTTTATATTTGAAATATTATCTCTTGAGTAATTCAAACTTGGCATCACCGGATCCTCATTCCATTGAGAAACTATAATGTTTCTATTTATATTTTTAAAATTATTTATTGTTTCAAGATCAATATTTTTTGTATGTCCAAAAAAAACCAAATCAGGGTTATAATTTTTAAATGTTTCTAACAAATATTTTTGAAAAGTATTTTTTTTATACAGAAAATTTAAAGATCTATTATTTTTAATATAATCTCTATCACTTATCTCTAAAACATCATGGTCATTTCTAATAAATCCATTAGAAAATTTTTTGCCAATTGAAATGTTGTATAGTCTGTGGTTAAGTTTTTGGCCTTGATTATATATATTTAAAATTTTTATCTTTTTTTTAATAAAATTAAAATTACTGTATGGTAGGCTTTCTAATCTTACCTTATCAATAATTTTTGTGTTTAAAGAAATAACATGTTGAACATCTCTTAATGAATCCTTTTGAATCCGTTTTCTTTTTTTAACATTTCTTATTAAATCACGTATTTGTTTATATATAGTATCCTCGTTTAGAGTTTTTAATATTAATGCCTGATTTGTTGTTTCAGGTAATCCACCTTTATTTGATATTATTGTTGCGCAACCTCTTGACGAAGCCTCTAAAGCTGTTCTACCGAATGGCTCTTCCCATCTGGAAGGAACTACTGATATTGAAGTCTTATCTAAAATTTCTAAAACATTTTTATGATTTAGAAATCCTAGTTCATAGTGATTTTTATGGTTTATATAAATTTCTCTTCTTTCCTCATCACCAAGTGAATATGCTTTCCAATCAGGAAATTCATCAAGAATTTTAATAATAGCGCCAGCAAAAAGATCATATCCTTTGGATCTATTTAATTTTCCTATAAAAGTGATTAATTTCTTTTTCTTAGATATCTTTTTTTTGATATTTACACTTGGATAAACTACTTCTGTCTTAGTTTTTAATTTGTCATCAATATCAATAAAAAATCTTTTTTGAGTCCATTCACTTACAAAGATGATTTTTTTCAACATTAGAAATTATATTTAATCTTTGATTGATTGTTTTTGATCCATTCATTGATAAAGGATCGTTATGAAAATACATTATATATCTACTTTTTATTTTTTTTGTTAATTCATCTAATATTATTGGTCTATTATGTATTTCGATTAAATCATATTTTTGATATTTAAATTTTTTAATTAATTTATTTATATATTCTTTAGTAGCACTTTTAAATTTAGATCTAATGTTATTCAGTTCAATATTAAAATAGTTTTTTGTTAAATAGTCTTTATTTTTTGTATGACCATAAATGTGATTTGTTTTATTGTATTTTGATTTTTTATAAAATTCTGAAACCCATAAAGATGCTGCTGAAGCCTTAGCATAAGTATAATTTTCTTTGTAAGGTAATATAGTAGCTATTTTAATACTTTTTTTTATTGTAGACATTTATTAATTTAAATCTTTTCAACCTATCTTTTTTTAATTCGTACTCATATGAAAGAGCTTTAGATTTATTAAAAAAACTTTTTTTATAAACAAGTTCCCATTTATATCCTCTTGTTGCTTTTGCTCCTTTATTAGTATTGTGTTTTATTAGTCTACTTTTTATATTATTTGTAAATCCAACATAAGACTTATTTTTAAACTCTTTTGTAGTTTTTATAAGATACACATAATATATCATTAATGTATTGATGGTAATAATGGCGGTCCCTAGGGGAATCGAACCCCTCTTTCGAGGATGAAAACCACGTGTCCTAACCGATAGACGAAGGGACCAAAAAGCTGTTTTTTATTGTATAAAAAGTTATTTATCAAGTCTTTAAAATATGTGATCATCAAATAGTTTGTTCTTTTTTAAATATTTTTTTTAAGCCTGAAGATTTATGGGTTATTAGAGTTTCAGATAAGAATTTATTTTCTTTTATTTCAATTCCTGACACCATATCCCCAGATGTTATTCCAGTTGCACAAAAAATAGAATCGCCAGAAACTATCTCATTTAACTCATATTTTTTTTTGAGATCAGTTATACCCATCTTATTAGCACGATGTTTATCTTTATCTGTATCAAATATAAATCTACCCTGAAAATGACAATTATACGCATCAAGTGCTGCTGCAGCCAAAACACCTTCAGGGCCACCCCCAATACCAAGAAAAATATCTACAGAATATTTTTTATCTATTACCATAAGCGCACCTGCTACATCTCCGTCTGAAATCAATCTTAATTTTACATTTAGACTCTTTAATTCATCTATAATCTTTTTGTGCCTAGGTCTATTCAATATACATGCAGTCAAACTTTCTGGTTTTTGATTTTTAAATTCAGCTAAATTGTAAATATTTTTTTTTATTGAGTAGTCTAAATCAACAACATTAGGTTCAGAACAATTTGCGGATATCTTATTCATGTATGTTTCAGGGGCATTAAAAAGATTTGATTTATTCGCAACAGTTATAACTGATAGTGCACCAGGTAAATTATTTGCTACAAAGTTAGTACCTTCAAGTGGGTCAACAGCAATATCTAATAAAGGTCCATTTTTAGTTCCAACGTTTTCACCTAT
Organism: uncultured Pelagibacteraceae bacterium; assembly: GCA_902586495.1. Taxonomy (GTDB): domain Bacteria; phylum Pseudomonadota; class Alphaproteobacteria; order Pelagibacterales; family Pelagibacteraceae; genus Pelagibacter. Next base: position 17,386 of record CACIHQ010000016.1, read on the forward strand.
ATGTAACATAGGAGCTTCATCAAGTTCACCCTCACCTATTACAATTCTACCATTCATATTGATTTTGTTTAATTCTTTTCTCATAGCATCAACAGCAGCTTTATCTGCTGCAATCTTATCTTTTTTTCCAATTAAATAGGCTGCTGCTAAAGCAGCACGACTTGTGACATTAAGAAATAGATTTTCAAATTTTTTATCTAAAATCATTAATTAACAGTCTCGAATGAAGTGTTTTTTTCTAATTTAGCTTCGAATTCTCTTAATCTTTTCCAAACAGAAATTAACTCAACAATAATTGGCCAACTTCTTACTAAATATTGTAATGATGTTTCCACTCTTCCAAAAGCTCTGATTATCTGTTGAACAAAACCCAGTGTTATAGCGCCAGTGACAATTGTGGGAGCCAAAGCTAAATAAGGAACTATAACCATACCTTGTAAATAACTCCATTTGACAGCATTAAAATATAAATAATGAAAATACATTTTATAATGAATTTTTCTTACACCTCCATATAGATCGGTTATTTTTTCAGGTTTTGCACTTTCTTTAAAATCTTCACCTAAAACTAATTCTTTTCTGTAAGCCGCTTCTTCTTTTTGAATATCATATTCAATACCTGGAAGCTTTATTCCAACACTTGCTAATAAAATAGTTCCGCCTAAGGCTGAAAGTATCGCAACCCAAACTAGAGCGTGATCGACTTCTCCTATCCAAGGTAAAACAGTTATGCTTTTAGATAAGCCCCATAAAATTGGTGTAAAAGCTATTAATGTCATTAAGCTTCTTAACAATTCTGCTCCAAGACCTTCCATAATTCTTGCAAATTTGAGAGTATCTTCTTGAACTCTTTGAGATGCTCCCTCTATAGATGACGCTTGATTCCATTTATCATGATAAAAATCTGCCATAGCTGTTCTCCACCTGAAAGTCCAATGACTAGTGAAATAGTCACTAAAAATAACAACAAGAATATAAACAGCTGCTATTTTTGCAAACGTGAAAAGATAAGCAATAAATTCTTTTTCAGAAACAGAATTTGGTTCTGTTAAAGCTTTTTGTAAAGTGTCATAAAATTCTCCAAACCACTCATTAATTCTAACGTCTAGTTGTACCTGATACCATGTAGCTAATAGAATTAATATAGTGCCCCCTATACTCCATGAAAACCATTTTCTTTGTGTAAAAAATTTAAACATTTATTTTAAGAAATTGTCAGCATAAGATTTTTTTACAATTTTCCTTTTTTTTGGCTCAATAATTTCGTAATTGATTTTTTTCTTTTTTGCATAACTTACAGCGTTATCTCTAGATGAAAATTCTAATCTTAATTCGCTCAACGTATCGTCTGAGCTTTCCCAACCCATTAAAGGATTTTGAGTTGGATTTTTTGTTTCAAATTCTAGAATCCATTTGTCTGATTTTCCGAGCCCAGATTGCATGGCGCTTTTGTTTGGTATATATATTTTTGCTTTTTTCATAATAAGATGGTCGGAGTGGCAGGATTCGAACCTGCGACCCTCTGGTCCCAAACCAGATGCGCTACCAGGCTGCGCTACACTCCGAATGATGTACTAATACAGTAGTTATCAGTTTTTTTAAAGCGATAAAGCTACCAAATTTAAAGAATTTTAATAAAAATCTGTTATATACAGACACATGATAATATCTTGCCCTTGCAAAAAAAAAAATTTCCAAATCGACGAAAACTTAATCCCAATAGAAGGTCGTAATTTACAATGTGGGTCATGCGGTCACGTTTGGTTTTTTAAAAATGAAAAGAAGAATTTAGAATTAAAAACTGAAATCTTTTCAAATAATGAAATAGAAAATGAGGAAAAAAACCAAAAAAAAGTAGATATAGATAAAAAAGATCCACCAAATAAGATTATAAGCAATACTGATAAAGCTTTGATTAAATACGATGAAGGTCCAAAAATAACTTTAACTAATTTACTCGGTTATATGATTGTTTCTATTTTGTCTTTTATTGCGTTAATAATTCTATTAGATACGTTTCAAATACAATTATCATCTGTTTTTCCTAATCTTGAATTATTCTTATATAATCTATATGAAACATTAAAAGATATGTCTTTGTTTACAAAAGATTTAATTAAATAATATGATTAATTATATTTCAAAACCTTTTAAATGGTTTTTTAGGTTAGAAGCAGCTAGTGGACTAGTACTTTTATTTGCAGCTGTTATAGCTTTAATTATAAGTAACTCAAATTTATCTCAACTCTATTTTTCTACTTTAGATAAATACATTTTTGTAGGTATAAATAAATTTGGTATTGAATTAAGTATTTTACACTGGATCAATGATGCTTTAATGGCAATATTTTTCTTTTTTGTAACTCTCGAAATAAAAAGAGAATTTTTACAAGGAGAATTATCAAATATTAAACAAGCGTTACTACCAATAATTGCGGCAGTTGGTGGAATGCTTATTCCTGCTTTATTTTATATTTTTATAAATATTGGTGATAGTGAAACACTTAATGGATGGGCAATCCCATCTGCAACAGATATAGCTTTTTCTTTAGGTGTTCTATCTTTATTAGGAAAAAGAGTCCCATTATCTTTAAAAGTTTTTTTAACAGCTCTAGCAATAATTGATGATTTGGGTGCAATTGTAATAATTGCTTTATTTTACTCTGGCGATTTGAGTATAAAATATTTATCATTGATGTTACTTGCCTTTATTCTCTTATTGGTAATTAACAAATTTAATTTTAAGAAATTTTTACCATATTTAGTTATAGGTATTTTTCTTTGGGATTTCACACACAATTCAGGAATTCACGCAACAATCGCTGGAGTTCTTTTAGCTATGACAATTCCACACAGAAAAAAAGAAAAAGATTTTTCTTTATTAGTTAAAGTTGAACATGCAATCAGTCCGTATGTAGCTTTTGGTATTATGCCTTTATTTGCATTTGCAAATGCCGGAGTATCACTTGAAGGTTTGTCTTTAAACTCTCTTTTAGAAAAAGTTCCACTTGGTATTGTATTGGGATTATTTGTTGGAAAACAATTGGGTGTATTTCTATTCTCTTATATATCAATCAAAACAAAAATAGCTCAAATGCCAAACAATTCGAATTGGTATAATTTTTATGGAGTGGGTGTATTGACAGGTATTGGTTTCACGATGAGTTTATTCGTTGGAAATTTAGCCTTTGTAGATAACATGCAATATATGGACGGTGTAAAAATAGGTGTGCTAACTGGGTCACTTTTATCCACTTTATTTGGATACTTTTTAATATTACTTACACCAAACAAATGAAAAAAAAAATAATCTTATGTTTAGGAATAATAATGTTTTTTTTTAATAACCCAGCATCAGCAAATTATGAGAAAATTTTTTACGATATAAGTATTGAAGGAATATCAGGGGAAACTATTAACTTTAATGATTTTAAAAATAAAGTAGTTCTAGTTGTAAACACAGCAAGTTATTGTGGTTTTACAAAACAATATGAAAACCTCCAAAATCTTTGGGTTAAATATAAAAAAAAGGGATTAATTGTTCTTGGAGTTCCATCTAATTCATTCAATCAAGAAAAAAAAAAAAATTCTGAAGTTAAAGAATTTTGTGAAGTAAATTTTAATATAACTTTTCCACTGACCGCTATTACTGAAGTAAAGGGAAAAAATGCTCATGAGCTGTTTAAATGGGCTAAAGCTAATCACGGCAACTCCGCTGTACCAAAATGGAACTTTCATAAAATTTTAATCAATAAAGAAGGTAAAATAGAAGAAACTTTTAGTTCATTTACTAAACCACTATCAAGTAAAATAGTTAATAAAATAAATAGTATCTTATAAGTTTAAAGTAAGTCCATCAAATGCAGGTATTGTATTTTTTGGCACAAGTCGTCTTAGATCCTTATAATCTAAAACTGGTGATAAATTTGTTAAAATAGCTTTTTTAGGTTTAAATTTTCTAATCATAGAAAGAGAAGTCTCTAAATTAAAATGTGATGGATGATAATCATACCATAAGCAATCAATTACTAAAAATTTTAAATTTTTAAAATATCTAAAATCTTTAGTGTATATTTTACTTACATCACTTATATAAGCAAGCTTCTTATCGATTATAAAACAATTAGATTTTACTCTACCATGTTTTACTTTAATTGATCTAATTGTAACATTTTTTTTGGTGTTTGATATATTGAATATTTTTCTTAATCTATGAAGTTTCAATGTAGCAGGATAATCTTTAGAAAAACTTTCAAAAATATATGAAAAACTTTTTTTTAAGTAGTCTGCTGTAAAATTATCAGCATAAACATCAACTTGATTTTTACTACTTATATAAAATGGTCTTAAATCATTAATTCCATGTGTTTGATCACCATGCATATGTGAATAAAAAACTTTATTTATTTTCTTTATTTTATGTCTCAATAATTGTTGACGTAAATCTGGTGATGTATCAAATAAGATATTTTGATCAGAGGTTTTTAACAAAGCTGAACACCTTGTTCTATAATTTTTCTTATTTTTTGGATCACAATTTCCAAAAAAGCCGTCTGTTCTTGGTACACCCATCGAACTTCCACAACCTAGTATTATAAATTTCATATTTATTTAAAAAAAAGATTATCAAAGTTGTCTGTGGTAATTTTGATAAGCTCTGGTTTAGAAATACCTTTAATTTCTGCAAGTTTTGCGGCTGTAAAGTCTATAAACGCTGGTTCATTTTTTTTCCCCCGATTAGGAACTGGTGCTAAAAAAGGGCTATCAGTTTCAATTAGAATTCTATTTAATGGAAGAAATTTGAATGTATTTTGTAATTCGATTGATTTTTTAAAAGTGATAATGCCACTAGCTGAAAAATAAGCATCTAACTTCAAAAGTTGTTCTGCAAAATATTGTGAGCCAGTAAAACAGTGCATTAAAATTTTGAGTTTTTTATCTTTATAATTATTTAATATTTCAAAAGTTTTTTCTTCAGCATCTCTTGAATGAATAATTAACGGTATGTCAGCTTTTAAAGCAGCTTCTATGTGAAGTTTAAAACTTTCTATTTGTTTATTTCTATCCGAATTGTCGTAATAAAAATCAAGACCTGTCTCGCCTACTCCAATAATTTTCTTATGCAAATTCAAATTTTTAATAATAAATTCTGTATCTATTTCATTCTTGTCTGCTTCATGAGGGTGTATACCAATTGTACCAAATATTATGTCATCTTTTTCTACAATATCTTTTACTCTTGAGAAACTTTCCACAGATGTTGAAATGGTCAATAATTTCTTAATACCAATGTCCTTTGATCTTTTAATAATATTGTTCAAGTCACTATATAATGGCTCATGATCTAAATGGCAGTGCGAATCAATCATTTTTTCTTCCTATTTTGTTAAATAATATATCAATTCTATTTATATCACCTCCTTTTTTTAGAAACTCATTGTCCCTGATTGTCTCAAAAATAATATCCTTTTCCTTAAGATTCAAAAGACTTAAAGCTTTTAAAGATGAGTGAGGAATAATTGGATATAACAAATAAGTAATTTTTCTAACAATTTCAAGAGTAGTGTAAACAATAGTATTAAGTCTAATTATATCATTTTTTTTTTTCCATGGTTCTTGATCATTAAAATATTTATTTGCATCAAATAATCGGTTAACAATATTATCAATATAATAATTAATGTTTTGACTATCTATTTCAGATCTTATCTTATCTAAATTTTGAGTATATTCATTCAAAATTTTTAAATCATCATTTTGAAATTGGATCTTTTCTGGAATTTTACTATCACAATTTTTAATGGCGAAAGCACTAACACGTTGACACAAATTGCCAAAATTATTTGCCAAATCACTATTAATACAATCTTCTAATCTTGCTTGTGAAATATTTCCGTCATTACCAAAAGAGACTTCTTTTATTAGATAATATCTCAAGGGATCAAGTCCATATTGTTTTATAATTTCTAATGGATCTAGAATATTACCTTTTGATTTAGACATTTTTTCTTCGTTAGAGAGTATCCATCCATGCCCATATACTTTTTTTGGAGGATCAATTTTTGCAGCCAAAAGAAAAGCAGGCCAATATATTGCATGAAATCTTAATATGTCTTTTCCGATTAAATGAATTGAAGCAGGCCAGAATTTTTTATACAAGTCATTATTCTTGTCTGGATAATTCAATGCACTAATATAATTTGTCAAAGCATCCAACCACACATATATCACGTGCTTCTCATCATTTGGAACTTTAATACCCCAGGAGAAACTCTTTCTACTAACGGATAAATCTTTTAGTCCACTTTTAACAAAACTAATCACCTCATTTTTTCTTGTGGCAGGCAAAATAAAATTTGGATTTTTTTCATAAAAATCTAAAAGTGGCTTTTCCCATTTTGATAATCTAAAAAAATATGATTCTTCATCTACCCATTCGACAGGTGATCTTGAAGAAATAGCAATCTTTTTATTATCTATTTCTTCAATTTCGTTCTCGTCATAAAAAGCTTCATCTGATACAGAGTACCATCCAGAATATTTTGATAAATATATATCATCATTATTCAACAACTTATTCCATAAATGTTGAACAGATTTTTTGTGACGAGTTTCTGTTGTACGTATAAAATCATTATTTGTAAGATTTAATGTTTTCGATAAATTCTTAAATGTTTCACTTATTTCGTCACAAAATTTCAATGGATTCATTTTCTTTTTTTCAGCAGCTCTCTGAATTTTTAAACCGTGTTCGTCAGTGCCAGTAAGAAAGAATACTTCATAACCATCAATTTTTTTAAATCTTGCAAAAAAATCCGCTATTATACTTGAATAGGCATGCCCCATATGCGGCTTCGCCGAAGGATAATAGATTGGAGTGGTTATATAAAATGTTTTATTCATTTAATATTTTATCGCTTAATTCAATAAATAGTGATTCTTCATCAAGATTAAATCTATTAATCATATCAATTTTTTTAATAAAATAATTGTAATAATCTAAATCTAACGATCTAGTTTTTTGTTTTAACAAATTTTCCAAGATTTCATAAAAAAGATATTTCAGATTTGAATCTTTTTTAAAGTGATTATTATTTATCAAAATATTAATAAAATCTTTAAGTTTTATATCTTTAAGATCTATATTATTGTCGTTACAAAAATTTATCATCTTATAAATATTACCTGGTGAGAAATAATAATTAATAAATTCATTATTAACTAAATTATGAATATTATCATTTATTAATTTATTTATTGTATATAATGATTCACTATTATTTAAATTGATATTAAATTTCACAAATCTAGAGGTTAATGTATTTAATAATCTTTTTTGATTTTGAATGAGTATAAAGTAAACACCAATATTTGGCTCTTCAATGTCTTTTAATAAAGCATTTATACTATTCTTGTTCAAATATTCACTATCATCAATCAAAACAAATTTAGGTTTTTCATTAAAAGAGGACTTATTTAAATTTTTTATCAGACTCCTTATTTGATCTATGTTTACAACTTTTTTATCTATTTTAACGTCAACTAAAGAAAAGTTTGGACTTGAACCATTTTGAATTAATTTAAAAGATTTATTTCTATCATTAATCTTGAAATCCGTAAAATTATACGCAAAATCCTCATTTTCAGATAGAACTGAATTGATTAAGTGATAAGCCAAAGTACATTTGCCAATCCCCTTCCGGCCGTTTAATAAAATCTTATTTGGAAGTTTATTTTCTTTATATAAAGATATAAATTTTCTTAATTCTTTACCATGAATAAATAATTCTAATTGATTTGAAGGATTTAATTTCATTTAATAAGGGCATTAATTTTTCTAATTATAATTTCTTTATTTCTTTTTAATTCAAGATTTGAATCAACTATTAA
>CACIHQ010000017.1 GCA_902586495.1 uncultured Pelagibacteraceae bacterium
AATAGATCAAGAAGTTACTCAAGTTATTGAAGATGTAATAGGGGGTGCTGAAGGAATAAAGAATATAGATTCTAAATCTGAGAATGGCAGGAGCACAATAAATGTTGAGTTTGATACAAGTATAAATTTGGATAACGCTGCAAATGATATTAGAGAAAGAGTTGCAAGAGTTGTAGATAATTTACCCACAGAGTCAGAACCCCCACAGATATTAAAAAGAGCTGCAGGTTTTACAACAACAATGTGGTTATCCTTGTCCTCGTCTACTTGGAGTGATCTTGAATTAGGAGATTATGCGAAAAGATATTTGGTAGATCAATTTTCAAGTGTAAAAAATGTTGGAAGAATATTAGTAGGTGGTCTAAGAGAATTAAGTATTAGAGTTTGGATAGATCCGATTAAACTGGCGGCAAATGATCTAACAATAAATGAAGTTGAAGTTGCAATGCGGGGAGAGAATATTAGTCTTCCAGCTGGAACTCTTGAGGCAGATAACATTGATCTAACGCTCAATTTAGATAAATCTTATAATGATATAGATTCTATTAAACAATTACCGATAAAAAAAACTAATAATAAAGTTATTTTATTATCTGATATAGCAAATATTGAATTTGGACCTGTCTCAGAAAAAACTCTTTTTAAAGCTCAAACTAAAGATCAAATAAATTTGAAAACCGTCGGGATTGGTATTTATGCAAGAAGTGGTGCATCAACAGTTGAGCTTTCAAAGGATATTAAAAAAAAGATAATTGAAGTAAAAAAATCTTTGCCTGAAGAATTAGATTTAAGAGTCTCATTTAATAGAGCTAATTATGTGGAGGCTGCAATTGAGGAAGTATATAAAACCTTGGTTATAGCGTTTATTTTGGTTGTTTTAATAATCTATTTATTCTTGGGAAATCTCAAGGCTGTATTTGTGCCAGCTATTGCACTTCCAGTAAGCCTAATAGCCTCTTTTTTAGGTCTTTATATTTTTGGTTTATCAATAAATATTTTTGTACTTTTGAGTTTTATATTGGCCATAGGCATAATTACTGATGACTCTGTAATCATGACAGATGCAATATATAGAAGAATAGAAAATGGAGAAACACCGCTTGTTGCAGCCTACAAAGGATCTAAACAAATATCATTTGCAATAATAGCAACAACACTAATTTTAGTTGCCGTGTTCCTCCCGCTAATATTTATTGAGGGAATTTCTGGAACATTATTTAGAGAAACTGCCATTGCATTGTCATTTTCAATAGTAATTTCATCTTTTGTAGCATTAACACTGTCACCAATGCTTGCTAGTAAATTCTTAAATAAAAAAAGCTCAAAGAAAATTTTTATACAAAAATTTGAGAAAGTTTTTTTAAATTTTGCCAAATTTTATAGAGAAACTTTAGATGTTATTGTTCACAAAACTAAATTGGTTGGTATTTTTATAGTCTTCATAATTATTTCTTCTATCTTATTATTTAGTTTTTCAAAAAAGGAATTGTTGCCTATGGAAGATCGTGGTGCTTATTTAATTATAGGAGCCACTGATGAGGGAAGCTCTTTTGAATATACACAAGAACAAGCACAAAAAGTTGAGGCTAGGTTAATACCACTTTTACAATCTGAAGATAGTCCTTACTCAAGATTTATAATGCGAGTACCTGGATTTGGAAATTCAGCAAACTCATTTAATAGTTTTATTATAATTGCTCTTTTAGATGATTGGAAAAAAAGAAAAAAAGGACAACAGGTAATATTAAGAGAGGCAATTGGAAAAATTGTTACTCTCCCCCAAGCCCTGGCTTTTCCCATATCTCCACAATCCATAAGAGTTTCTAACTACAATAAGCCAGTGCAAATGGTTATTTATGGTAACAACTACGAAGAACTCGAAGAAATTCAAACACAAATAATTCGAAAAATTAGATCTAACAAAAATCTCTCAAGAATTGAATCTGATTACAATAGAAATAAACCTGAGGTAAAATTAATAATAAACAAAAATAAAGCTAAAGATCTGGGAGTCTCCACAAAAGCTATTGGGGAAACTCTAGAAACTCTTTATGGTGGCAAGAAAATTACTACTTTTAATAAATTAGGTAGAGAATATCCAATTATTGTTCAACAATATTTGTCGGATAGGAGAAATAAAGAGGGAGTTTCAAAGATATTTGTTCGTTCCGACACTACTGGAAAACTGATCTCACTTTCAAATTTAGTAAGCTTTAAAGAGGAAGGCTCTGCAAAAGAATTATCAAGGTATAACAGACAAAGAGCAGTAACAATATCTGCAAATATTAATGAAGGCTATACGTTAATTGAAGCTATAAGATTTTTTGAAGATGTAATGGAAAATTTAGCCCCAAAAAATCAAATTACTTGGAAAGGAAAATCTGAGGAAATAAAAGAGACAAGTAATGAATTGTTTATAATATTTGTTTTATCTTTACTGACTGCATATTTGGTAATGGCTGCAACCTTTAATTCTTTTATTCATCCATTTATAATTGTTTTAACTGTTCCATTAGCAATATTTGGTGGACTAGTTTTCATATTATTTTTAAACAGCTCTGTGAATATTTTTTCTCAAATTGCTCTCATCATTCTTATAGGTATCTCTACAAAAAATAGTATTTTAATAGTCGATTATGCCAATCGAATAAGAACTACAGGCAAAAATATTGAGTCGGCAGTTAAAGAGGCATGCTCTGTGAGGTTTAGACCAATCATCATGACATCTTTAAGTACTATGATTGCAATGGTGCCACTTGTTATAGGAAATATTGGACCGGGTGCTGGCGAGGGTTCAAGATTGGCTGTGGGTTCAACTATTCTAGGTGGAATGATCATTTCAACATTTTTTACATTATATATTACTCCATCAATGTACTTAGCTTTAGCTAAAAATACGAAGAGAATAGATGAAGTTGATTTAGAATTAAAAAAAGAATTATCTAAAAAATAATATATTTATTTCTGTTAAGGGACTTGCCGCACTCTGATAATTGTCTCTTATAAAGGCCAGCTTGTTTTTCCACTTTTTTTGCTAATCCAATTACCTTCTTATTTTTTTTGTAATGTTTGAAATTCCCCCAGCCCTCATGATAAGCAAGATACTGCTTGAAAGCATCCTTTTTTGAAATTTTTAAAATTGTTTCAGATTTATTTGTATACCAACCAATAAAGTCTACACTATCTTTAAATCTTGCTCTTGTAGCTAATTTGTTTCCAGTTTCTTTTTTATATTGCTCCCATGTTCCTTTAACGGCTTGTGAGTAGCCGAATGAACTTGATGGTCTTTTATAAGGAATAACTTTAAAAATTTTTTGTCTTGCAGGTTTTGCTAACCAATCGAAGTCTGATTCCATTTTTATAATTGCGAGTTGAATATAAATTGGGGTACCCCATTTTTTTTCAACTTTTTTTGTATGCTTATACCAAAGATATCTTTCATTAAATATTGAGCAACTATTTGAAGTATTTGATGGAATTGATGAACAACTTGTTAACAAAAAAAAAAATAAAATAATCAATTTATTTTTTAAATAAGCCATATTTGTTTATAATTTTCTTAATGGAAATTACAACTATCACTCCAAATACATTTCCAAAAAGGTCTTGCCATTGAAAACTTCTTTCGGGTATTAATAAGTGAGAAATTTCGAGAATTATTGATAATACAAGTAAGTAGATTATTAATATCTTAGTCTCGTTAAATTTAGAAAAGGTAATAAAACCTACTGTTGACAACAGGATAAAGACATAAAAATGATTCGATGATATTATAAATTCAGGTGTTATTTGAGGTTGCATTTTAATATCACCGTGTAGAAGAAGACCAATCAAACTACCTGGAAAAATATATAAAAAAATTAGACAAAAGTTCAAAAAGTAAAAAATTATTTTATATTTAGAAAAAAATTTTATCATTAATTGTATAGTTTTATTTATAAATATATTTTAAAAATACAATATGAGTTTTTTAATTCTTGTAAGACATGGGCAAAGCACTTGGAATCTTGAAAAAAAATTTACAGGATGGGTTGACGTAGATATTACGGAAATAGGCAAATCCGAAGCAAAAAAAGCGGGTCAGCTTATTAAGGAACAAAACCTTAAAATAAATTATTATTATTCATCTGTTCAATTAAGAGCAAAGCATACCATAAAAATTATAAAAGAAATTTTAAATGATGAAAAAAAGTTTAAATCTGCCTGGCAACTTAATGAGAGGCACTATGGGGCTCTTACCGGTTTAAATAAGATAGAAATGGCTAAAAAAATTGGTGAAAAAAAAGTGCACGAATTTCGTAGATCTTGGGATATGAAACCAGATGCCCTAAGTAAAGAAAGTCCATACCATCCTAGTAACATAAGTATTTATAAAGACGTTCCAGAGGAGCTTATTCCAAGCACAGAATCTTTAAAGGATACTTATGATAGAGTCGTTAAATTTTTTGAGGAAGAAATTCAAGAGAAATTGAGAGATACTAATATTTTAATTTCTGCGCATGGCAATTCTATTAGAGCTTTATGCAAAAAACTTTTTAAATTAGATAACAATTTGATTTCAAATTTAGAAATACCTACAGGAAATCCTTTATTGATAAAGTTAGACAATAGTTTGAAAATCACAAAATGTGAGTATCTTGATAAAGAGAGGGCTAAAGATCTTTTAGTTTTTTGAAAGTTTCTAAATTAGTTAAATGATAGAATTTATTTAAGCTTTCATATCCATTAAGTTGATTCTTGTTTCGTAATTCTTTCCATACTTCTAAAATTGAAAAATTTTTTAAATTGTAATTTTCAAACAAACTTTTATTAAAAATTTTACAACCAATATAAATAAAATTATTATCTTCACCTTTTTGCAATAAATTATCTTTTAATTTAAAATCTCCATTAAAACTCTTATCAAAACTTAATTTCTTATCTGCAACTAAAAGAATGCAATTCAATTTATTAGAAAAATAAAAATCTTGCATTTCATTTATTTCATTTACGTATTTATAGTTCCACAAGGTATCAGGATTAAAAACTAAAAAATCTTGATCTGTAGTATCTTTTACTAAATTCATTATACCACCGCCTGTATCCAAAATATTCTTTCCATCTTCTTTAATTTTAATATCTACTTCAAAATTTTTCATTTTAATAAATTCATTTATTTGATCTCCTAGGTGAAATGTATTTATGAGAATTTTTTTTATACCAAGTTTGGAAATTACATTAATACAGTTTTCTAAAATTGTAGTATTTTTAATTTTCAACAGAGGTTTTGGAGTTTCAAGAGTTAGGGGATTCAGTCTTTTACCAAAACCTGCACATAATATTAATGCAGTTCTAATTCTCATTTAATTTTTTTTTCAAAATTTTGACTTAATAAGCTTTTTAAATCAAAGAATACTTCGTTTTCTTTAATACGCATATTTATTAACTCCCATGTATAAGGAATTAGTTTAATATACTTTTTTTTTCCATCTCTCAAAGATAAACGTGTAAAAATTCCAATTATCTTAAGATTTCTTAAAACTGATAATATTTCAAAATCATTTTTAAATTTATTCTTTTTCAAATTTTTTTGTTTTTTAAGGTAATACTCATAAACTTTTTGTTTAAATAATTTTGATGTCTTAAATCTTACATCATCAATTAGAGATGCTAAATCGTATGCTCTATTTCCAATTAAAGCATCTTGACTATCTATAACTCCTATTTTATCTCGGAATAACATAAGATTTGATACATGAAAATCTCTATGTACAAATACATCATTTTTTAAATTTAATTTTGATATTAATTCCTTAATTACTTTGTTAAATTTTTTGGAAAAAGTTTTCTTTTTAAGGTTTTTTAAATTTTCCTCTGCATACCATTTGCTAAATAAATTAGCCTCATTGATTAAAATTTTTTCGTTATATCTAGGAAGGTGATAAATCCTTTTTTTAAAATTTTTTATATTTCTATTCTTTATTAATTGTATCCTAATCAATAAATCTATTATTTTTTTAAAATATAAAAATTTATTAACTTTTTTTCTTTTCAAAATTTTAAATATTGTGTGGTCACCAAAATCTTGAATTTCTATATAGTTTTTTTTGTAATTCTCTTTAATTAATTTTGGAGCTAAAATTTTATTTTTATTTAATATTCTATTTATTGCCTCATATATGATTAAATTTTTAATTTTTTCTTTTTTTGCAAGAACTATTATAGAATTAGCGTTTTTACTTTTTTTTCTGTAAAATTTTCTGAAAGATGCATCACCCTTTATTTTTTTCAAATTTTTCATCAAAAATTATAGTTTTAGACCTTTAATTTGTACTGATCTTTTTTGATAATCATCCTCATATTTAAAAAATAATTCTATCACTTTTTCAGGTTTTTTTTGAATAATCTCGGGCCACTCTATTAATGTAATTGTATTTAGATTATCTTCAAATAAATTCAGGTTCTTTAACTCACCATTATTTTTTAACCTGAATAAATCGTAATGATTTACGACAAATTTATTAACATCGTATTGGTTTAAAAGATTAAATGTAGGGCTTGTCACCTCTGTAATTTTTACTTTATTCTTTTGTTGAAAAGCATTCACGAGATATTTTATAAAAGTAGTTTTGCCTACTCCCATTTCACCGTATACAAAAACTATATAATTTGGTTTAAGTTTATATAAAAAATTCTTAGCAAATTCTTTGGTATCTTTTTGAGATTTTAAAATTATTTTATCACTGTTAGTAGCGATAGGCATTTGGTTTGAATGGACCATTAACGCCGACACTTATATAGTCTGCTTGATCTTTAGATAGTTTAGTTAACTTTGCACCAACTTTTTTTAAATGTAGAGTAGCAACTTTTTCATCTAAATGTTTTGGCAAAACATATACTTTATTTTCATAATTTTTATGATTGTTCCAAAGTTCTATTTGGGCAATTACTTGATTGGTAAATGATGCACTCATCACGAAACTTGGATGCCCAGTTGCACATCCTAGATTGACTAGTCTGCCCTCCGCTAAAAGAATTATCCTTTTTTTACTAGGTAATTCGATTTCATGAACTTGAGGTTTAATCTCTGTCCATTTATAATTTTTTAAAGCATCAACCTGAATTTCATTATCAAAATGACCGATATTACATAGTATTGCTCTATCTTTCATTTCTCTCATATGATCAGCAGTAACAATATCTTTGTTACCAGTAGCTGTAACAATAATATCTGCTTGGCCAATAGCATCCTCCATTAAAACAACCTCATAACCTTCCATAGCTGCTTGTAGAGCACAAATTGGATCTGCTTCAGTGACCAAAACTCTAGCGCCACTTTGTCTGAGTGAAGCGGCACTGCCTTTTCCCACATCCCCAAAACCTGCCACAATAGCAACTTTACCAGACATCATTACATCTGTTGCCCTTCGTATTCCGTCGACTAAACTTTCTCTACAACCATAAAGATTATCAAATTTTGATTTTGTAACAGAGTCATTAACATTTATGGCTGGAACTGACAGTGATTTGTCTTTTTCCATTTTATTGAGCGCTTTTATTCCAGTTGTAGTTTCTTCAGAAACGCCCTTAACGTCTTTTAATAAATCTTTATATTCTTTATGCATTATTGCAGTAAGGTCACCACCATCATCTAAAAGCATATTTGGTTTCCAATCTTTATTTCCTATGATTGTTTGTTTAATACACCACAAATATTCCTCTTCTGTCTCACCTTTCCAAGCATAAACGGGTATTCCTGCTTTAGCTATGGCAGCAGCTGCATGGTCTTGAGTAGAAAAAATATTGCACGATGACCACCTTACTTCTGCACCTAAATTTACTAATGTTTCAATTAAGACTGCTGTTTGAATAGTCATGTGCAAACAACCAATAATCTTTGCTCCTTTGAGAGGAGATTTGTCCATATATTCTTCTCTTAGTGCTATCAATCCGGGCATCTCACTTTCAGCTATTGAGATTTCTTTACGACCAAATTCCGCTTGAGATATATCTTTAACTTTAAAATCTTCCATGTTGTGGATCTTCTAACAACAAAGTTTTAATTAATCAATAGAACTTTATAACATCGGAAAAATGACTTCCATTCTTGCACCCTTTTTATCAGTT
The DNA here is from genome assembly GCA_902586495.1 of uncultured Pelagibacteraceae bacterium. Lineage (GTDB taxonomy): Bacteria > Pseudomonadota > Alphaproteobacteria > Pelagibacterales > Pelagibacteraceae > Pelagibacter. The sequence goes on from CACIHQ010000017.1 coordinate 8,107, forward strand.
CGATTTGATGCCTTAATGGAACCATTATGTAGGTCAACTAAATTTTTAACAATATTCAATCCTAAACCAGAATGTTGGCCGAATTTATCTGGCCTATTACTATAAAATCTCTTGAAAATTTTATTTGTATCTTTCTCCTTAAATCCATTTCCTTCATCTAAAATATCAATGTTAATTTTTTTGTCCTCTGATTGAGACACTTTAACAATTATATTTTTATTATCCTCACTAAAAGATATTGCATTATCTAAAAGATTTGCAATTATTTGTTCTATTCTATTTTCAATACCGTTAATGTAGTAATTTTTCTTACCATCATTTTCAAAAGAAATTTCTATTCCTCTTTTCACTTTGTAAATATTATTAAAATCGTCAACAACAGACTTTATAATAGGTTCAATATCTAATTTTTTTATTTTTTCTTTACTTAAGGCTACCTCATCTTTTAGCATTTGAGAATAATCTGTGATTAATCTCTCTATTCTCTGAACATCATGACTTAAGATATTTAATAATTTTACTCTTTGATCTATATCATTTGTATCTTGTAGAATTTCTGATGCGCTTTTAAGAGAGGCTAATGGATTTCTGATCTCGTGCACAAGATCAGTTGAAAAATTCTCAGCTTGTGAAATTCTTTTCTGTAATTCTAAAGTCATATCATCTAGAGAACTTGAGAGTAATCCAAGTTCATCATTTCTAAGTTTTAAATTCTCAATGTTCGTTACCTTTGAATTTTTTTCTTTAATTGTTTTTGTGTAAGTGACTAAATTTTTAATTGGTTTCAAAAAATACCTATTTAAAACAAATGAAAAAATTAAGATTACTATTCCAACAGCTATAGCTGTTCTAATAATAAATGTTTTTCTTTCTTCAATGGCAGCTTTAATATCATTTGCATTTTCGCTTATTGCTAGATACCCTATATTCTTATCATTTTTCATTACATTTTTAATAGTTGTTAATTTAAATTTATTAAACTCATCTTCGATAAAGGTAAGGGGTATCCCATAATTTTTAGACTCAGCATAATTAGACAAGATGTCTTTTAATGATACATTATTCTCATTGCCCATATTTATGTTCTTATCCTCAGTAATTTCTTTTGTTTTATCTTCGTTCAATATATTTAATTCTACTATATCTAATCTTGTTGAAAATGATCTTGGGTCAAGGTCTAAGGTATCTGTATCTCCAATTAAGTTAAGTTCATTATCAAAAAAAATCACTCTATCTAAATTTTGAAAAAGAAATCTTGTAGAAAACAAAAATTTTCTTATATCTCCCTCAATAAATTTAACATTTAACCTATTAAGATTATCAATAGTGTTATTAATAATTTCGATATGATTGGATGATTTTTTTTTTATTAAGTTTGGTTGGACGTTTTCTAAATATATAAATGTAAACAATCCAATTACTGTAAAAAAAATTAAATTTATGAATAAAAATTTTTTTAATATGGAGAAATTTTTAAGAAGGTTGCTTATCATTAGCTAACATTCCATCTGTACCCACTTCCATATCTAGTTTCAATAGCTGAAAAATCTGGATCGACTTTTTTAAACTTTTTTCTTATTCTCTTTACATGACTATCAATAGTGCGATCTTCAATTTCTGTATCCTCTCTGTAAGCAATATCCATTAGTTGTGCTCTTTCTTTTATAATACCTGGCCTTTTTGCCAATTCTTTTACAAGTAGGAATTCTGTGGTAGTTAATTTATCAGGTAATTGTTTGCCGTTCCATTCACATTCTAATTGCGAAGGATCTAGTTTTAATTTTCCATGAGAGATAATACTTTTATTCTCTTCAATAGTATCTTTTGCATCTTTTTTTCTCAGTTGAACTCTAATTCTCTCAATTAATACTTTTATCGAGAAACCTCCAGATTTTTTGACAAAATCATCTGCCCCTAACTTTAGTCCAAGCAATTCATCTATCTCGTCATCTTTAGAGGTTAAAAATATCACTGGCAATGAAGTTTTTTTTCTTAATTTTTTTAATAATTCTTCTCCATCCATCTTTGGCATTTTTATATCGATAATCGCCAAATCTGGAGGAGTTCTTGTTAATCCAATTAACGCACTTTCACCATCTATATATGTTTGAACCTTAAAACCTTCTTTTTCTAGAGCTATACTTAAACTCGTCAGAATATTTCTATCATCATCAATTAAAGCAATTGTTTGTTTATGCATACTACAATATAAAAATACTAAATTGTTCTAATTTGGGCAATCAAATTAAATTAATGAAGTGAACCCCAATTATCACCAGTATTTAAATCTACTGTTAAAGGTATCGAAAATGAATGCTGATCACTGTCAACAACACTAGTCATTTCATCAATAATTATTTTACTAATTCTTTTTACATCTGATTTTGGAGTTTCAAAAATCAACTCATCATGAATTTGTAATAACATTTTTGTTTTTTTATTCTTTTCCTCTAATAGTCTTTTTTGCAATCTAATCATTGCCAATCTCATAATTTCAGATGCAGATCCCTGTATCGGAGCATTTATGGCTGCTCTCTCTTGAAAATTTCTTACATTATAATTTTTATCATTAATGCTAACGAAATGTGATTTTCTTCCAAAAATATTATTTACGAAACCACTTTTTCTGCAAAATTTAATAGTACCCTCCATATAAACTTTAATTTCAGGAAATTTTGCAAAGTATGAATTCAAAAATTCTTCGGCTTCATGGTTGGAAACGTTAACTTGTTTTGCTAATCCATATTGTGAAATTCCATAAATTATACCAAAATTAATTGCTTTTGCTTTTCTTCTCTGATCATCATTAACTTTTCTGATATCAATATTGAAAATCTGACTTGCCGTTAAGGAGTGTATATCCTCGTTATTTTTAAAAGCCTTTTTAAGTTCTTTTACATCAGCAATATCTGCTAAAATTCTCATTTCAATTTGATTGTAATCTGCAGAGATCAAAGAATGTTCTTTCTCTGCTATAAATGCTTTTCTGATATTTTTTCCATCCTCAGATTTTATTGGAATATTTTGTAAGTTTGGTTCACTAGAAGCTAATCTTCCAGTGGTAGTTGCAGCAAGCAAAAAAGAGGTGTGAACTCTTTTTGTTTTAGGATTAATGTGCTCTGGTAGAGTATCTGAATAAGTATTTTTTAATTTTGATATTTGTCTCCAATCTAAAACTAATTGCGGAAATTTATGACCTTTAAAAGCCAAATCCTCCAATACTGCCGCACTAGTAGCGAAACTACCTTTTTTAGTTTTTTTTAAATCAGCAATTTTAAGCTCATTATACAAAATTTCACCGAGTTGTTTTGGTGATGCAATATTAAATTCCTTTTTTGATATTTTAAAAACTTCTTTTTGGATTTTTAAAATTTTATTTTCAAAATTTGAGGATAAAATTTTAAGAAACTTATTATCTATTTTAATTCCTTCAATCTCCATATTTGCAAGAATTGTTATCATTGGTTTTTCAAAAAGTTCGTAAACATTAATCATTTTTTCATCTTTGAGACTTTTATAAAATTTTTTATAAAGTCTATAAGTAATATCAGCATCTTCGGCAGCGTAATTTTTTGCTTTTTCAAGATCGACCTCACTAAAGTTTATTTCTTTTTTTCCAGTTCCCACCAAATCCTTAAAAGCTGTTGTTTTGTGACCTAAGTGGATTTCAGATAGTGTATCCATATTATGCCTATTTTTTCCCGCATCGAGAACATATGACATAAGCATTGTATCCTCCATTGAGTTAAGTTTTATGCCTTGCTTTAGTAAAACTATAAAATCGAACTTTATATTTTGACCAATTTTTTTAATACTAGAATCTTCAAGTAAAGGTTTTAATTTTTTTAGAACAAGGTCCTTATTAATATTTTTTTTAGAATTATGATTAATAGGTATATAACAAGCTTTACCGATTTTTGAACTTAAAGAAATTCCTATCAAATCTGCTTGATGAGGATCTAACGAACTTGTTTCAGTGTCAATAGCAAGCTCTCCAACCTCCTCAGCTTCTTTAATCCAATCATCTATTTCTTTTATATCATTAATTAAAAAATAATTCTTATTTGAAATTTTTTCTTGAGTTTCAATAATTTTGGTATCTTTTTTTTTATCCTCAAAATTTGGCTCACCATAAGTTGAAATAGCTGAACTAAGTAATCTATTAAATTCCATTTCCCGTAAAAATTTGTAAAGCTTTTCTTTATTAATTTGTTTCAATTGAAATTCCTCTAAATTTTTTTCAATTGGAGCGTCATTTTTTAATGTTACTAATTTTTTACTGATTATAGCTTTATCTTTATTTTCAAGTAAAGTTTCTCTTCTTTTATTTTGTTTTATCTCAGTTGCAGATTTTAAAAGGTTTTCCAAATTTCCATATTTATTTATGAGTTCTGCGGCAGTTTTTACTCCAATGCCTGGTACACCAGGCACGTTATCGCTACTGTCTCCAGCTAATGCTTGTACATCTATCACCTTACTAGCTGTAACACCAAATTTTTTTTTAACATCTTCATCATTTATAAATTTACTTTTCATTGGATCATAAATTCGGACACCTTTTTTATATAATTGCATCAAATCTTTATCTGAAGAAACAATTGTCACTTTAGCTCCAACTTTTAAAATCATATCTGTGTAGGTTGCTATTAAATCATCTGCTTCATAATTAATCAACTCAACTGATGGTAAATTAAATGCTAAAACTGATTTTCTAATGTAATCAAATTGAGGTGCCAAATCGTCGGGTGCTTCCGCTCTATTGGCTTTATAATCTTTATAGATTTCATTTCTGAATGTCTTTCTAGCTGAGTCAAAAATAACTGCAAAGTGAGATGGTTTTTGTAAATTTTCTTTTGACTTAGAATCTTCAAGAAGTTTAAACAGCATACTGCAAAAGCCACTTACTGCTCCAGTTGGTAAGCCATCGCTTTTTCTTGTTAATGGTGGAAGAGCGTAATAGGCTCTAAATATGTAGCCAGACCCATCTATTAAGTAAAAGTGATCTGTTTTTTGAATCTTGCTCATTTTAAATTAATATAGATTATTAAAAAAATAAGAGTATTATTATTTTATGGAACTTACTAAAAACACCTTCAGCTATTCAAAAATAATCAAATCAGCTATTTTTGTATTAATTGGAACAGCTTTACTGGCTATATCTTCCAAAATACAAACTCCATTCACTTTAGTACCTGCAACGATGCAAACTTTTGTTGTTATGTTTCTTGGGATTATACTTGGATATAAATTAGCAACACTAACTGTTATATTATATTTGATTGAAGGATCATTCGGGTTACCTGTTTTTGCTAAAGGTGGAGGGATTGGATATCTTTTAGGCCCCACTGGAGGATACTTGGTTGGTTTTATTTTCACAGCTTTTTTTGCAGGTCATATAAACGAAAATAAAGATCCAATAATTGTTTTTTTATATTTATTATTTTCTGTAAGCATAATCTATATTCTTGGATTGGGGGGGTTATGGAACTATATGGGGTTAGATAAAACTTTTAATGATGTTTTCGCAGTTGGAGCAAAACCGTTTTTACTGATAGAAATTTATAAAATTTTGATCCTCACAGTATTATCAAAACAATTAATAAAGATTAGAAAATTTATTTAGGAGATCTTTTAGATAAAATTCTTTGCAAAGTTCTTCTGTGCATTTTTAATCTCCGTGCTGTTTCAGAGACATTTCTGTTACATAATTCAAAAACTCTATGAATATGTTCCCATTTTACTCTATCAGCTGACATTGGATTTTCAGGTGGAGCAGCTTTTTTATTCGGATCGGCTAGAAGTGCTTTTTCGACGTCGTCGGCATCAGCAGGCTTAGCCAAATAGTCTATCGCACCTTCTTTAATTGCTGCTACAGCTGTTGGAATATTTCCATAGCCTGTTAACATTATTATTCTGCTCGAAGAGTTATTTGATTGTATTTCTTTTACTACTTCTAATCCATTACCGTCATTCAACCTCAGATCAACTACGGCAAAACCTGGTTTTTTTGATTTGACAGACTCTATCCCTTTTTGCACACTCTCAGCTTGAATTACCTCAAAACCTTTTTTTTCCATTGCCCTAGCTAATCTTTCTCTAAAAGGATTATCATCATCGACTATTAATAGTGATTTATTCTCAAAATCACTTAAATTTTGCAGTGTAGCGTCTATTTTCATAGAGCTTATATGGTGTTTTTTTCCCACAATTCAATAGGTTATTATTTTCTTTACATTACGCTCCTATTGAATTAATTGCTCGAAATATTAAAGTTTTTTAAATAAAAAAACTTTTTTTTTGTTAAATTTTTTTTAGGGAGCATTTTAATGCAAAAATTTACATCAGTTGAAAATTTAGTAAATCAACTGAAACCAGATAAACCGGTTTATTGTATAAGGAAGAAATCAATTCTTTCTGCATCAAACTTTTTTCAAAGAAAATTTCCTGGAAAAATTTTATATGCCGTTAAAACAAATCCTCATCCAGAAGTCATAAAAACTCTTATAAAAAGTGGTGTCAATGAATTTGATGTTGCCTCAATACCAGAAATAGAATCTGTAAGAGAATTTAGTCAGAGTGCAAAATGTTCCTTTATGCACACAGTGAAAAGTCGTGAAGATATACAAGAAGCATATTTTAAGTATGGTGTAAAAACATTCGCACTAGATACTAAAGATGAATTAATAAAGATAATTGAAAGTACTAACAATGCTAAAGATCTTGAAATTTTTGTAAGAGTTGCAGTATCAAATGAACACGCGGAAATAGACTTATCTAAAAAATTTGGAGCCATGAACAATGAGGCTAGTGGATTATTAAGACTTGCAAAACAATATGCAAATAAAATTGGCTTAAGCTTCCATGTTGGATCACAGTGTATGCATCCAATTTCTTATACAAAAGGAATTGCTGAAATAGGTAATATAATCAAAAAAACAAAAATTATACCAGATTATATAAATGTTGGTGGAGGATTTCCAACCATATACCCAGATTTGGTTCCACAATCATTAGATAATTATTTTCAAGAAATAAAATTAAGTTTAGATAACTTAAAATTAAATAATTTACCTATAATCATATGTGAACCAGGAAGAGCATTAGTTGCTGAAAGTGGATCAACAATTGTTAGAGTCAACTTAAGAAAAAAACAAAAACTTTATATTAACGATGGTACTTATGGTACTCTTTTTGATGCTGGGACACCAAATATAGTTTTCCCATCAAAATTAATTAAAGAAAGTTCTAATAAAATAATTTCTAAAAAGCTAACAGCTTTTGATTTTTATGGTCCAACTTGTGACAGTATGGATTACATGAAAGGTCCTTTTGTTTTACCCAATAATATTAAAGAAAATGATTATATTGAGCTTGGTCAGCTTGGTGCATATGGTCTTACATTTAGGACGGAATTTAATGGATTCTTCTCGGATGAAATTTACGAAGTTGAAGATAATCCAATAATGAGTCTATATGAGAAAGACGCTAATAAAGCCACATTAGTTGCTTAATGTCTGAAAAAAAAAAACTCGGCCATAATAGCAAAAAAGATTTTCTTAAAAGCCCAGTTGAACATATAGATATTACCTCATTTGACTCTAGAAAAATAATTTCTTCCATGCAAAAAATGTCTTTTGTTTCAAGAGAAACAGCAAATGCATCTGGGATATTTAATGAGATGTTGAAAGATAAGGATTGCACAATATTTCTAACCTTAGCTGGATCTACTTCTGCAGCTGGATGTATGCATATTTACCGAGATATGGTGAAGTATAATATGGTCGATACAATTGTAGCAACCGGTGCATCAATAATTGATATGGATTTTTTTGAGGCGCTTGGATTTAAACATTATCAGGGTTCTCAGTACCAGAATGATAATGAATTAAGAAATAACTACATAGATAGGATTTATGATACTTACATTGATGAAGAAGAACTTCAAATGTGCGATAAAATAATAGGTGAAATAGCTGACACGTTACAACCTAAAGCTTATACATCAAGAGAGTTTATAAAAGAAATTGGAAAATATTTAAAATCAAATGCAAAGAAGAAGGGTTCTTTAATAGAAACAGCATATGATAATAATGTTCCAATATTCTGTCCGGCATTTACAGACTCCAGTGCAGGTTTTGGCCTAGTAATGCATCAAGAGAGAAATCCCAATAATCACATCACAATAGACTCTATTAAAGAATTTAGAGAATTAACTGAAATAAAGATTAAATCTAAAGGTTCTGGATTGTTTATGGTTGGCGGTGGAGTTCCAAAAAATTTTATTCAGGATACTGTTATATGTGCTGAACTTTTAGGTAAAAATGTAGATATGCACAAATATGCTGTGCAAATTACAGTTGCAGATTCAAGAGATGGTGCTTGTAGCAGCTCAACACTTAAAGAAGCAAGTTCATGGGGTAAAGTCGACACAACTAAAGAGCAAATGGTTTTTGCTGAAGCAACATCTGTTTTACCGTTGATTGCAAGTGATGCTTATCACACAGGTGAGTGGAAAAACAGAGATAGAAAAAACTTTTCCAGAATATTCTGATTGATGATCAAAAAAGTAAAGATTGGAATTATTCAAAGTAAAATTTCAGATAATTTTAAAAAAAATTTAATTTCAGCTATAAAAAGCATAAAGAAAGCAGCATCAAAAAAAGCTAAGATAATTTGTATGCCGGAACTGTTTTTATCAAGTTATTTTTGTCAAACAGAAAGTCATTCTAATTTTAAGCTAGCAGAAAAAATACCAGGTAAAACTACAAAAATATTTTGTGAGTTAGCAAAAGAATTACAAATAGTATTAATGATTTCATTATTTGAGAAAAAAACGTACGGTTTTTATCATAATACTAGTATCGTTATTAGTGAAAAAGGTAAAATATTATCTAAATATAGAAAAATGCATATACCAGATGATCCTGGTTATTATGAGAAATTTTATTTCACTCCCGGCGATTTAGGTTTTAAATCTGTAAAAACTAAGTTCGGTAAAATTGGACCTTTGATATGTTGGGATCAGTGGTTTCCTGAAGCAGCAAGGTTGACTGCACTAAAAGGTGCTCAAATAATTTTTTACCCTACTGCCATTGGTTGGCATCCTAAAGAAAAAAGAGAATTTGGAAAAACTCAATTAAACTCTTGGATAACAATGCAAAAATCTCACGCAATTGCAAACGGCACTTACGTGGTTGCAGTAAACAGAGTTGGTGTTGAAAAAAAAGGAAATAAAAAAATAGATTTTTGGGGAAACTCAATGATAATTGATCCAAGTGGAGAAATAATTGGAGAACTAGGTAATAAAAAAGAGGAAATATTAATCCGTGAAATAGATTACAAAAAAATTGATACCACTAGAGAACACTGGCCCTTTTTAAGAGATAGAAGAATCGACTTTTATAAAGACATACTAAAAAATCCTGTAGATGAGTGAGGAGCTTAAAAAATTCAGAATGCCTGCTGAATGGGAACCTCAAAAATCAGTTTGGATTGCTTGGCCATATAATAAAAACGATTGGCCAGGTTTATATAAATTTATTCCTAAAGTAATTTTAGAAATCATATTTATTATTTCAAAAAGTCTTAAAGTTAATTTGATCGTTAACAAAAAAATAACAAATATTAAAAAGCTAATAAATTCTAATAAAATCACAAATATCAAATTTCATAATATTAAAACTGATAGAATATGGTTAAGAGACTCCGGGCCAATATTTATAATAAATAGAAAAGATAATAAAAAATTGATTTTAAATTTTGGTTTTAATGGATGGTCAAAATATACTAATTATAAAAATGACGATAAAATCAATGAAAATATCAGTAAAATTTCTAATTTGGAAAAGATTGATCCAATGATTAAAAAGAATGGAAAAACTAAAAAAATAATAATGGAAGGAGGTGCATTTGACATAAATGGCTCAGGATCAATTCTATTAACTGAGGAGTGTTTATTGAGTAAAACTCAGGAAAGAAATAAAAATTTTGTCAAAAAAGATTACGAGGAACTATTTAGAAGATATTTGAATATAAAAAACTTTATATGGCTTAAAAAAGGGATTGCAGGTGATGATACACACGGACATGTTGATGACATAACGAGATTTGTCTCTAGAAATACAATTATGACCGCGATTGAGACTAATACGAAAGATAAAAACTACAAAAACTTAATTGAAAATTTAAAAATTTTAAAAAAAAGTAAAAATGAGAAAGGAAAAAAATTTAAAATCATTAAGGTACCTATGCCATCACCCATCTATATAAAGAACACAAGAGTTCCTGCGAGTTATATGAATTTTTATATTTGTAATAACAAAGTACTACTTCCAATATTTAAAGTTAAAGAAGATATTATCGCCATTAAAATATTCAAAGACTTTTTTAGAAAAAAGAAAGTTCAAACAATTGATTGCAGTAAATTGATATGGGGATTTGGTGCTATTCACTGCATGACCCAACAAGAGCCTAAAATTTAGTTAGGCTGCTTTTAATGTACCTAATAGTAGTCTAAAAGGTATAAGCATAACTAAGGCAACAAAAATTTTAACTGCTAAATCTCCTAATGAAAGAGTGGTCCAAGGTATTCCTGTTCCATAAAATGATATCGAGAAGAAAAGAAAGGTATCTACTGTTGAGCCAATTAAAGACGATGTTAAAGGAGCTATGTACCATTTTCTTTTTCTCAACTGATCAAAAATTTGAACGTCTAAAAGTTGGGCGATTATAAATGCCGTCCCTGATCCTATTGCAATTCTTATTGAAATGAGATCATTAAAATTTGTTGAGAATATTAATGTAAACAAAATTCCTATGGTAAAACCAATATATACAATCTTTCTAGCCACAATTTTTCCAAAAGATCTATTGGCCAAGTCTGTGATTAAAAAGGCAATGGGATAACTAAAAGCACCGTAAGTTAATAGCTCTTCTAAACCATAATATTTAATTGGGAACTGAACTAAGTAGTTTGAGGCTAAAACTACAACTCCCATAATCAATGAGAGTAACAAAAATAATTTATTCATTAGGCGTTCTTAGATTGGATTATTTTTTTTTGAAATGGTGATTTAATTAAAAGGTTTTTTTTTAATTTTTTTAATCTTGGTGATAAATCTTTATTTTTTACAGTCTTTAAAAATTCGTCAAAGCTACCTTTCTTGTCAACTGATCTTACTCCAGCATTGCTGACTGTTAATTTTAAACTTCTTTTTAAAAGTTCACTGGTGAACTTAACTTTTTTTAAATTTGGTAAAAATCTTCTTTTTGTCTTATTGTTAGCGTGACTAACATTATGACCTTTCATTGGAATTTTTCCAGTAAGTTCACATTTTTTCGACATAATAAACCGACTATATAAGATTAGAAAATGCTCGCGTCAAGTTTATAAAATTTGAGTCTTATTTTTTTCCTATAATTTCTGAAAAATTCTTAACACCGTCTTTTATCAGCAATTCTTTAAGCTCTTTTTTAATTAAATTTACAATATTAGGCCCCCTATAAACCATTCCTGTGTAAAGTTGAACATAATTGGCACCCACTAAAAATTTTTCATAAGCGCTTTTTCCTGAATCAACTCCACCAACACCTATAATTTTAATTCTTCCATTAAGAATTTTGTAAAATTTATTAATTAAATTATTAGATTTTTCCTCAATTGGTTTTCCAGATAGACCCCCTTTTTGATGCTTTTGTATATTATTTAAACTATCCCTAGTCGAGTCTGAAGTATTTGAAATAATAACAACCTCGATGTTATTATTTAATAATACATCTGAAATGTTATTAATTTCTTTATCTCCTATATCAGGAGAAACTTTTACTGCTAATGGAACTGTTGAATTTAATTCTTTTTTTTCATTCTTTATTTCTTTTAACAATTCATCTAATTTTGATTGATCTTGAAAATTTCGAAGATCTTCAGTATTTGGTGAAGAAATATTTATAGTAATATAATCAGCAACATTATGGAAGAGTTTAAGACATTTTAAATAGTCCTCAAGTCTATTTTCAGAATCTTTATTTGGCCCAATATTTATACCTAGTAAACCAATTTGTTTATTAGATTCAATTCTATGGACTATATTTTCTGCACCAGAGTTATTAAAGCCAAGTCTATTTATTAATGCCTCATCCTCTTCTAATCTAAATACTCTTGGTTTAGGATTTCCGTATTGCTTTAAAGGAGTTATGGTGCCCACCTCTACAAATCCGAACCCCAATTTAAATAATGAATTATATACTTCAGCATTTTTGTCAAAACCTGCTGCCATACCAATAGGATTTTCTAATTTTTTATTAAATAATTTTGTTTCAAATAAGGGATTATTTTTTTCACGATCTAAAATATTTGGAACAAAATTCAATTTTAATGATTTTATAGCCAAATTATGGGCTGTCTCTGGATCTAATTTAAAAATCAAAGATCTTAAATTTGAAAACATCATTTTACTCTTTTTTGTATAAGATCTTTTGTTTCTTGAACACCAAAAAAACTTATAAAAAATCCCATTCGTGGTCCATTTTGGTCACCGAAAACAACCTCATAAATTAATTTAAACCAGTCTCTTAAATTTTTTGAGTATCCATTTTCTTTACCAGTTGAATAAATTAATGTTTGGATATCCTCTGGTGACATTTCATCATTACAATTATCTAATGTACTAACTAAAGCCTTAAGTGCAATTTTTTCATCATTATTGGGTATTCTATATTTTTTTTGTTTTTTTATGACATCGTTAAAATATTTAATTGCATATCCTACTAAATCATTAAAAATCGGATAATCTTTTTCTTCAATATCTTTTTTATATTTCTTTACAAATTTCCATAGAAGCTCTTTACTGTCAGCATTACTTGTTTCAACAAGATTTAAAAGCATTGAAAAGGACATTATCATTTTTTCCTCAGGAATTTTACTATCATGTACATGCCATACAGGATTCATTAACAACTTGAAATCATCTTGATTTTTCGACTTATCTAATAATTCTAGATATTCATCAACAGTTTTTGAAACAATTTCTTTATAAAGTTTTTTAGCCCTTTTGGGATTTTGATACATATATAAAGAAAGACTTTCTGGTGAAGCATATTTTAGCCATTGATCAATCGTAATTCCATTTCCCTTTGATTTAGAAATTTTCTCTCCTTTTTCATCCAAAAATAATTCATAAGCAAATCCAGATGGGTTTGTTTTTCCTATTAGTTTTATTATTTTTGAGGATAAAATTGCGCTCTCAATAAGATCTTTTCCATACATTTCAAAATCTACATCTAAAGCATACCATCTCATCGCCCAATCAACTTTCCATTGAAGCTTACAATTACCATCTAGAATACTCATCTCTAAATCTTTCCCATTATTATCAAAAATTATTATCGATTTTTCTTTATTTATTTCTTTCATTGGAATTTCTAAAACATGACCTGTATCAGGACAAATAGGTAAAAAAGGACAATATGTTTTCTGACGCTCCTTTCCCAATGTTGGCAATATAATATTCATAATTCCATCGTAATTTTTTAAAATTTCTTGAAGTGATGAATTAAAAAAACCTGACTTGTAGAGTTTTGTTGAACTTTTAAAACTATACTTAAAGTTAAAACTATCTAGAAAATTTTTAAGCATTTGATTATTATGTTCTCCAAAGCTATCAAACTTTTTAAACGGGTCTGGAACTTTAGTTAGTGGTTTATGTAAGTTTTCTTCAAGCAAGTCTTTGTTTGGTACATTGTCTGGAACTTTTCTAAGTCCATCCATATCATCAGAAAAAGTAATAATTTCTGTAGGAAGATCGGTAAGATGTTTCAAGGCATTAACAATCATTGAGGTTCTAGCAACTTCACCAAAAGTTCCTATGTGAGGAAGTCCACTAGGGCCGTAACCTGTTTGTAGAGTAATTTTACCTTTTTTTTCTACTATGGACTTTCTTTCTCGAAGCATTTTTTTTGCCTCAACGAAAGGCCATGCACTTGTTTTGTCTAAATTTTCTTTTTTTATCATAAATAAACTTAATAAATTCTCTAAATTACGAACAACTTAATTCTTATAGAGTTGAAATTTATTTACCATAAAATAATGTTCTTTCAAAATGTCTAATTATAAAACTGTTTTTTTCACACTTGGAATTCTGCAAATAATACTCGGAATATTTATGTTCATTCCAGTTGGTGTACAATTTTTATATAATGAAATTGATTCCTCCTTTTTTGGTGCTTCAATAGTAACAATTATTTTTGGAACTTTATTTTTTCTATCAAACCTAGATCACAATAAAAAATTAAATCTTCAGCAGGCTTTTTTATTAACTGCTTTGTCTTGGTTAAGTATTGCTATATTTAGTTCACTTCCCTTTTTATTTTCAAGTATAAATTTTTCATTTACAAACGCTTTTTTTGAGAGCATGTCTGGTATTACTACTACAGGCTCTACTATTATTTCTAATCTTGAGGATATGCCAAGAAGTATTTTATTATGGAGAGCGTTACTCCAGTGGTTGGGTGGTATTGGTATCATAGTAATGGCAATCACATTAATGCCAATTATGAATGTTGGTGGTATGCAACTTTTTAAAATTTCAAATAATGACTCATCTGAAAAAATTCTACCCAAATCAAAAGAAGTAGCATTAAGATTAATACTAATTTACACAGCACTAACAATATTTTGTGCAACGTCTTACAAAATCTTCGGGATGAATTTCTTCGATAGTATAACACACTCTATGACTACAATAGCTACCGGGGGATTTTCAAACTATAATGAGTCGTTAGGTTTCTTTAACAGTAGGTTTATCGAAAGCTCAGCAATAATTTTCATATTATTAGGAAGTATTCCTTTTATTTCCTACATAAAATTTTTAAATGGTGATAGAGAAATTTTTTTCAAAGATATACAAATCAAAACATTTTTAAAAATAATCTTTTTTTCAATAGTAATTTTGTCAATTTATCTTATTTTTAATGATTCAATTAAATTTGAATTTATTGCTGTGTTATTTAATGTGATTTCGATATTAACTGGAACAGGTTATGTTAACGCTCAATTTGATAGTTGGGGAAGTTTTTCACTCGTATTATTCTTAATATTAATG
>CACIHQ010000018.1 GCA_902586495.1 uncultured Pelagibacteraceae bacterium
GCTTATTGCCCAAATGCTTATTAAAATTATCTTCCATTAAGACCCCTCTTAATATATTTATAAAACATAATTCAACAAGTTTTTAGAACCTACTGCAACCAATATTTTTTTTTTATTTAGCTGAAAAATGGTGGATTTTAAATATCTGTCAAGCATTACTTAGGGCTGAAATAGAGAAATATTTCTTGCAAAAGTAACGTTCTATAGTATCTGGCTTAAAAAAAGTTTTGTTCTATCACTCTTTGGATTTGCAAAAAACTCTTTGGTATCTGCTTTTTCAACTATCATACCTTCGTCCATAAATATCATTTGGTCAGCCACTTCTTTTGCAAAACCCATTTCATGAGTAACAACTATCATTGTCATACCTTGTTTTGCTAAATTAACCATAACATCTAATACTTCTTTAATCATTTCAGGATCTAAAGCTGAAGTTGGTTCATCAAAGAGCATTATTTTAGGCTCCATACAAAGAGCTCTAGCAATGGCAGCCCTTTGTTGTTGACCACCGGATAATTGTCCAGGATATTTTTGTGCCTGATCTAAAATTTGAACTCTTTCTAGATGTTTTAAAGCTAATTCTTCAGCTTCTTTTTTTGGCATTTTTTTTACCCAAATTGGTGCAAGTGTGCAGTTATCTAAAATTGATAAATGTGGAAACAAATTAAATTGTTGAAAAACCATTCCAACTTCTGCTCTAATTTGTTCAATATTTTTTGTATCCTCTGTTAATTCTGTTCCATCAACAATTATATTACCCTCTTGATGTTCCTCTAGTCTATTAATACATCTAATCAAAGTTGATTTACCAGAGCCTGAAGGGCCACAAACTACAATTTTCTGTTTTGGCTTTACTTCCAAATTTATTGATTTTAATACTTGGAAATCTCCAAACCACTTGTTCATATTGTTTATTTGAATAATATTTTCAGACATAAATTTTATATATCAGTTTTATATTTTTGCTCGAGATTATAACTATATTTACTCATTGCATAACAAATAATCCAGAAAATTATCGCTGCAAACACATATCCTTCCATTGCAAAACCTAACCATTCTGGATTTGTCTTAGCTAAATTCAGCATTCCAACAATTTCTAAAAGACCAACTACAAATATTAATGGAGTATCTTTAACTAATGCTAAGAATGTATTAGCAATTCCAGGTATAACTAACTTCAAAGCCTGAGGTAAAATTACAAAAATATGCATTTTCCAATAACCCATTCCTAAGGATTTGGCTGCCTCATATTGTCCTCTTGGTAAAGCCTGCAATCCGCCTCGAATAACTTCAGCAACATATGCTGCCTCAAACAAAGAAATAGCAATAATTGCTCTTACTAATTTATCAATAAAAAAGTCTTCTGGTAAAAACATCGGAAACATAACAGCTGACATAAATAAAACTGTAATTAACGGAACACCTCTCCAAAATTCTATGAAACCAACCGAAATATATCTAATCAATGGAAAACCTGATCTTCTACCAAGAGCGAAAGCCATACCAATCGGAAAACAGAAGATTAAACAGAAAAACGAAATAATAAATGTAAGCGATAAACCACCCCACGCGCCAGTTTCAACCCAATTTAGACCTTCCAATTTACCTAATTCGATATATTCCTCGAAAAAAAGGAAATATTTTAAAATAATATAAAGTGCTAAAGGAACTATTAAAAAATAGTAAAACTTAAATCTACCTGGAATAAAAAATCCAATTATGATTGATAAAATTGCAGCTATTATTCCATATGAAAAATCAAAAAAAACAGGACCACCTGAAATAAAGAAAAAGATAAATAGGAAAGCAATCAAAGGATAAATCACTACATAATAGAGTGTTAAATATTTCTTAAATTTATCAGTGGCAAAATAACCAACAGAACCGAGTAACACTAAAGAAATAAATGATAAATTTATTCTCCATTGTTCTGCATTTGGATACATTCCATACATAAATCTTCTCATCCAGACTTTTATATAAGTCCAACAAGCACCAGTTCCTGTGCAAACATCTTTTGAGTCACCTGCAAAACTAGCATCTACAACAAACCAACTAAGTATCGGGGGAATAGATTTTATAATTACAAATATTATTAATAACGAGAGTACAGCATTAAAATTATTGGTGTTTATATGTTTATTTAATAAATCTAATCTTTTGATACCACTATATTCAATTCTAATAAAATATAGACCTATAAAACCTAATACTAAGGGTAATACGAAACTTAAAAAATTAGGTAAAAAACCTGTTAAATTTAAATTAAAAAAAGAATTAAAAAAAACATCCAAGAAGCTTATCAAAAATAAAAAAGAACCTGCGTATAAAAAGGTATTTAAATTTGCTCTATCAGGTTTTAAGAAATTTATTTTGGACATTATTTTTCCTGTATTGCTATTCTTTTATTGTACCAATTCATTAAAATTGAAATCGATATACTTAGAGTTAAGTAAGTAAACATTGTTATAGAGACTATTTCGATGGCTTTACCAGTTTGCATTAATGCAGTTCCAGCAAAAACTAAGACTAGATCTGGATAAGCTATTGCTGCTGCAAGAGAAGAATTTTTTGTTAAATTAAGGTATTGATTGGTTGTTGGTGGAATGATTATTCTTAAAGCCTGGGGCATAATTACTAATTTTAACACCTGATTAGGTGTTAAGCCTATTGATGCTGCCGCCTCCTTTTGACCTTTTCCAACTCCTTGAATTCCAGCTCTTACACATTCTGCAATAAATGTTGCTGTATACAAAGACAAGGATAGCGTTAAAGCAATAAGTTCTGGAGGTAAACTTACTCCTCCTTCATATATAAAAGATGTTGTTGCTAATTGTTTAAGAACAGGAACTTCAAATGAAAGTTTTACTCCTCCTATCAAAAAACTAAGGAGAGGAAGAATAAAGATTAATCCTAATGAAATAAAAAAAACTGGAATTTGTTTACCTTGATTTTCTTGAACTTTTTTGGCGTGAATCCGTATTACAATAATAGCTATTACTGCTGCAACAAGCGAATAAAAGAAAATACTAAAATTTTGCCAAATAAAAGCAGGAACATATAATCCTTTAATAGTTAAGAAAAAAACTCCAAAAATTGCTTCTGCATCTTGTGGAAGTGGTAAGGCTCTTAAAGCCGCAAAATACCAAAAGAAAATCTGAAGTAGTAATGGAATATTTCTAAAAAATTCAACATAGAAAGCTGCAAATTTATTTATTAAATAGTTAGGAGATAATCTCGCGACACCGACTATTACACCTAAAATTGTAGCAATAATTATACCTATAACTGAAACAAGTATTGTGTTTAATAACCCAACTAAATAAGCTCTGAAATAAGAGTGAGACCCATCATATTCAATTAAAGAAAATTGAACATCAAAAGAGGACTCTTGTGATAAGAAACCATATCCAAAATCAATACCTCTGTTTTCCATATTGATTTGAGCGTTGTAAGTAAAAAAACCAAAAATTAAGACCACAGCTATGACTGTGATTAATTGGGGAACAATGTCTTTAAGTTTCAGATTCACAAATGTGATAATATATGAATTTATAAAAAAAGGGCTAGAAAAATCTAGCCCTTTTTAAGTATTTTAAACTGAAATTATCTTGCAGGTGGAACGTAAAGTATTCCGCCCTTTGTCCATAATTGGTTTGGACCTCTGTCTGGTAAAATTCCAGTGTCAGCAATATTTCTCTTATAGCTTTCACCGTAATTACCAACTTGCTTGATAATTCTTAAGCTCCAGTCATTGTCTAGACCAAAAGCAGCACCTAATTCACCTTCAGCTCCAACTAATCTTTTGATTGCTGGATTGTCAGAAGTTTTCATCATGTCTGCATTTGCTGAAGTAATTCCATATTCTTCAGCTTCGATCATTGTGTTCAAAGACCATCTTACGATATCTTCCCAAACTGAATCACCTTGTCTTACAACTGGTCCTAAAGGTTCTTTAGAAATAGTTTCTGGTAAAACAATGTGTTCATCAGGGTTCTTCATTTTTGTTCTTTGAGCAGCTAAACCAGATTTATCAGTAGTGTAAGTATCACATCTACCTGCATCGTAAGCAGCTACGACTTCATCAGCTTTTTCAAATGCTACTGGTTCATACTTGATTCCTTTAGAATTAAAGAAGTCTCTCATATTTAACTCAGTTGTTGTACCAATGTTAGTACAAGCTGAGATACCATCTTTGAATTGTCCTGTTGAAGTAATACCTGAACTTTTTCTTACCATGAAACCTTGACCATCGTAAAAGTTTACACCTACGAAAGTAAGTCCGATATCAGCATCTCTAGAAAGTGTCCAAGTTGTGTTTCTTGATAAGATATCAATCTCACCAGATGTAAGAGCTGTAAATCTTTCTTTAGCACTTAGTGGTGTAAACTTAACTTTGTTTGCATCACCTAACACTGCAGCAGCTACTGCTCTACATACATCAACGTCAACACCAGTCCAATTTCCCGCAGCATCAGCGTTAGAAAATCCTGGAAGACCCTGAGATACTCCACATCTTACAAAACCCTTTTTTTGAGTGTTTTTAAGCGTTTTAGATTTTTTAGCAGCTATAGACTCTGTTGTAAAAGTAAACAACACAGCTACCATAGCGACTAAAGAAGTTAATTGTTTTAAGTATTTAAACATTATTCTTCCTTCTGTTATTATTTATTTGTTAACAAATAATTCAAAACATTGTTTTGAATATCTTTAATTTAACCATGTAAAAAAACGCTCTTCAAGAAAAAGTTTTGGAGAAAAGTTATTTTAAAAAAATTAAGTCAAGTAAATTATTAAGAAAAAATATTAAAAAAATGTGAATATTGGCGCGCCCTGAAGGATTCGAACCTACGACCCTCGGTTTAGAAAACCGATGCTCTATCCAGCTGAGCTAAGGGCGCAAAAATATAACCGATACATATCAATTATATATTAATTTTTAAATAAAAATTTTTTTAAAATTAGTAAAATTGTTAATAATTCAATTCTACCGATAATCATAAATAAAATAAAACAATATTTTGTTAAAAAATGTAAATTATTAAAATTGAAATCTGTCAATCCATATATAGATGAATTCACAGTATTCATTAAAGTTAAAATTGATAATTTAAAAGAATTTTCAAAACTTATTCCACTGATACTAAGTATAGAAGTGAATATAAATAGCGACATAATAAAAATAATTATCGTCAAAAAATATTTGTTAATCTCGTTAAAATTAAAATTAATATTAGTAAATATTAATTTATTCATAAAGACGTTCTTAGGTTTGCTAAACGATAAGATTTGATTAATTGAATATTTAAATAGAGAATAAATTTTTACGAATCTTAAACCAGAACTTGTAGAAAAAAAAGATCCACCAATTATTACTAAAATCAAAAAAACTAAACTCATGTTTGTTTGATCAGTTTTAATTGAGAATCCAATATTTGACATACTACTCACAATTGCCAAAAAATTTACAGAAAATTCTTTGTTAAAACTAAAAAATAAAAGAAATATTAGCACAATTATTGTCAGATATACAATTAAGTGAAGATCTTCATAAAAAAAGTTAATGTTTCTATTTCTCAAAAAAACTAAATTATAACTAAAAAAGATACTAAAAAAGGAAAATAACATCAGCACAGATAAAATTATAATTTGTGAGTTATTTTTAATGATATTTGTGAGATCGTTATCGGGTAAAAATCCACCTGATGATATTAAACTAAATGCTAAATTTAATGAATTGAAAGATCGCACGGAAAATATGTTTAAAACTAGAAAAATAATTAATGTTAGTAAAGAATATAGTAAGAAAATTTTAATAGCTTGTTTAAAAATTTCAACACTATCAAATGAAAGATAGTTAGTTAAAGATTTTTTAAAACTTTCGTCGTATATGTCTATCAAGAATATAATCGAAAAAAGAAAATACAAACCACCTATCCATTGAGTAGAGGATCTCCACAAAATAATACTTTGGTCTATATGTTTAATGTTATCAAAAATAGTAAATCCGGTAGATGTAAAACCAGAAATTGCCTCAAAATAGGAATTTAAAAAAGTTAAATTATAAATACTAAAATAAAAAGGTATTGATAGAATAACAGGTATAAGCAAATACCCAAAAAAAACTGTTAGTATCTTGTCGAAAATGGAAAATTTTTTTTCACTAGATTTAAATTTAAACAATAACACTGAAAGAAAAATAGAAGCAATTAAGCAGTAATAATAAGTGTTTAAATTTAAATAAAAATTTAAGTAATAAGAATAAATTATATTAAAAAAAGATAATAAAGAAATTACTGCAAAAAAGAAGCTAAGGTATTTAACCTGTAATTTTATCATGTAATTAAACTGAACTTAACCTGAAAATATTTTCTACAAAAGGGATCGTGTCTTTTTTAACAATAAAAACAACTCTATCATCCTTTTTAAAAATAAAATCTGATCTAGGAATAATAACTTTGTCATCTCTTAATATAGCACCAATTCTTAATTCATCTGGAAGATTTGAATTTTTTAATTCTTTATTAATTAGTTCAGACGTCTCAATAACCTCTGCTTCAATTATTTCAAATTCACCATTTGATACTGTATAAGCATTTTCAATAGTTCCTTTATGTACATGTTTCAAAATACTTGAAACTGTACTCATTCTTGGATCAATCAAATCGTCAATCTTTAAGGAGGTTTGTAATAATGAATAGTTAGGTTTATTAATAAGAGCCATAGTTCTTTTTTCCTCTATATCCTTTTGATCTTTGGTAAATTTTTCTACTAAAACACTCACCATTAAATTATCTTCATCATCATTGGTCAAAGCTAAAACGGTTTCTGCCTCTTCCATATTGGCTTCCACTAAAACCTCCTCATCTAGACCATCTCCATTAATAACAATTGTATCATTAAGTTGACTTGCTAAATATTCAGCACGTTCTTTATTTTTTTCAACTATTTTTACTCTAACAGTATCTAAAGTTTCCTCTATATTTTTTGCCAAGTTAAAACCAATGTTTCCACCACCAATTATTAAAATTTTTTTTGATATTCTTTCATTATGACCAAAAGCTTGTAATGTCTCACCCATCTGTGAAGAATTAATGATTACATAAATTTTATCATTTTCCTTAACAGCATCTGTCTTTTTGGGTATGAAGAATTTTTCATCTCGATTAATTGCTATTATATTAGCATCTAATTTTGGGTATTTTTTTGTTAATTCATTAAATTTAATATTAATTGACTCACAATTTTTTCTAATTAGAATTTCAAGTAACCTAATTTTATTGTCGGTAAAAGGAACACTATCTAAAGCTCCCGGAGCCTCTAATTTTCTTTGAATAGATTTTGCAATTTCAATTTCTGGTGAGATTATAACGTCAATAGGTAAATTTTCTTTATTATAGACTCTTGTAAATTTAGGATTTAAATAATCCTGTGATCTTATTCTTGCAATTTTTTTAGGTATATTAAAAATAGAATAAGCTATTTGACAAATTAACATGTTAATTTCATCATTTCTAGTTACAGCAATTATCATATCTGTTTCTGGTGCATTAGCTTTTTCAAGAATTGAAGGATATGTTGCTTTTCCAACTATAGCTTTAACATCCAAACTATCATTAATTTTTTGAATATCTTCACTAGATTGATCAATGACAGTTATAGAGTGGCCCTGGTCACTTAACAGTTTTGCTATGGTAAAGCCTACTCTACCTGCACCACAAATAATAATATTCATTTAATTAAACTCTTTTATTCCTAAGCCTTTTAGCTTCCTATGAAGAGCACTTCTTTCCATTCCTACAAAATTTGCTGTTTTAGATATATTTCCATTAAATTTTTTTAATTGCATTGTTAAATACTCTTTTTCAAATTTTTCTCTAGCCTCTTTTAATGGTACTGAAAGAGTATTTTCATTTACTTTTTCAACGTAACTATCATTTTTTAACGATTCTTTAACAATATTTGACACTTTATCTTTAGTATCTGGTTGTAAAATAGCTATTCTCTCAATCAAGTTTCTTAACTCTCTTACGTTTCCTTTCCAATTATGGTTTAAAATATAGCTATTATCACAATCAATATCGAGCTTACTAATACTGTAACTTTCAGATATTAAACCAGAGAAATAATCTATTAACAGTGGTATATCCGAAATTCTTTCATTCAAAGGTTTTACGTTTATTTCAAATACATTTAAACGATGGTAAAGATCTTCTCTAAAATTACCTATTTTTATTTCTTCTTTTAAATCTTTACTTGATGAACAGATAATTCTAACATCTACATTTATGTCACCACTTCCATTTAATCTTTTAAACTTTTGGTCGGTTAAAACTCTTAAAATTTTTGATTGTATTGCTAATGGTATTTCTGAAACTTGATCAATTAGTAAAGTTCCTTCATTAGCTTTTTCAAGAGCACCGTAAGATATGGAACCATTATCCTTTTCCTCTCCAAACAACTCTAATTCATATTTATTTGAGTCAAGTAAAGCACCATTTAATATAATAAAAGGTTTATTATTTCTCTTAGATTTTTTATGAATTTTTCTTGCAATTAATTCTTTTCCAGAACCAGATGGTCCATTAATTAAAATACGACTTTCTGTAATTGAAATTTTTTCAATTTGGTCTCTTATAGAGGATATATTTTTACTATCACCAACTAAATCATAAGAATAGAATAATTTTGTTTCATATTCTTTATTTTGTGATTTTAAATTCAAATTTTCAACAGCTCTTTTAATAAAATTTAACAGTCTTGTTTTATCAAAAGGTTTTTCAATAAATTCAAAGGCTCCATGTTTAAGTGCACTTACTGCAAGTTCAACATTAGCGTGACCAGTAATTATAATTACTGGAACGTCATTATTTTTTGATTTAATATGAGACAATAATTCAATACCATCATTATCACCTTTGTCTAATTTGACATCTAAAATTGCAACATCTGGTATTTTTTTATCTATTTCTGAGAGCGCCTGATTATAATTCGCTGCAACTCTAGTTTTATAACCTGCATCTAGTATTAATTCATTAAGAATATTTCTTATGTCAGCGTTATCATCAACTATTAAAATTTCTATTGCCATCTTTTATTAAAATCAATTTCTATCTTTGCACCATCATTTATAGGGTAAAAATTAATTTCGCCTCCATGATCATTTATGATTTTATTTACAATTGATAAACCTAATCCTGTTCCATTTTTTTTAGTAGTAAAATATGGTGTAAAAATTTCATCAATCCTATTATTTAAGCTATTAAATCCAATACCATTATCTATGAGAATAATTCGAATATGGTCATTATTATCTAAAATTTCAATTGATATTTTCTTATTAAAATAAGGGTTTTTATCTGATTTTTGCTGAATACTCTCTATAGAATTTTTAATTAAATTAAAAAATACCCTATTTATTTGTTCTCTATCACATTCTAGAATAATTTGATTCTTTTTAGATGTAAGCTCTAATTTTATAGAGCTATCTATCTCAGAAAGTAATCTAATATTTTCTTTTAATAGTTTATTTAAATCATTTTCCTTAAAAATTGGTTTTGGCATTCTTGCGAAATCAGAAAATTCATTCACAAGATTTTCGATTTGTTTAATTTGATTATTAATAATTTTTAAATTTTCTTTAAAATGAGCTTGATCCTCATTTGAAATTTTATTTGTATATTTATCCTTTATTCTATCGATGGTTAATTGAATTGGAGTTAGGGGATTTTTAATTTCATGAGCTAATTTTCTAGATAGATTACCCCAAGCTTTATATCTTTCATTGATAATCAATTTTTCTTGTTGATTTTTAAGTCTGCTTATCATTGAATTAAAATTTTTATTCAAAATTTCCATATCCTTGTCTGTTTTAATTTCAGGTACTTTCGAATCTAAATTTC
Source organism: uncultured Pelagibacteraceae bacterium (assembly GCA_902586495.1). Classification (GTDB taxonomy): domain Bacteria; phylum Pseudomonadota; class Alphaproteobacteria; order Pelagibacterales; family Pelagibacteraceae; genus Pelagibacter. The sequence goes on from CACIHQ010000018.1 coordinate 9,906, forward strand.
CTTGCCCAATTTCTGTAGATGCTAATATCAGATTATTGATAGATCTAAAAAATCTAGATGAAAATCTAATAGCAATAGTGATTGATATGAATAGTAATAAAGTTACTATTATTATATAAATTAGAATAAATGAAATCTTAATTCCAGTGCTTCTTTCTTCTACAGTATAATAAAAATTAATTGCCTCTTGAGATTCAGATAAATACGAAGAAATATTTTCATCTAAAAATTTTATGACATATAAAAAACGATCTTCAAAAGCTTGTAATCTTATAATCGCTCCAGATATATTGTTTTGAGCATCAACGATTTTCAAAGGTCGATCATCATCTAAAACTAGGTTTAATGCTTTATCCACAGGAGGACGATATTTATTCTTTGGTTCCGATGTAAATAATAACTTTTTATCTTTACCGATTATATGTATTTCATCGACATTTCTTATTAGTTTTTGGGTTCTTAAAAATCTTAAATACTCTTTTTCATCATCATTCAAAAAATTGGCACTTTTGTTAGTATCAAAAGCGATCAATATAATATCTGCTTCAACTTTATTTCTTACCTCTTGAACATAATTTTTTGCAAGCTCATAAGAATTATTTACAACTGTTGTAACTTTTTTATCAAAATATTTTTCTAAGGCAAAAGAGAATAAGAATAATGAAAATATTGAGATCAATATTGATGGTATCAGTGTAAAAAGTGAAAAATAAGTAATATATTTTTTATTAGAATTTAAACCATCTTTATCAATATCATTTTTAATAGATTTTTTAATTTCAACAAAAATGAATGCAAATAATAAAAAAAGTAGAACGATGTTAAGAATTAATAAAAATTGTAAATTATTTTGATTTAATTCAATGAAACTTCGGTCAATGAATGTTAAAAATGTTAAAAAACCAATAAATAGTGTGATAGTAGAAAGAATGATTATAAATATATTTTTTTTCAAAAAATCTAACATAATTTAGAATTATAGCATTTAAACAAATGAACAACTATTTTGTAATATTAGCAGCTGGAAAAAGTAAGAGATTTGGTAAAAATTTTCTTAAACAATTCTTCAAATATAAGAATAAAGAAATCATAGATCATTCTGTTGAAAAATCATTAAAATCTGGGTTATTTAAAAAGATAATTATTGTATCAAACAATTCGAGATACCTAAAAAAAAAGAAATATTCAAAATTGGTGACTATCATAAAAGGTGGCAAAGAAAGATCAGACTCCTCATTAAATGCTCTCAAATTCATCAAAAAATATAAGCCAAAAAATGTTTATATTCATGACGCTGCAAGACCAAATTTTTCAATAAAATTACTTAAAACTATTTCAAAAAATTTAAAAAAAAATAAGGCTGTCGTTCCTATCGTAAATTCAAGAGACTCTATTAAGTATAAAGTTAAAAACGAGGTGTTTAATTTAAATAGAAAAAATTCGTTATTAACACAAACACCACAAGCCTTTAATTTTAAGGAATTATATAAACTTGCAGTAAAAGAAAAATCTAAAATTAATGATGAAGCTACATTGTTCCTAAATCAAAATTACAAATTAAAATTTATCCAAGGTGAAAACTCTAATAATAAAATTACTTATTTAGATGATATAAAAACATCAGAAACTTTTCATGGACTAGGATTTGATATTCATAGATTGGTTAGAAATAAAAAACTTTTTCTTGGGGGAGCTAAAATACCTTTTCATTCAGGCTTAAAAGGCCATTCTGATGCTGATGTAATTTTACATGCAATTACAGATGCTATTTTAGGAGCATTAAGAAGAAAGGATATAGGTACATATTTTCCAAATACTAAAAAATATAAGAATATAAGATCACCAAAAATGTTAAAGCCAGTTTTAGAAAATCTTTATAAATCCAATTTTTCTATAAATAATTTAGATATTAATTTAATTTGTGAACAACCTAAAGTATCAAGATATAGAAATAAAATTATCAATTCTATATCAAAACTCACAAATTTAAATAAAGATTTAATTAATCTAAAAGGTAAAACAGTAGAAAAGTTAGGCCTAATAGGAAAAGAAAAAGCAATAGCTTGCGAGGTGATAATTTCAATCTCAAAATATGATTAAAAGAATTAATACCTTATTTGTTACAATGTTTGGAATAGGAAGAATTCCAAAAATTCCTGGTACTTTTGGGTCTTTGGCAACAGTGATTTTATTATATATTTTTTTTCATATATTAAATTTATCTCCAATTATAATATTTTTATTTCTAATAATTATCTTTTTTTTTTCTTTTATAGCAGTCGCGATACATATAAAAAATTATACAAACAAAGATCCAAAAGAGGTAGTTATAGATGAGTTCGTTGGTCAATCTATACCAATATACATGTATGAGATTTCGCATGGGACAGAAAAATCTTATGATGAAGCAATTATTTTTTATGGTGCTTGTTTTATTTTATTTAGATTTTTTGACATAGTAAAACCATTTCCTGTAAATTTTTTTGATAAAAAATTTAAAAATAGTTTTGGTGTAATTATGGATGATATTTGTGCAGGTTTTTATGTTGTTTTATCATTAATTTGTTTTATGATTTTTAAAAGCTATTTTGTTTAATGAAAAGTTTAATAAAACTACTGAATAAAAAAAAACTTAGAATTTCACTTGCAGAGTCATGTACAGGAGGATTATTAGCCAGCTCTATAACTTCTATTAGTGGTGCATCAAAAATTTTTAATTTAGGTCTTGTCACCTACTCTAACCAAGCAAAAATTAAGGTTTTAAAAGTAAATAAAAATCTTATTAAAAAGTATGGTGCTGTAAGTCATGAATGTTGTTTAGCAATGGTTAAAAATTTATCTAAAATATCTAAAGCTAACATCAATGTTTCAATAACTGGTATCGCAGGACCAAAAGGTGGCACTAAAGAAAAACCCGTTGGTCTAGTTTACATTGGTGTTAAAAAAGGTAAAAAAATACAAGTTAATAAATGCCTATTTAAAGCTAAAAAAAGATCTTCAATACAAAAAGCCACGGTTAGAAAAGCGCTAAATTTAATTCTTAGAGTTGCCAAATAGCTCTTCTGCCCTCTTTTGGAATGCATCAGCTATTTTCTCTAATCCAAATTGAAATGAAACAACCATTAGAGAATTCAAAAATTTATTTTTAATTTCAAAGTCAATATCAAAAGTAATTTCTGTAATTCCATTTTTTTTATCAGTAAATGTCCAATTATTTGACAAATGATTTAAAGGTCCATCTATATTTTTTACAAATATAGCATCTTTACTTTTATTAAAGACCACATCGCTCTTATAAGTGTCTTTAAATGGTCCTTTACCAATAGTTAAGTCTGCTATTATTTTTGTTAAATCACCTTCATTTTTTTTTTCATAAACTTTTGCATCAAAACAAAAAGGAACAAATTCTGGATATTTTTCAATATCTAAAACTAATTTAATTAAGTCCTCTTTTTTACATTCAATTAATCGCTTAACTGAAGCTTTGGGCATTAATGACTATTAATTCTATTATATTTGAGTTTAGCAAAATCTTCATCAGCATGATATGAAGATCTTGTTAAGGGTGATGATGAGACTAAAAGAAAACCTTTTGATTTTGCAATTAACTCTAATTCTTTAAATTCATCTGGGTGGTAATATCTTTCAAGAGGATGATGTTTTACAGAAGGCTGTAGATATTGACCAATGGTAATAAAGTCAACATTTGCAGATCTCAAATCATCCATAACTTGAACAATTTCGTCATGTTCTTCACCTAGCCCAACCATAATTCCTGACTTAGTAAAAACTTTTTTATTACCTCTCTTTGCATTCTTAAGGAGTTCGAGTGATGCAAAATATCTAGCTCCTGGTCTAACTTTTAAATAAAGTCTAGGAACTGTCTCTATATTATGATTGAATACATCTAAATCAGCCTCAAGTAACTTTTTATAAGACTCACCTTTTCTAAGAAAATCTGGAGTGAGTACTTCAATTGTTGTATTTGGATTTTTCTTTCTTGTAGTATCAACTACTTTTTTAAAATGATTTGAACCACCATCTGGTAGATCATCTCTATCAACTGATGTGATAACTACGTGTCTTAAATTAAGTTTTTTAACCGCGTTAGCAATTTTAATGTGTTCATAAGGATCAAGTTTTTCTGGCTTACCAGTTTTAACGTCGCAAAATGCACATGCTCTTGTACATGTGTCCCCCATTATCATAAAAGTAGCGTGCCTTTTACTCCAGCACTCTGTTATATTTGGACAGTTGGCTTCTTGGCAAACAGTAACAAGATTACTTTTGTTTACGACTGTTTTAGTAATAAAAAACTCTTTGCTGTTAACCAATTTTGATCTTATCCACTCCGGTTTTTTTTTGATTGGATTTATGGGATTTTTTACTTTTTCAGGGTGCCTAGGTCTAATTTTTTGTGTCATTAGTTATAATATAAATTTTTTCGTTTTCTTTACCAAGTAAGAATCTCTCTCTAATCAATGTTTCAATATAATCAAGATCTAGATTGTCACTTAACAATGAATTTTTAAAATCCAAGTCCCTAATCTTATTAATTATTAAAGTTTCTTCCATTTGAAGTTCCTTTAAATGCTGTTTTTTATCAAAATAAGATATTAATCCTCTTTGACCTGATAAAAGATTGAAAAAAAAGTATATTATTAAAAAAGTTGATACTAATAAAAAGTAATTTTTTTTAATTTTTTTAAGCATTAATGAATCTTATTCATTATTGCTTTATTTCCAAGTTCTTCTTCTATTCGAATTAATTGATTATATTTAGCTACTCTTTCTGATCTAGCTAATGATCCTGTTTTTATTTGGTTCGAATTGGTCCCTACAGCTAAATCAGCAATAAATGTATCTTCACTATCCCCTGATCTATGAGAAATAATAGTATTAAACCCTATAATTTGAGCAAATTTGATTACCTCTAAAGTTTCAGAAACTGTTCCAATCTGGTTTAGCTTGATCAAAATTGCATTAGAGGAAACATTCAAAAAACCCTTTTTAAGTCTCTCTATGTTCGTGACATAGAGATCATCACCTACTATTTGAGTTTTTTTAATAGTTTTCATAAGTTTATTCCATGACATCCAGTCATTCTCAGCAAATGGATCTTCGATTGATTTGATTTTATATTTTTCAATAATCTTTTTATATTCTTTAATCGATTTCTCTACTGAGATAAAATTTTTTGAATGAATAGAATACTTATTTTTTTTAAAAAGTTCATTTGCTGCTACATCTAAACAAATTGAAACATCCTCACCATTAACAAATCCAGACTTTTTAATAGCAGAAACTATTAAATCTAAGGCTTGATTGTTACTATTTATCATTGGAGCAAAACCACCCTCATCACCAACAGATGTGGACAATCCTTTTTTTCTAATCAATTTCTGAAGATTCTTAATCACTAAAAAACATATTCTCATCGCATCAGAAAAATTTTTTGCTTTATCTGGCCTAATCATAAATTCTTGAATTCTAAGACCATTATTTGCATGAGCACCACCATTAATTATATTCATCATTGGATAAGGTAATTTAAAATTTTTCTTAATAAAAAATGTTTTGTACAAAGATATTCTTTTTTCTTTTGCTGAAAGTTTTTTTGTTGCAATAGAAACAGCTAAAATAGAATTAGCTCCCAATTTTTTTTTTTGTTTAGTTCCATCTAAATTAATCATTATTGCATCAATTTTTTCTTGATGATGTATATTTTGACCTTTTAATTTTTTTGAAATTTTCGTGTTTATTAAATTAACAGCATTTAGGACACTCTTACCTAAATATTTTTTATTATTACTGTCTCTTTTTTCAAACGCTTCAAAAGTTCCAGTAGAAGCTCCAGATGGACAAATAGCTTTGGCACTATTATTTTTAGTAAAAACTTCTGCTTCTACAGTTGGGTTTCCTCTACTATCAAAAACTTGACGACCTTTTACTTTAATAATTTTGCTCACTAATTTTTTATTAAATTATCTATCTCTGTTAATTGATTTAATAAGTTTTCTAATTTATTTAATGGTAGCATATTTGGACCATCTGAAGGAGCGTTATCTGGATCTTGATGTGTTTCTATAAATAAACCAGCTACACCTACTGCTACAGCAGCTCTTGATAAATGTTCTACAAATTCTCTTTGACCTCCACTTTTTTCACCAAGACCTCCAGGTTGTTGAACTGAGTGCGTAGCATCAAAAATCACTGGATAGCCGTTCTTAGCCATTATTGGTATTGATCTCATATCTGAAACCAAAGTATTATAACCAAAACTTGCTCCTCTTTCAGTTACTAAAATATTATTATTACCTGAATCTGAAATTTTTTTTGTTACATTGATCATATCCCACGGTGCTAAGAATTGTCCTTTTTTAACATTAATTATTTTATTTGTTTTCGCAGCAGAGACTAACAAATCTGTTTGTCTACATAGAAAAGCAGGAATTTGTAAGATGTCCACATGTTTTGCAACAACTGAACATTGATCAATATTATGTACATCGGTTAATATCGGTACGTCTAAATCTTTTTTAATTTTATCAAAAATCGGTAATGAGGCATCCAAACCAACACCTCTCTTTCCTTTTAAACTCGTTCTATTAGCCTTATCAAATGAAGTTTTATAAACGAAACCAAGGTTAAATTTACTGGTAATTTCATTAATTTTGCCTGCCATATCCAATGCGTGCTGCTCCGACTCTAGTTGACAAGGACCAGATATGAGACAAATTTTATTTTTATTTGAAATTTCTATTTTTCCACAATTAACTTTAATATTACTCATTTATGATTTTTGGCTGCCTTGATAAAAGAGGAGAATAATGGATGAGGTGATAAAGGTCTAGATTTAAATTCAGGATGAAATTGAACTCCAATAAACCATGGATGATTATTAAGCTCAATAATTTCAGGTAATTTGCCATCTGGAGATAATCCTGAAAAAATTAAACCTTTTTTCTCAAATTTTTCTCTAAAATTTATATTAACTTCGTATCTGTGTCGATGCCTTTCTTTAATTAAGCTTTTACCATATATGCTTTTTATTAATGAATGGTCTTTTAATTTTGCATCATAGGATCCAAGTCTCATTGTACCACCTAAATTTTTATCTGTGCCTTTTATTATTTTTCCATCTTTATTCCACTCATTAATCAATCCTATTACAGGTAATCCATTTTTATCAAATTCACTTGATGTGGCTCTTTTTAAATTAAGTTTATTTCTTGCAAATTCTATTATTGCCATTTGCATTCCATAACAAATACCTAGAAAAGGTATCTTGTTTTTTCTAGCAAACTTAATGGCTTCAATTTTACCTTTTGTCCCTCTTTTGCCAAAACCTCCAGGAATTAAAATACCTGACATGTTTTTTAACTTAGATTTAATCTCACTTATTTTAAGCAGCTCAGAGTCAATTCTTACTAAGTTCACTTTCACTTTATTGTCAAAACCTCCATGAGTTAAGGCTTCATCAAGTGATTTATATGCGTCTTTTAAATCAACATATTTTCCAATGATAGCAATATTTATTTGTTTTTTTGTGTTCAAAATAATATTAGTGATTTTTTTCCAAGGGCTTAGGCTAACAGATTTTTTTGATCTTAATTTAAAGTAATCCAATACTCTTTTGTCTAATTTTTCTTTAAAGAAACTAATTGGTGCTTCATAAATTGTTTTAACATCAACTGTTTCAATTACATTATTAATATGAACATTACAAAATAATGATATTTTTTTTCTATGTTCTAAAGGTATAGACCTATCTGATCTACAAATAATAATATCTGGTTGAATTCCAATACTTCTTAATTCCTTAACCGAGTGTTGCGTTGGTTTTGTTTTAATTTCATCTGAAGACTTCAAATATGGCACTAATGTTAAATGAATAAATAATGCATTTTTTTTTCCAATATCATTAGCAAATTGTCTTATAGCTTCGACAAAAGGTAAACTCTCAATATCGCCTACTATTCCACCAATTTCGCAAATAATAAAGTCTTCCTTAGAAGAATCATTTTTTATAAATTCTTTAATACGGTCTGTGATATGAGGTATTACTTGAACTGTCTTACCAAGATACCTTCCTTTACGTTCCTTTTTGAGAACATCATTATAAATTTTACCAGTTGTAATATTGTCAGATTTTTTTGCTGATACTTGAGAAAATCTTTCGTAATGTCCTAAATCTAAATCAGTTTCAGCACCATCATCTGTTACGAAAACTTCACCGTGTTGAAATGGACTCATTGTTCCGGGATCAACATTTAAGTAGGGATCTAATTTTCTTAGTCTAACTTTGTATCCTCTTGATTGAAGAAGGTATGCTAGTGATGCTGATGATAATCCTTTACCTAAAGATGATACCACGCCGCCAGTGACAAAAATAAATCGCGCCATGGAATTATCTTA
>CACIHQ010000019.1 GCA_902586495.1 uncultured Pelagibacteraceae bacterium
ATGTATGATTTACCAAGTCAGGAAAATATTGAGGAAGTTATAATCGATTCTAGTACTGTAAAAGGTCATTCTCAACCAATTATAGTACATTCAAAAACAGACAATAAATCTAAAACAAACAAGACAACAGCGGCGTAATAGCCTTAATAAATAAGAAAAAGGTATTGCAAAATAAATTATAATATCCATATTTACATAATGGATCTAAAAATTTCATTACCGCTTTTGCCATTAAGAGACATTGTGGTTTTTCCATCTATGGTTATCCCTTTATTTGTGGGAAGAGATAAATCTATATCAGCTTTAAATGAAGTAATGAAGAAAGACAAAAAAATTATACTCGTAACGCAAAAAAACTCAGAAATAGACGATCCAAAAAAAACTGATATATTTATGTACGGTTGCGAAGGTAATATTCTCCAACTTTTAAAATTGCCTGATGGGACAGTCAAAGTTTTAGTTGAAGGCACTAAAAGAGTAAAAATTTTAGATTTTAAAGATAATGAAAAATATATTGTGTGTGATTACACACCGCATAATGATATTTTAACTGATGAGGAAGATTTATATCCATTAGCAGTAACTGCGGTTAGAAGATTAGAAAAATTAACCTCAATAAATAAAAAAATTTCAGGCGAAACTTTAAGCAATATTAAACAACTAAAAGATCCTTCGCAGATAGCAGATAATATTGCATCTCATATAACTGCTACAATTTCTGAAAAACAACAGATCTTTGAGACGATTGACGTAAAAAAAAGACTTAATGCGATTATCAAATTAATGGAAAATGAGACTAGTATTATAGGTGTTGAAAAGAGAATTAGAGGAAGAGTGAAAACTCAAATGGAAAAAACTCAGAGAGAGTATTATTTGAATGAGCAATTAAAGGCAATACAAAAAGAATTAGGTGAAATCGAGGATGGTAAAGATGAGAGCACAAATTTAAATAAAGCTATTCTTAAATCAAAAATGCCAAAAGAAGTAGAAAAAAAATGTTTGCAGGAACTAAAAAAACTTAAAAATATGAGTCCGATGTCTGCTGAGGCTACTGTGGTAAGAAATTACTTGGATTGGATGATAGATTTGCCGTGGCATAAAAAAAGTGAAGTTGATATTGATTTAAAAAAAGCACTTAATATTCTTGATAAAGATCATTTTGGATTGGAAAAAATTAAAGAAAGAATAATAGAATTTTTAGCAGTTCAGAAAAGGATGGATAAGATTAAAGGTCCAATATTGTGTTTAGTTGGTCCTCCAGGTGTTGGTAAAACATCACTAGGAAAGTCAATTGCAAAAGCTACTAATAGAGAGTTTGTAAGAATGTCTGTTGGTGGAATGAGAGATGAAGCTGAAATTAGAGGTCATAGAAGAACATATATTGGTTCATTGCCTGGTAAAATTATTCAGATGATGAAAAAAGCTGGTACAAAAAACCCATTAATTTTGTTAGATGAAATTGATAAAATTGGAAATGATTATAGAGGAGATCCATCATCAGCTTTATTAGAAGCTTTAGATCCTGAACAAAATACAACATTCAATGATCATTATCTTGAAGTTGATTACGATTTGTCAGATGTGATGTTTGTGACAACGGCAAATACTCTAAACATTTTACCTCCTTTACTTGACAGGATGGAAGTAATTAGATTGGCTGGTTATACAGAAGATGAAAAAATTAATATTGCTAATAAATTTCTTCTACCAAAACAAATTAAAGATAATGGCGTTAAAGAAAATGAGATGAAATTAGACGATGAAATTATCAAAGAAATTATTAGAAGATACACAAGAGAGTCAGGTGTAAGAAACCTTGAAAGAGAAATTTCTAAAGTTGCGAGAAAAGTTGTCAAAAAAGTTGTAGCTGGAGAAGAAAAAGAGGTAAAAGTCAATAACAAGAATTTGTCAGAGTTTCTTGGAGTTCCAAAACATAAATTTGGTGAGTTGGAAAATAAAGATAAAATTGGGATCGTAACAGGTTTGGCATGGACTGAATATGGTGGTGAAATTTTGAAAATTGAAACTGTTACAATGCCAGGAAAAGGTAGGATGCAAATTACAGGTAAGCTTGGAGATGTTATGCAAGAGTCTGTTAAGGCCGCCAAATCATTCGTAAGATCAAAATGTTTAGAATATGGAATTATTCCCCCATTATTTGAAAAAAAAGACTTCCATATTCACGTGCCTGAGGGCGCAACACCTAAAGATGGCCCGTCAGCTGGTATAGCGATGGTAACATCGATAGTTTCATCTATAACATCAATCCCAGTAAGAAAAGATGTTGCTATGACAGGTGAGGTTACATTGACAGGTCAAGTTTTGCAAATAGGAGGTCTAAAAGAAAAATTATTAGCAGCACATAGAGCTGGAATAAAACAAGTTTTAATCCCAAAAGAAAACGAAAAAGATTTAGTAGATATGCCAAAAAAAATTATTGATGATATAAAAATTACACCAGTAGAGAACGCTGATGAAGTTTTAAAAATTGCTTTAACAAAAGAACTAAAAAAAACAGAGTGGGTTGAGGTTGATATCTCTAAAAAAGATGACAAATCTCAAGCAAGTATTCAATAGAGCAAAACTAAGTCTATGGAATTAATTCTATTTCCCTTAATGATAATAATAGTTTTGTACTATTTATTTAGACCAACTTCCAAAGAAGAGGAAAGACATTTTAACTCTAAAAATAATTGGAGAGGCGGATTTTAAATATTTTCTATATTTTATAACAAGTAATAAATCTTGACCTTATTAGTCTAAAAGATATAAATCACTATTTTGGTTTAGGGCGGTTAGCTCAGTTGGTAGAGCATCTCGTTTACACCGAGGGGGTCAAAGGTTCGAGTCCTTTACTGCCCACCAAAATGAATCATAAGTGGGGGTGTAGCTCAGTTGGTTAGAGCGATCGCCTGTCACGCGATAGGTCGAGGGTTCGAGTCCCTTCACTCCCGCCACTTTAACAAATTAATACTGATAATCGTTATCATTTAGGCCATATATTTTAAATAATGTGACCTAACACCACTTCATCTACCCACAAAAAATGATATATATTCCAGCATGACTGCGGAATTTTTAAAAGATTATTTGCCTATAATTTTATTTTTAATAATTGCACTTGGTTTGAGTTGTGCATTTATATTATTAAATTTCATATTATCACCAAAAAATCCAGATCCAGAAAAATTGTCAGCTTATGAGTGTGGATTCGAACCTTTTCAAGACTCAAGAATGGAATTCGACGTAAGGTTTTATTTAGTTGCTATACTCTTTATTATTTTTGATTTAGAAATAGCATTTCTTTTTCCATGGGCAATATCACTAGGCAATATTGGTTTATTAGGTTTTACATCAATGATGATTTTTTTATTCATATTAACGATTGGGTTCATTTATGAGTGGAAAAAAGGTGCACTAGACTGGGAATAATATTTTTATCAAATGAATAATAAGTTAGATCAAGTACCTGAGGAATTTAAGCAACTTGCTAAAGATTTTAGTAATAATGGATTTATAACTACTTCACTAGAAAATTTAGTAAACTGGTCGAGATCTGGATCATTGCATTGGATGACATTTGGTTTGGCTTGCTGTGCTGTTGAAATGATGCAGACTGCGATGCCAAGATATGATCTTGAAAGATTTGGAGCAGCTCCAAGAGGGTCGCCTAGACAGTCCGATGTTATGATTGTAGCTGGAACATTAACAAATAAAATGGCTCCAGCATTAAGAAAAGTATATGATCAAATGCCAGAACCAAGATATGTGATATCAATGGGAAGTTGTGCAAATGGTGGTGGTTATTATCACTACTCATATTCAGTTGTTAGAGGTTGTGATCGTATTGTGCCGGTTGACGTATATGTACCTGGTTGTCCACCTTCTGCTGAAGCATTGTTGTACGGGATAATGCAACTACAAAAAAAAATTAGAAATAAGGGCTCTTTTAACAGATAAAATGAAAAATTTAATTGATTTAGAAAAGAAAATTAATTCAGAGCTTACAACAAAAATAAATAAGACGAGGATTAAACACAATCAAATTTATATTGAAATTGATAAAGAAGATTTGATTGATGTTTTATTATTTGTCAAAACAAATAAAGATTCAAAGTTTAGACAATTAATTGATATAACAGTTGTAGATTATCCAGAAGAAGTACAAAGATTTAAAATTGTATATCTGCTTTTAAGCCATGAGTTTAATCAAAGATTGATTTTAAGTTATTTTATAAGTGAAAAAGAAGTTATATCATCCATTACCTCTATTTTTCCCTCTGCTAATTGGATGGAAAGAGAAGTTTATGACATGTATGGTGTAAATTTTAAGGATCATCCTGATTTAAGAAGAATACTTACAGATTATGGTTTTGAAGGTCACCCATTGAGAAAAGATTTTCCTTTAACTGGTCATATAGAGTCAAGGTATAGTGAGGAACAAAAAAAAGTAATAAATGAGCCAGTTAAATTAGAACAAAACTATAGAAATTTTGATTATGAAAGTCCATGGGAAGGAACAAAGTATATTAAAGAGCAAGTAAACATAGATGACAAAAAAAATTAAAAATTTAAATTTGAATTTTGGGCCTCAACATCCCGCAGCTCATGGAGTTTTAAGGCTTATACTTGAATTAGACGGAGAAGTCGTAGAAAAAGCTGATCCACATATCGGATTATTACATCGAGGGACAGAAAAACTTATTGAGAATAAAACTTACATGCAAGCTGTACCTTATTTTGATCGTCTTGATTATGTTGCTCCAATGAACCAAGAGCATGCTTTTGCTTTGGCAATTGAAAAAATCTTGGGAATTGATGTGCCTATAAGAGCTCAATTTATAAGAGTAATGTTTTGTGAGATTGGTAGAATTTTAAGTCATATTTTAAATGTTACAACCCAGGCATTGGATGTTGGTGCTTTGACTCCATCTCTGTGGGGATTTGAAGAAAGAGAAACTTTAATGACATTTTATGAGCGAGCTTCTGGATCAAGATTACATGCAAACTATTTTAGAGCTGGTGGTGTTCATCAAGATTTACCAGTAGGATTAGAACGAGATATTGCAAAATTTTGTGAAACCTTCCCAAAAGTCATTGATGATTTGGAAAATCTATTAACTGATAATAGAATATTTAAACAAAGAAATGTAGATATTGGAATTGTTACAAAAGAGGATGCACTTGATTACTCATTTAGTGGTGTAATGATAAGGGGTTCAGGCGTTCCATGGGATTTAAGAAAATCGCAACCTTATGATTGCTATGACCAGTTAGAATTTAAAATACCCGTTGGTAAGAATGGAGATTGTTACGATCGATATTTGTGTAGAATAGAAGAAATGAAAGAGAGTGTTTTTATAATTAAACAATGTTTAGCAAAAATGGAAAAAGGTCCAATTAAAACTTTTGATGGTAAAATTTCACCACCATCGAAAAAAGAGATTAAACAATCAATGGAAGCTTTAATACATCATTTTAAATTATTTACAGAAGGGTACAGAGTTCCTAAGGATGAAATTTATACAGCAGTAGAAGCTCCCAAAGGTGAGTTTGGGGTATATTTAATTTCTGATGGATCTAGTAAACCTTACAAATGTAAAATTAGAGCGCCAGGATTTTCTCATCTACAATCGATGGATTATTTAATAAAAGGTCATATGTTGGCTGATGTACCAGCTGTACTTGGATCTTTAGATATAGTTTTTGGTGAGGTTGATAGATGAGTTTAAAAAGACCTTCAAAAGAACAACCTGAAAGCTTCGAATTTAATTCTTCATCATTAGATGCTGCAAATAAGATTATTGCCAAATATCCAAAGGGCAAACAACAAAGTGCTGTAATGGCTTTACTTTACATAGCGCAAAGACAAAATAATAATTGGATACCTCTTGCTGCCATGAAATATATAGCAAAAATTTTAGATATGCCTTACATAAAAGTTTATGAGGTTGCAACATTTTACAGTATGTATAATTTATCACCAGTTGGTAAGTATTTTGTTCAAGTATGCACAACAACTCCTTGTATGATAAGGGGAGCAAATAAATTAGTAGAGGCATGTAAAGAAAAGATATCTGAAAATGAGTCTGAGCTTTCACCAGATAAAAGCTGTTCTTGGATGGAAGTTGAGTGTTTAGGTGCTTGTGTTAATGCACCAATGATGCAAATTAACGATGAGAATTATGAAGATTTAAATAAAGAAAAAACATTAGAGATTTTAGATATGATTTTAAAAGGTGACACACCAAAGGCTGGATCATACAGAGGAAGAGTTAACAACGAGCCAGAAAATAATAGAAAAACACTAATGGAATTTAAAAATGCTTAAGGATAAAGATAGAATTTTTCAAAACTTATATAACGATTTGGGTTCTGATATAGTTTCAGCTCAAAAAAGAGGTGACTGGGTTGATACTAAAGAAATTATAAACAAAGGAAGAGATTGGATTATTAATGAAGTTAAAGATTCTCAACTCAGAGGAAGAGGTGGTGCAGGATTTCCAACAGGTTTAAAGTGGTCATTTGCACCCAAAGAAGTTGGATCACGGCCACATTATTTAGTGATTAATGCTGATGAGTCAGAACCAGGAACTTGTAAGGATAGAGATATTTTAAGATTTGAACCTCATAAATTAATCGAAGGCTGTTTGATTGCATCCTATGCAGTTCAAGCACATGTTTGCTATATTTATATTAGAGGTGAATATTTCGTTGATGGACAAAAACTTCGAGCTGCTATTGATGAGGCATACGAAAAGAAATTAATTGGAAAAAATGCATCTGGAACTGGATGGGATCTTGACATCTATATACATTATGGTGCAGGAGCTTATATTTGTGGTGAGGAGACTGCACTATTAGAAAGCATTGAAGGAAATAAAGGTCAGCCAAGATTGAAGCCACCTTTCCCTGCATTAGTAGGACTTTATGGTTGCCCTACAATAATTAACAATGTTGAAACTATAGCTGTGGTTCCTACTATACTTAGAAGAGGTGGAAAATGGTTTGCATCGTTAGGAAGAGAAAAAAATACAGGTACAAAAATTTTCTGTATTTCTGGAAATGTTAATTCCCCATGTAATGTTGAAGAAGAAATGAATATTCCTTTAAAAGAATTGATCGAAGTACATGCTGGAGGTGTAGTTGGTGGATGGGATAATTTACAAGCAGTAATACCAGGTGGGTCATCAATGCCTCTTATACCAAAAGAAAAATGTGAAACTTTAACAATGGATTTTGACTCATTAGTGGCTGAAAAAAGTGGATTAGGAACCGCAGGTGTGGTCGTAATTAATAAAGATCAAGATATTATAAAATGTATGGCCAGAATAGCAAGGTTTTATAAACATGAGAGCTGTGGCCAATGTACACCATGTAGAGAAGGATCTGGCTGGATGTGGAGAATGCTAGAAAGAATGGCAAAGGGAGAAGCGTCAAAGGATGAAATAGAAATGTTAGGAGATGTTACAAAACAAATAGAAGGTCATACAATTTGTGCTTTTGGAGAAGGATCGTCATGGCCAGTCCAAGGATTACTAAGACACTTTAAAGATGAAATTAAAAAAAGAAATAAATTTGACCCTATTGTTAAAGAAAACAAAAATATTCCTTATTTGGTTGATCAACATTTATTAGATAAAAATGCTTAAATTAAAAGTAAACGATATTGAAGTTGAGGTTGAAGAAGGTTTAACTGTTCTTCAAGCTTGTGAAAAAGCTGGTGCTGAAATTCCAAGATTTTGTTATCATGAAAAATTATCAATAGCTGGTAATTGTAGAATGTGTTTAGTTGAAATGGAAAAATCACCCAAACCTGTAGCTTCATGTGCGATGCCAGCAGCTGATGGAATGGTCATAAGAACAAATACACCAAAAATAGAAAAATCTAGAAAAGGTGTGATGGAATTCTTATTAACAAATCATCCATTAGACTGTCCTGTTTGTGATCAAGGCGGAGAATGTGACTTACAAGATCAATCAATGTTTTATGGTATTGATAAGTCGAGATTTAAAGAGAATAAAAGAGCAGTTCCAGACAAAAACATGGGTCCATTAATTAAGACTCAAATGACAAGATGCATCCATTGCACGAGATGCGTGAGATTTGCAACAGAGATAGCAGGTGTTCCAGAATTAGGTGCTATCGGAAGAGGAGAAGACATGCAAATAACTACATATTTAGAGCAGTCTGTTCAATCAGAATTATCAGGAAATGTTATAGATCTTTGTCCAGTTGGGGCACTTACATCTAAACCTTATGTTTTTGAAGCAAGACCATGGGAACTAAAAAAAACTGAAACTATAGATGTAATGGATGCTGTTGGTTCTAATATAAGAGTTGATACATATGATTGGGAAGTGAAAAGAGTATTGCCAATAATAAATGAGGATATAAATGAGGAATGGATTTCAGATAAAACAAGATACGCTTGTGATGGATTATTAAACCAACGATTAGATACTCCATATATAAAATACAATAATAAGTTCGAAAAGGCTTCATGGGATGAAGTTTATAAAATCGTTAAATCAAAAATTGAAAATACAGATAACAAAAAAATATGTGGTTTTGTTGGAGATCTTTCCAACATGGAAGCAAGTTTTATTTTTAAAGAATTTTTAGAAAGAACAATAAATACAAAAAATTATGATTCTCGATCTATCAAAACTTTTATTGATACTTCAAAAAGAGAAAATTACATATTTAATTCAAGAATAAATGGAATTGAGGAAGCAGATTTAATCTTAATGATTGGAACTAATCCGAGATATGAAGCAACAATGATAAATGCAAGAATTAGAAAAGCATTTTTGAATAATAATACAAAGATTATATCTCTGAATAATGTTGGAGATCTTACTTATCCATATGAAAGTTTAGATGGAAATACGCAAACAATAAAAGATATTTTTGAGAACAAAAATGAATTGTCGAAAGAGATAATCAATTCAAAAAGACCTTTAGTTATATTTGGTGAGTCTTTTTTAAGAATTAGATCTGCTAAATACTTATTTAATTCACTTGAAGATTTTCTAAAAAAGAATAATAAAATTTTAAGTGAATGGAATCCACTTAATGTATTATCAGTAGATGCAGGAACAGTTGGTAATTTGGATTTAGATATAATTGATAAAAATAATGAATTACTTGATGAAGTGAAAGAAAACAAATTTGAAATTATTTATCTGCTTGGACAGGATAACCTAGATTTTAAGAAGAAAGATGAATTTATTATTTATCAAGGTAGTCATGGTGACAGAGGTGCAGAGATTGCAGATATTATTTTACCTGGTGCTGCCTACACAGAGCAATCAGGACACTACACAAACTTAGAGGGAAAAATTCAAAAAGCTTATAAGGCATCATATCCACCTGGTGATGCAAAAGAAGATTGGCAAATAATAAATGATCTTGCAGAAGTAATGAATAATAGAAAACTTTTTAATGACAAAGAAGAGCTTGAAAGCAGTATGTTTAATTATTTAAAAATAAAACAAGAGCAAAAAAATTCTGAATTTATTGAAAAGATTGAACAAAAAACTTTTGAAAAAGAAAAGATAAAAGTTGAATTTAAAGATTACTATTTTTCTAATGTAGTTGCCCGTGCATCAAAAACAATGTTTGAATGTAATAATTCAAAGTTAGTTTTAAAAAAAACAGGCACAGAGGGATAATAAATGGAATATTTAGATTTAATTTTTCAGGAAACATATAAGATTTTATTTTTACTAGTGCCAGTTTTAGTATCTGTTGCGATGATTGTTTGGTTAGATAGAAGGGTTTGGGCTTTCGTTCAAAAAAGACAAGGTCCAAATGTAGTAGGTCCATTTGGCTTACTGCAATCTTTAGCTGATGCGCTTAAATATATTTTTAAAGAAATAATTATACCTGCTAGCTCAAATAAAATAATTTTCATTTTAGCACCAATTATTACAATGACACTTGCTTTGATAGCTTGGGCTGTGATTCCTTTTGGTGTTGATCAAGTTCTAGCTGATATTAACGTAGGAATTTTGTATATATTCGCTGTTTCATCATTAGGTGTCTATGGAATAATAATGGGTGGATGGGCGTCCAATTCTAAATACCCATTTCTAGGTTCAATAAGATCAGCGGCACAAATGGTTTCTTACGAGGTATCAATAGGTATAATAATTATAAATGTCTTATTATGTGTAGGTTCATTAAATTTAAGTGACATAGTAATTGCTCAAAAAGACATGTGGTTTGTTATCCCATTGTTTCCGATGTTTGTAATTTTTTTTATATCAGCATTAGCTGAAACAAATAGGCCACCTTTTGATTTACCTGAAGCAGAGGCAGAATTAGTTGCAGGGTATCAAACAGAGTATTCTGGGATGATGTACGCAATGTTTTGGTTAGGAGAGTATGCAAATATTCTACTAATGTGCGCTTTAGGATCAATTTTGTTTTTAGGAGGGTGGCTATCTCCCATTGAGCTCTATCCATTTAACTTAATTCCAGGAGCTCTTTGGCTAATTTTTAAAATATTATTTTTATTTATACTTTTTGCGTTGGTAAAAGCTATTGTACCAAGATATAGATATGATCAGCTTATGAGACTAGGTTGGAAAATATTTTTACCACTATCTCTAACTTACGTTGTTTTAACCGCTAGTTACCTTTTTTATTTTAACCTTTTACCCACTAACTAAATGAAAATTTCTAGATTTATAAAAACGGTTTTCATGACAGATTTTATTGGAGGTCTTTTTATTGCGACAAAAGAATTATTTAAATCAAAAAAAACAATAAATTATCCATTTGAAAAAGGCAAAATAAGTCCAAGATTTAGAGGTGAACATGCTTTAAGAAGATATCCCAATGGTGAAGAAAGATGTATAGCATGTAAATTATGTGAAGCCGTTTGTCCTGCTCAAGCTATTACTATTGAGTCCTCTCAAAGATCAGATGGAAGCAGAAAAACAACTCGTTATGATATTGATATGATGAAGTGTATCTATTGTGGTTTATGTGAGGAATCTTGTCCTGTAGATGCAATAGTTCAAGGACCAAATTTTGAATTCTCCACAGAAACTCGTGAAGAGCTATATTATACTAAGGAAAAGCTTCTTGACAATGGAGACAGATGGGAAAATATTTTGGCAGCTAATATTAAGTCAGATAATCCTTATAGATAATTTATGATTGCGCATGCAATATTTTTTTACATATTCTCGATAATTGCAGTAGTCTCAGCAGTTATGGTTACAGTATCTAAAAATACTGTCCATTCTGTTTTTTTTTTAATTTTAGATTTTATAAGTATATCCTGTCTTTTTATCATGATTGGTGCTGAATTTTTAGGAATGATAATGCTAATTGTTTATGTAGGGGCTGTGGCAGTATTGTTTTTATTTGTTGTGATGATGCTAAATGTTGCTCAACAAAAAAATCAATGGTTTGTATCTAAAGAAAACTCCAATCACATACCAATTGGATTATTAATAAGTGTTATAATTTTTTTTGAACTTATAATTGTTATAGGTGGATGGAAATACAAACCCGACTTATTTGACCAAGGTAATCTGTCAATAGTAAACGATGTTAGTAATACTCATTCATTAGGAATGGTTTTATATACAGACTATATTTACATCTTTCAAATTAGTGGAATGATACTTCTAATAGCAATGATAGGAGCTATTGTTCTTACTTTTAGACAAAGAGAGGGTGTTAAAAAACAAAGTTATTTGAAACAAATTTCTAGAGAAAGAGCTGAGGGTGTAGAGGTTGTAGAGGTTGCTTCTAACAGAGGAGTTAAAATAGATGATTGAAATAGGCTTAGGACATTACTTAACATTAGGTGCAGTCATTTTTAGTATTGGAATAATTGGAATTTTTTTAAATAGAAAAAATATTATTGTAATACTTATGAGTATAGAGCTTATATTGTTAGCTGTTAATATTAACCTAGTTTCGTTCTCAATGTATTTGGGTGATTTGACTGGACAAGTATTTACTCTATTTATATTAACTGTTGCTGCTGCTGAAGCAGCAATCGGCCTCGCAATCATAGTTGTTTATTACAGAAATTCAGGAACAATTCGTGTTGAGGAAATTGATAAATTAAAAGGGTAAAATGGAAATTTCAATAATAGCTTTACCTTTGATAGCCTCAATAATATCTGGATTTTTTGGAAAATTTATCGGTGATCGAAATTCTGAAATAGTTACAAGTTTATTGGTATC
>CACIHQ010000020.1 GCA_902586495.1 uncultured Pelagibacteraceae bacterium
ATTTGAAAATAAAACAAGACGACCTTTTTGAAGAGATTTATATAAAAGAAAATAAATGATAAAAAAGAAGAAAAAAAATAATATAATTGATTTTCCCTCAAAATTATCAAATGTTGAAAAAGAAATTGAGGCAATAATTTTTGCTGCAGCTGAACCTTTAGATATTAGTACTATTGAAAGTAAAATTTCTAAAAAATCAGATATAGAAAAAATTCTACAAAAACTACAAAATGAATATAAAGATCGTGGAATAAATTTAGTATGTATATCTAATAAATGGTCTTTTCGGACTTCAGCTAAATTATCAAGTTTGATGGTACAAGAAAAGACTGTTGAAAAGAAATTATCTAGGGCTGCAATAGAGACTTTATCAATTATTGTTTACCATCAACCCGTAACCCGAGCAGAAATTGAGGAAATTAGAGGTGTAGCTTTTGGAACAAATACTATTGAGATATTGATGGAATTAGATTGGGTTAAACCTGGTGGAAGAAAAGATGTTCCTGGAAAACCAATTCAATACGTTACAACTGATAATTTTCTAAGTCATTTTAACCTGCAAAAGTTATCTGACTTACCTACTGTTGATGAGTTAGGAGCTGCAGGTTTAATTGATAGTGCTAATATAGATAATGCAATATTTGGTACAGGAAAATTTTACAAGGAAAAACAAGAAGATAAAAAAGAGGACATTTACTCAAATATTGATGAAATGTTGAGTAGCACTCTTGATAAGGATGAGCAAAAGTAATTTGTCACTTTAAATTTTTAATAAAAAGGATATAAGTTACTTATGAGCATAGGAATTTGGCAAATAGCTATAGTAGTAATACTAGTTGTTTTACTATTTGGTCGTGGCAAGATATCTAGTTTGATGGGTGATGTAGCAAAAGGTATTAAGAGTTTCAAAAAAGGTATGGCATCTGACGTAACAGATGAGTCAGAGCCTAAAAATATTTCTGACGATAATCAGGATAATAATAAATCTAACAATAAAGAGTAAACCACATGCCTACGATTGGTTGGTTTGAAATTTTAATTGTCGTAGGTATTGCTATTGTTGTCTTAGGTCCAAAGGATTTTCCAATAATGCTCAAGAAGGTTGGTTCTTGGATTGGTACTGCTAAAAAGTATGTTAATAATGTTCAAAATGAAGTTTCTAACATCGATATTGATGAAAACGAGATAAAAGAAAAAAAAGAAGAAAAGAAAAATGACTAACGATGAGAAAGACACAGGTTTTATTAGTCATTTAGCTGAATTAAGAAAAAGGTTAATACACAGTTTCATATTTCTAATTATTTTTTTTGTAGGATGTTATTTTTTTGCGGAACATATCTATGGTTTTTTAGTTGAACCGTATGCAAAAGCAGTGAAAGACGATCAGACAAATAGAAGATTGATATTTACTGCTCTTCAAGAGACCTTTTTAACTTATCTGAAAGTTTCTTTTTTCACTGCTTTTTTTGTAACTTGTCCATATATTTTAATGCAAATTTGGAAGTTTATTGCACCAGGACTTTACAAGCATGAAAAAATTGCGATTTTACCTTATTTAATTTTAACACCTGTATTATTTTTTTTAGGAGGGTTACTTGTCTATTATCTGATAATGCCTTTAGCGATTAAATTTTTTCTGTCATTTGAAAGCTCAGGTATTTCTACCAATTTACCAATCCAATTAGAAGCTAAAGTGAACGAGTATCTGTCTTTAGTTATGAAATTAATTTTTGCATTTGGAATAAGTTTTCAGCTTCCAGTTGTTTTAAGTTTGTTAGCAAGAGTGGGATTGGTTGACTCAGATTTTTTAAAAAAAAGAAGAAAATATGTTGTTGTAATTATATTTGCAGCAGCTGCATTGTTAACACCACCCGATCCAATAACTCAAATTGGGTTAGCGATACCTTTACTAATTTTATATGAATTATCAATTTTTTCAGTAAGGTTTATTGAAAATAAAAATTTAGAAAAATCTGATGCACAATCTTAAAGAGATTAGAAAAGATTTCAATAATTTTAAAAAGTCTTTAGAAAAAAGATCTATTGAAATAAATGTTTCAAATTTAGAAAAATCAGATAAAAAGAATAGAGAATTAATTCAAAAAAAAGAATCTTTAGAGCGAGAAAAAAAAGAAATATCTAAATCTAAAGATAAATCATTGTTTGAAAAATCAAAAAAATTATCTCAAGAGATTAATGACATTACAGAGGAACAAAAAAAAATTAAAATAGAATTAGATAGTCTTTTATCAAATATTCCGAACATTCCACACAAAGATGTTCCAACTGGTAAAGATGAAAATGATAATATTGAAGTCATGAAATCTGGAACAATCCCAAATTTTAATTTTAAAGTTAAAAGTCATTACGAATTAGGTGAAGATCTTGGCATGCTTGATTTTGAATTGGCAACAAAGACTACCGGATCAAGATTTGTTTTTGTAAGAGATAAACTAGCATTATTGGAAAGAGCATTATCAAATTTCATGCTAGATACTCATATAAACAAAAATGGTTATAGTGAAATATCACCACCATTATTAGCCTCAGAAAGCACTATGTATGGCACAGGACAATTACCTAAATTCGAAAATGATCAATTTGAAGTTAAAATCGAGGAGGGAAATGAAAGAAAATTTCTTATACCAACAGCTGAAGTGATTTTAACAAACATTGTTAAAGATAAAATTATAAATCAAAAAGATTTACCAATGAGATTTGTTGCTTCAACCCCTTGTTTTAGAAAAGAGGCAGGTAGTTACGGTAAGGATACGAAAGGGATGATAAGACAACATCAATTTTATAAGGTTGAACTTGTTAGTATTGTAGAGCAAGAAAATTGTCTAGAGGAACTTGAAAGAATGACTAACTGTGCGACTAATATTTTAGATCTTCTTGAATTACCTTATCGAAAAGTTATCCTTTGTAGCGGTGATATGGGGTTTAGTGCAGAAAAAACTTATGATTTAGAGGTATGGTTACCATCAGAAAATAAATACCGTGAAATATCCTCTTGTTCTTCGTGTTCAACATTTCAAGCGAGTAGAATGAAAGCAAGGTACAAAACTCAAAGTAAAGAAACAAAGCATCTCGGTACATTAAATGGTAGTGGTCTAGCAATAGGAAGAACTTTGATCGCAATTTTAGAAAACTATCAACAAAAAGATGGCTCTATTATAATCCCAAAAGTGTTGCGTTCCTATATGAATAATTTAGAAAAAATTTCATCCAAATAAAGTTGTTTTAATTCTTTAGATAGTATAAATATTCATTTTAAATTAGGAGTTTTATGGATAGTTCAGGATTTGGTCAGTTTGTACCGTTAATATTGATTTTTGTTATATTTTATTTTTTCCTTATTAGACCTCAACAAAAGAAAGTAAAAGAACACAGAGCTATGGTCGAAAATTTAAAAAAGGGAGACAAAGTAGTTACATCAGGAGGTATAACCGGAATTATTACCAGGGTAGTGGATAATGACAAAGTTGAAGTGGAAATTGCTGATAATGTAACCGTAGAAGTAATTAGAGGTACGGGAATTCAAAGTTTAATGAATTCACAAGATATAAAGAAATAGATCTAATTTTATAAAGTGTTATATTTCTCCAAATTAAAGATTACTTTCATAACATTAATATCATTTTTTTTTATATTAATTGCGTCATCAAATTTATTTAAGTTTGAAAATATTCTTTTAAAAAAAAATATTAATCTTGGTTTAGATCTTCAAGGTGGTTCATATCTTTTATTAGAAATTGATAATAAACCAGTTATTAATCAAAAACTTCAAAATTTAACAATCACTTTAAGAAGTTATTTCAAAGGAAAAAATATAAAGTTGGTCAACTTTAAACTTAAAGAAGATAAAATTTTTTTTAATGTTAATGAAAATGATAAACAGAAAGTTTTCGAGATATTTAATGACGAAAAGAGTGAGATTAATCCTTACTACCCGAGATTTAAGTCTCATCAGTTAGAAATAAATGAGGTAAATAGTTTTCTAGTAGTAAACTTTTCAAAACAGGGGTTAGTAAAACTTAAAACATCTTCTCAAGAACAAGCTCTTGAAATAGTAAGAAGGAGGATAGATGAAATTGGAACAAACGAACCGAATATTCTTAAAAGAGGTAATGATAGGGTATTAGTCGAACTACCAGGACTTGACGATCCTATGAGAATTAAATCACTACTTGGTAAAACTGCAAATTTAACCTTTAGGTTTGTTTCTAATAATGATGAAGACACTTTTGGAAACGAGCAATTGAACTATGAAGATGAGGAGGGATCTGAATTTGTAAGTAAAAGAATAATACTTAGTGGTGATAATTTACTTGATGCACAGCCAAGAATGGATAGTGAGTCAAATGAAACAGTTGTAACATTCACTTTAGATAGAGTAGGAGCCAAAAGATTTGGTAAGGCTACTTCTACAGGTATAGGAAGACAACTAGCAATCATTTTAGATGGAAAAATTATTAGCGCTCCAGTAATTAGAGATACAATTTCAAGTGGTTCAGGGCAAATAAGTGGAGGATTTACATTTCAATCTGCCACTGATCTAGCTTTATTATTAAGATCCGGAGCATTACCAGCTCCTTTAAATATTATAGAAGAAAGAACTGTAGGTCCCGGTTTGGGTCAGGACTCAATTGATGCTGGTATAATAGCTCTAATAATAGGTTTTATTTTAGTTATTGTCTTCATAATTGTTAAATATAAAATTTTTGGAATAATCACAAATATAGCTTTAGTTGTTAACTTACTTCTTTTAGTAGGTGTTCTAACACTATTTGAAGCAACTTTAACATTACCAGGTATAGCAGGTATAATTTTAACTGTAGGAATGGCTGTAGATGCGAATGTATTAATCTTTGAACGAATAAAAGAAGAACTTAAAAATGAAAAAAATAATCTAATAGCATTTGACAGTGGATACACTAAATCAAAAACTGCAATTCTCGATGCTAATATTACTACTTTATTAGCAGCAATTATATTATTTTTTATGGGTTCAGGCCCAATTAAAGGATTTTCTATAACTTTAGGTGTTGGTATTTTTACAACTCTTTTTTCTGTATATTTCATCGCAAGACTTTTAACTGTTTTATATATTTCAAAAAATAAAGAAAAAGAGATGGCGATATAAATGATAGCTTTTAATAAATATTATAATCAATTCAATATTTTATCAGTTTCATTGGTAGTCATTTCATTATTATTTTTGATATTCAAAGGTTTAAATTTTGGAATTGATTTTAAAGGTGGTACTTTAATTGAACTTAGGTCATCAGACTCAAAAGTAAATGTATCTTCATTAAGAGATAAATTTAATCAAATGAACTTAGGTGATATTTCAGTAAAAAAATTTGGCAATGATACTGATTATTTAATAAAATTTGAAAACAAAGATAGTAAAAAAAATATTATTGAAGAAATTAAAAAAGATTTAATTGGTTCATTTGGAAATAATATAGATTTTAGAAGAGTAGAAAATGTTGGCCCCAAGGTTAGTGCTGAATTATTAAAGTCTGGTATTATTGCCATTTCAGTGGCTCTAGCTCTAATGCTAATTTATATTTGGATAAGATTTGAATGGCAATTTAGTCTTGGTGCTATTTGTGCATTATTTCATGATGTAATTGTTACATTGGGTTTGTTTTCATTATTAGGTTTGGAAATTAATTTATCAATAATTGCTGCTGTTTTAACAATAGTAGGTTACTCGATGAATGATACTGTTGTAATTTTTGATCGTGTTCGTGAAAATTTAAGAAAATATGCCGACATTAAGATATTTGAATTAACAAATATCTCAATCAATGAAACTTTATCGAGAACTTTAATAACATCAATAACCACACTCTTAGCATTAGTCTCAATTTTCATTTTTGGTGGAGAGATTTTAAAAGGTTTCTCATTAGCGATGATCTTTGGTGTTATTTTTGGAACTTATTCCTCAATTTATATAGCGAATACAATTCTTGTGAGACTAAATGTTTCTCAAAAAACTATTCTAAAAGATGAGGAAAAAAATTAATATAAATTTTGTGCTATAACCATCGTTAGTAACATTGGTATAGACAATAAAGTATTTGTTCTAGAAAACAACATTGCAGTCTTAGCTGATTTAGCTTTCAAGTCTGGATCAGCATCAACAATACCCAAAGCTCTTTTTTGATTGGGCCAGATAACAAACCAAACATTAAATGCCATGATCAAACCAAGCCACATACCAATACCTATAGCAGTATGTTTTGGAACACCTGATCCAATACTTAAGGTCATAGCATCATGTAAGTACCCATTAAGTCCTGCTAGGATTAATCCAGAGATTACAGTAAATGCAGCAGCCCATCTGAAGTAAAATAATGCTGCGGGAGCAATAACTTTTCCAATAGCTGGCTTTTGTTCATCGGGTATTTTTCCCATATTTGGAATTTGAACGAAGTTAAAGTACCACAATAAACCAATCCACATAATTCCAACTAAAACGTGCGTATATCGAGCAATCCAACTCCAAAAAAGAGTGTCAAAGCTAAATCCTCCATTTAGGTAAAATAAACCAAGAAATAAAATTATAGCTATGGCGATTGATGCATGAATTGTTTTAGATAATGATGACAGTAAATTAATCACAATAAATTACTTATATCAAATTCAACTTAAATTTACTAATATTTTTTCTAGTTTAAAAGTGGCTTTAAAAATTTTCCTGTATAACTACTGTCTACCTTGCAAATTTCCTCGGGTTTACCCTCTGCGATGATTTTACCTCCTTTTACTCCACCCTCTGGTCCCATATCAACAATATAATCAGCAGTTTTTATTACATCAAGATTATGTTCTATCACAACGACAGTATTTCCAAGAGCGACAAATGTATGCAAAATTTCTAATAGCTTTTTTATGTCGTGCTGATGTAAACCAGTAGTCGGCTCATCAAGTATATACATTGTACGACCAGTTGACCTTTTTGATAATTCTTTTGCAAGCTTTATTCTTTGTGCTTCCCCACCAGAGAGTGTAGTGGCTTGTTGTCCAATTTTTATATAACCTAACCCAACTTTTTTCAGAGTGAGTAGTTTAGTCTTTATATTAGTTATATTTTCAAAATATTCACATCCCTCATCAACTGTCATATTTAAAACATCAGCAATACTTTTATCTTTAAATTTTATTTCTAAAGTCTCACGATTATATCTAGTCCCTTTACACTCATCACATTGAATATAGACATCTGGAAGAAAATGCATTTCATACGTTATAACTCCATCACCCTCACAAGCTTCACATCTTCCACCTTTAACATTAAAGGAAAATCTGCCAGGTTTGTAACCTCGTGATTTAGATTCAGGTAATGAAGTAAACCAAT
The DNA here is from genome assembly GCA_902586495.1 of uncultured Pelagibacteraceae bacterium. Taxonomy (GTDB): domain Bacteria; phylum Pseudomonadota; class Alphaproteobacteria; order Pelagibacterales; family Pelagibacteraceae; genus Pelagibacter. Next base: position 7,373 of record CACIHQ010000020.1, read on the forward strand.
CTCTAATTGGTCCAAATGCACCTGTGTATGTGGCTGGGTTTGATCTTGGAGTACGACCAATAGGTGATTGATCAATATCAATAACTTTATCGATTAACTCTGTTCCTTTAAAATTTTTGAATGGTTTAGGGATTTTTCTAGATTTATTATTATTCAAAGTTAAATTTAAAGCATTATAAAGTGTTTGCAAAACTAAAGTAGATTTTCCACTTCCTGACACTCCAGTTACACATGTCAAACTTCCTAAAGGTATTTTTAAATTTACGTTATTTAAATTATTTCCTGTAGCACCAGTAATTTCTAAAAACCTTCCATTCTTAGCCAATCTTCTTTTTGGTGGGACTATGATTTTGAGTTTATTTGATAAATATTTTCCAGTAATACTGTCTTTGTTCTGACCAATTTCTTTAAAAGTTCCTTGCGCTACAACTTGGCCGCCATTATTACCAGCTTCAGGACCTAAATCAATTATATGATCAGCATTCTCCATTGTTTCTGTATCATGTTCAACAACAATAACAGTATTTCCTAAATCTCTTAACCTTTTTAAAGCATTAATTAATTTAACATTATCTTTTTGGTGGAGACCTATAGAAGGTTCATCTAAAACATAGAGCACACCTGTTAATCCTGATCCTATTTGCGAAGCAAGCCGTATTCTTTGCGACTCACCTCCTGATAATGTGCCTGACTCTCTTGATAGTGTCAAATAATCAAGACCAACATTTAACAAAAAATCTAATCTCTCATTTATCTCTTTTAAGATATGTTCAGCAATTTTGAATTGTTTTTTATTTAAGTTTGCCTGAAGTTCTTTAAACCATTTTGAAGCCTCTAAAATTGATTTTTCAGTTACTTCACTGATATGTAAGCCGTCTATTTTTACACATAAGGCTTCATCTTTAAGTCTATGACCATTACATCTTTCACATTTAGTATCTGATTGATACTGGGAAATTTCCTCTCTTTTCCAATCACTATCAGTTTCTAAATAACGACGTTCAAGATTGTTTATGACGCCCTCAAACGATTTCTTATGTGAATATTTTTCATATCCATCATCGTAAGTAAATTTTATTTCTTCATCATCAGATCCATAAAGTATTATATCTCTTATTTTTTTTGGTAGTTTGTTCCATCTTTCATTTAGAGAAAAATTATAGTGTTTTGCTAGAGAAGAAAGTGTTTGTGCATAATATAAAGTAGTGGTTTTAGCCCATGGTTCAATTGCGCCATCAACGATAGATTTTTTTTCATTTGGTATAACTAGGTTAGGGTCAACATTAAGCTTTATACCTATACCCTCACATTCTTCGCATGCACCAAACGGACTATTAAAAGAAAATAATCTTGGTTCGATTTCCTCAATAGTAAATCCACTTTCAGGGCAAGCAAATTTAGTTGAAAAGATTAATCTCTCTAATTTTCTAAACTTTTTAGGTAAAGTTTCATTTTCATACTCAACAAAAACTAGACCATTTGCTAAATTTATTGATGTTTCAATTCCCTCTGCTAACCGATTACCTAAAGATGAATTTAGTATAATCCTATCAACTAAAACATATATATCATGCTTTATTTTTTTATTAAGTTCAGGAACATTATCTATATCATAAAGTTTATCATCTATCTTAATTTTTCTAAAT
>CACIHQ010000021.1 GCA_902586495.1 uncultured Pelagibacteraceae bacterium
GAAAACTGCCAAAGATATTCAGGGTTTTTTGGGTCTGAGTTAGTTTTAGGAGGTTATTTTTCGACAATAATATTTTCTTCATTTTTATTATTAAAAATTATAAAAGAAAATAATTATATAAATTTACTTCCAATATTTATTTTAATAATCGTTTTTTTATCAGGTGAAAGATCTGCTTTTTTATTAATTTTTACATTTTTTATTACATTTTATTTTGTAGTTATAGAATTTAATGTGAAGAATATAGTTAAAGTTTTTCTTATAGTTTCAATTTTACTGACATCAATTAATTTTTTTGTAAAAGATACTACTAAGGCTAGATACTATAGTGATATAAAGTTATTACTAAATTTTGATCAACCAAATTTATTAGAGACGCTTAAATTAACACCTTGGGGACTTCATTATGATGCAAGTATATCAATTATATCGGAAAAACCCCTATTTGGTAGTGGACTCAAATCATTTCGGGTAAAATGCAAAAAATATGAAGTAGAAGAAACAAAAATAAAAGGCTACAGAGTTTGTTCCACTCATCCCCATAATTTTCATTTAGAAATATTAATCGATACTGGTTTACTAGGTTATTTATTATTTTTAATATTTATATTTTATTTAATCAAAGATTTAAGAAAAGATAATATTAATAAAAGTGTGCTGTTAAATCTTATAATACTTTTTATTTTAATCTTTATTTTTTTACCTAGGCCTACAGGTTCAGTATTTAGCACTTTTTTTGGAACTATCCATTGGTATTTTTTGGGTACGTTATTTGGTTATTCAAAGTTAATTAAGTCTAAAATAAAAAATTTAAATGAATAATTCAATTTTTACAAATAAATTATATTAAATATTAGTTTTTTTTCATATTTTAATTTTTCAGTATCAATACCATATTTATAATTAGTACAAGGTGCCAAACCATAAAAACACTCATTTTCACTAAAGTAAATGGTAAAATTTTCTGACAATAAATGTTTATCGTATTTTTTGTCATAGTTTTTTTTATCTATAAAGATATGATTTGGCTTATAATCTTTTATACTAAAATTTTCTTGAAATCGTAAAAATTGCTTTGAAATTATAACAAGAAAACTTAAAGGTATTAATATTTTACAGGCAATTAAAAATTTTTCTTTATCAATAAATTTAAAGCTCCAAACTGAAATCATAAAAAGTAAAAAAATTAAATATGAGTAACCATATCTATAAGTTGGAAATTTAAGAAAAAATATGATTGTACTTATCAACGCAAATAATAATAGTAAATAGTATTTTTGATTAGAAATTAGATTATCCAATGATTTTCTTTTTAGATTGGTTATATAAAATAAAATTAATATTATTGAAAAAATATATGGTAATAATATTTTCATTATATATTTGAAATGGACTGATAACCATGCATCTAACCATTTAAAGTTTTTGTTAAACTCTTCCATTGTTAAATTATTGTTGATATTTTGAGGCCAAGCTTTAGACCAAGCTTCAGCTTCAGTTTCAGCATATTTAATTAATTCTAAATTTGTCCATTTTAAACTATCAAAACATGTAATTTTCATTGGAAATATCATACATCCACTTATCAACACATTTTTTAATATCCATAAAATAACTAAAAAAGTTGGTAAACTTAAAAGTAAATTCAAAATTAATTTTTTATTTTTTTGGAAAAAGTATAAGAGTAATGCAAATGTTAATATCAAAAAAACTTTATTTAAAAAAAGATAGACCATATATAAGTAGGCTATTCGAGTATCATTCAATGAAAATTTTTTAAGATATATAAATTTCGAAATAAAATAAAAAAACATTAGATGTGCTGGTGCATCATTTCCAAATTCACTATATCTATTAATTTTATAGGATATATAAATTATTATAAAAACAGAAAATACTTTACCAAGAGAAAATCGATCTTTTTTAATTAGAAGTTTATAGATGTCGTATATAAAGTAGAGATAAATAAATGAAAAAATAACCGAAATTGGAATTATTATTCCCATTTTATTTGTAAAAACATTTAAATTAAAAGCTGACAAATATTGAATAATCGATATGTGCCCAAATCTTGTATGTATGTTGGTTAATCCAATCGGTATATTTTGCTCATTTAAAATTTGAATGTAAGGTAAATGATATAAACCAGCATCAGGTCTATATTCATTATCGTATAAAATGATTAAAAATGATAAAAGGCTGCTAATAAATATAAATAAATAGTCGATTTTCTGTAATTTCAATCTCAAAATTAAAAAAATTAAAAAAATAATAAAAAGAATAATAGAATTATTTATTAAACTTAAAGGCAGAAAAAAATTTATGATTAACGGTATTATGGATGCAAATATTATACCTATTATTGAAATATCTATTAAATCTCTTTTTTCGTTATTAAAAATTTTATATACTAATATTTTACCTAGGATTGTATAAAAACTAACTGTAATCAATACTTTGGAAAAAAAAAAAATCATAATAGTTTTATGAAATTAAGTATAATAATACCACTTTTCAATGAAAAAAATACTATTGTTAAATTATTGGATACAATAGAGAAACAAACTTATATCGAAAAACAAATAATAATTATAAATGATTGTTCTAAAGATAATTCATTAGAATTAATCAAATCTTACAATTTTTTGAGTGAAAACTTAATATTAAATCACGATAAAAATTTAGGAAAAGGTGCTTGTATTAAAACTGCTAAGGAACATATTAAGGGAGATATTGTTATAATCCAAGATGCAGATCTTGAATATGATCCTCAAGATTACAAAAAATTAGTACAACCTATTGAAGCAAACTTATCAAAAATAGTATACGGCTCAAGAGTATTAGGCAAAAAAAGGTATCATAATGCAAAAAATTTTATTTCAGGAACGCGTATTTTTTTTAATCATTTATTAACACAAATTTCTAATTTTATAAACAAACAACAACTGACTGATGCACATACATGTTATAAAGTTTTTTCCAAAGAAATTTTTTTAAAACTTAATTTAAAAGAAAATGGCTTCTCTTTTTGCCCAGAAGTTAACTCAAAAGTTGCAAGATTAAACTTAGAAATTAAAGAGATAGAAATTAATTATAATGGCAGAACATATTCTGAGGGAAAAAAAATTAGTTTTATGGATGGCTTTTATGCGATAATAACATTGTTAAAATATGGATTGTTAAAAATAGATTAAATTGAATCAATTAATTGTAAATAACAAAAATGTGTCTATCAATTGTTACAACGGTATTAAATAATGAAAAATTCATTCGTGACTGTGTAGATTCAGTAAAGAGGCAAAAATTTAAAAATAAATATGAACATATTATTGTAGATGGAGGATCCGAGGACGATACGTTAAAAATTTTAAAAAAATTAAAAAAAAAAAATAAAAATTTAAAAATTTTTGTAAAAAAAAACCTAGGAATTTATGAGGCTATTAATTATGCTATTAAAAAATCTAAGTATAACTACATAGGATTACTTCACTCAGATGATTTTTATAAAAATGATAAAGTTTTTAAGAATATATTAATGCAGTTTAAATCCAACAAAAAGTTGTTATCAATTCACTCAAATGTTGAATTTGTAAAAAGAGAAAATAAAAAAAAGATTGTAAGATTTTTTAAATCGGAACAATTAAAAAGTGAAGATTATATTAAATGTAAACACCCACCTCACACATCTTTATTTATCAATAAGAAAATATTTGATAAATTTGGACTTTATAATATTAATCTTAAAATTGCATCAGATTTTGAATTTATGTTAAGAATTTATGGAATTAACCAAATTTACTCAAAATATATCAATAAAACGTTTATTGTAATGAGAGCAGGAGGCACAAGTACTAGAAGTATATTTAATATCATAATCTCTAATTATGAGGTTTATAAATCATTTAAAATCAATAATATGAAAATAAATATTTTTTATATCTTTAAAAAAATATTTTCAAAAATTTTACAAAAAAATTTTTAAAATTTATTGACTATAAATTACATGTGTAATAAATGACATTATTTAGGTTTGTTATTTAGTTAAATGAATTTAAAGTTTGTAGTTTAGTTGAATGAAAAAAAAGGCTTTAATATTTGGGATTACTGGCCAAGATGGGGCATATTTATCAAAGTTGTTATTAAAAAAAGGGTATATTGTCCACGGAGTAAAAAGACGATCATCTCAACCAAATACCTATAGAATAGATGACATTTACTCAGATCCCTTAATAAAAAAAAATAATTTTTATTTACATTACGGGGATGTTACGGACTCGACCGCCGTTTTCACTGTAATAAAAAAAATTGTTCCTGACGAAATTTATAATCTTGCAGCACAATCGCATGTTGCTGTCTCTTTTGATATGCCAGAATATACTACAAACGCTGATGCGACTGGAACTTTAAGAATTTTAGAGGCTATAGTTAAAATAGATAGAAAAATAAAATTTTATCAGGCAGGTAGTTCAGAAATGTTTGGTAAAGTTGTTGAAAGTCCTCAAAATGAAAAAACACCTTTTTATCCAAGAAGTCCTTATGGTGTTTCAAAGGTTTATGCTCATTGGATCACTGTAAACTATAGAGAATCTTACAAATTATTTGCAAGTAATGGAATATTATTTAATCATGAGAGTCCATTAAGAGGCGAAACTTTCGTGACAAAAAAAATTGTTAAAGCTTTGTATAATATAAAAATGAAAAAACAAAAAAAATTATTCTTAGGTAATCTCTATGCAAAAAGGGATTGGGGTCACGCAGAAGATTATGTTCAAGCGATGTGGAAAATATTGCAATACAAGAGTCCAGAAGACTTTGTTATATGCACGGGCAAACAGTATAGTATTAAACAGTTTATAAATATTGTTGCAAAATATTTAAAGATGCAGATAAGATGGAAGGGAAAAGGAATTAAAGAAAAAGCTTTCGATAAGAATGGAAATTGTATTATAGAATGTAAAAAAAGATATTTAAGACCTGCGGAAGTTGATACTCTTAAAGGTGACTGTTCCAAAGCTAAAAGATTACTTAAATGGAAACCAAAGCATAATATCGAGTCTCTAATAAAAGACATGCTTAATTACGAGTATAAGTCAAATATTAGATGATTAATAAAAAATCTAAAATTTATGTTGCAGGTCATAATGGTCTAGTTGGGTCTGCGATACTGAGAAGATTGAAATTCGAAAAATATTCAAATTTATTATTTAGAACAAAAAAACAACTAGACTTAACCAATCAATTAAATACTTATAAATTTTTAAAAAAAAATAAGCCAGATGCTGTAATCATTGCTGCTGCTAAAGTTGGCGGTATAAATGCAAACAATAATTTAAAAGCAGAATTTATTTTTGAGAATTTGGCAATTCAAAATAATTTAATACATGGAAGTTATAAAGCTGGAGTTAAGAATTTAATATTTCTAGGGTCTAGTTGTGTTTATCCCAAAAATTGCAAACAACCAATCAAAGAAAAATATTTATTATCTGGATATTTAGAAAAAACTAATGAGCCATATGCAATAGCTAAGATTGCTGGCATTAATTTATGTTCCAGCTATAATTATCAATATAATCTTAATTATAAATGTTTAATGCCATGTAACTCATATGGAATTAATGATAATTATGACCTCAATTCTTCTCATTTTTTACCTGCTCTAATAAGAAAAATTATACAAGCGATCAAAGACAAAAAAGACCATATTGAAATATGGGGTAGTGGAAAACCATTAAGAGAAGTAATTATTAGTGATGACATAGCTGATGCCTGCATTTTTTTTTTAAAAAAGAAAACAAAAGAGTCTCTAATAAATATTGGATCTGGTGTTGAAAAAAGCGTAAATGATTATGCAAAATTTATTATGAAATGTTTACAACTAAAATTAAAAATTAAAAATAATAATAGATTAGATGGCACACCAAGAAAGCTGTTAGATTGTAGTTTAGCAAGAAAATATGGCTGGAAAGCTAAGGTTTCTCTTAAAGATGGAATAGGTTTTGCAATCAATGACTTTATTGAAAAAAATATTCAAAAAAAAGTTTAATAAAAATTTAAAATATTATTTTACTAAAATAAGATTTGAAAAAAAATTAAATTTTAAGGGGATTTAAAGAAATATAAATATTTGACATTTTAATGTACTAAATGTATATCACTTACGCCTGGTGATTATTGCGAAAGTGTAATACCCGATCCCATTCCGAACTCGGAAGTCAAGCCTTTCTGCGCCAATGGTACTTTGTCTTAAGACACGGAAGAGTAGGACGTTGCCAGGCTATTATCTAATGAAAAATATCATTGTAGTAACTGGTGGGGCTGGATTTGTTGGTTCAAATCTCATCGAGTATATTCTAAAAAAAACAAATAAAAAAATTATTAGTATAGACAATTATTCAACTGGATTAAAAAAAAATCATTTTAAAAATAAAAGAGTAAAATATCTAAAATTAGAAACCTCAAAAATAAACTATAAGCTCTCTAAATTAAGAAAAAAAATTCATACCATTTTTCATTTTGGTGAATTTGCAAGAATATATCAAAGCTTTAATTATTTTGATGAATGTTATGACTCTAATACAATTGGCACTAAAGCGGTTTTTAAATTTTGTTTAGACAACAAAATAAAGTTAGTTTATTCAGCTACTTCTGCAAGTCTGGGAAATTTGGGCAAAGATAAAAATCTTTCTCCTTATGCTTTTACCAAATCAAAAAATTTAGAGCTATTAGAAAATTTAAAAAAATGGTTTAATTTTAAATTCGAGGTGATCTATTTTTATAATGTTTATGGTCCTAGACAAATAAAAAAAGGTAAAATGGCTACTGTAATAGGAATTTTTGAGAGTCTTTACGAAAATAAAAAACCTTTAACGGTAGTGAAACCTGGATCACAAACTAGAAGATTTACACATATAAAAGATACGATTGATGTATGTTATGTAGCTTGGAAAAAAAATAAATCATGTCATTACAGCATTTCTCACAAAAAATCTTATTCAATTATAGATGTAGCAAGGATGTTTAATACAAAGATTGTTTATTTAAAACCTAGATTGGGTGAGAGATATGCCTCAGCTTTAACTAAAATGTCTCAAAAAAATCATATTATTCGTAAATTTGGTAAAATAGATTTGAAAGATTATATAACATCGTTTATGAAGTCTAAAAATTTATGAAAATAAAAAGTTCTTTAAAATCAATAAAAAAAAGAGATCTTAATTCTAAACTTGTGAGAAGAAGAGGAAGAGTTTATATAATAAATAAAACTAACCCGAAATTTAAAGCCAGACAAAAGTAATCATAATGGATAATCAAGATCATAAAAATACTTGGAATAATTTTACAAAATTTGTGCTGTGGGGTACTGTCGCTGTCATAACCGTTTTAGTTTTAATGGCAATATTCTTGCTATAGGATTGCCAAATGATAATAGGATCTATATTAGAAAACCAAAGCATTGAAAAAAGAGTAGCTATTACTCCGGAGATAGCCAAAAAATATATATCTCTTGGCTT
>CACIHQ010000022.1 GCA_902586495.1 uncultured Pelagibacteraceae bacterium
AAATCATATCTAGTGTATATTTGTTAAATTTTAATGTTGAATACTGCATTTTCTCAGTATTTTTTTTATTATTCTTTAAAATTTCATCATAAGTTTTTTCCTGGTAACCAAATAATTGTCCACCTAAATAATAAAATGTGTCATCTTCATCTATTTTAGTCATTGGCAATTTATCAATATTAGTCATTGGGAAAAACATTTGTTGTTGTTTAGTTATCGAGCCATCAATTTGTTTTATCTCATAATAGCTATCTGCCATCACTGTTTTTAACGTAACTTTACGTTTATCAAAAATATATTCAGTAATGCTTACTCTCGTTACATTCTCTTTCTCTTTTACAGAGCGTTTACATTCAAGATAAATCTGTTTAGCATTCACACTACTGCCCAATAATAAACCCAGAACCACGATCCCTAAAAGTTTTTTCATTAATCTCTAAACATTGTTATTGGAGCACATCCTGCAGATAAAACCAACCATAAAACTATTACTTCACCTCCCTCAACGCCCATTATATCTTTCATCCAAATCTTCTCATAAAGACCTGATGCCCAACCGATTATTGCATATACAAATGCCCAGCCTGCAAAGTGTATTAGAAACGTTTTGCTTCTATCTTGTTTCACTTTATTCTCCTTTAAAACTTTTATACAAACAGTTTAAATACGTAACAAACATAATAAAAGAGCCAAAGCATACTCCCATCATAACTATTAAAATGAACATATTTATCTTTGGGCTTCCTTCAGTAACAACCGGCATCAATGAATTTGATCTTGTCTCTGTGACTATGTCTGTTGATATAGCAGCATAAATTTCACCAATCGGTCTTAATTCCGAACCAATAAAATAAAAGAAAAATTCTAGGACTGTCAAAAAACCTATTAGAACAAAGATATAGGAACCAATTTTAAAAATTGAGTAAATTTCTTGTTTTTTAAATTTATTATGAGCATTCGAAAAAATCATTAAGTATCAAATTTTTTGTTATATTTTGAGTCGTCACCTCCGTATTCAGTAGCAAATATTTTTCTACAAATCATATCAACGTTTAGTAATCTATCCATATTTTTTGAGTCATTTGGTGACATTTCCAGAATAGCTAAAGTAGTATCCATAGATAATAGATCTTGTTTAAGCTGATCGTGATTGTCCTTAAAAGCCATTGCGAACTTTAAAAAGTTTCGGGTCCTTCTAATTCCACTTTTATATTCTTGATCAGTCTTTTCTTTTACTTTTTTTTTCAGCCACTTAAACATAGGTAAAATATATCATTGCGATTAATAAGAGACCAGTACATTGCTAAAAATGATTGGACTCAATTTGGTATACAACGAAAAAATTTTTAGAGGGTTTTTTGCTGAAATTTTAAGAAACTTTATTTTCTAAACGTTGATTTTACTGGATTTGGTGGGCCCGCCAGGACTCGAACCTGGGACCAATACATTATGAGTGTACTGCTCTAACCAACTGAGCTACAGGCCCGTATGAGGTTATTTGGTTCTACATCTTTTTAAAATTTTTGCTATCTAAAAATTTACTGAAAGTTATATTTCTTTTATCTCTTAACGATATTAATGGGTTTTTGACAGGCCATTTTATATTCAAATCTCTATCCTTCCATAAAATTCCAATTTCATAATTTTTGTTTCTATAATTTGAATTTCTATAGTGAAGAATAGTATTGTCAGTAAGACTACAAAATCCATGGGCAAATCCCTCTGGTATATATAAAGAAACATTATCCTTTGAAGAAATATTCATAGTATAATATTTACCAAAAGTTTTAGAATTTTTTCTACAATCTAAAACAATATCAAATATTCTGCCAGATATCACACTAATTATTTTTACTTGGGGTTTTCTGTATTGAAGATGGAGACCTCTAATAACATTTTTTTTTGATAATGAAAAATAATCAAAAATAAATTTTTTTTTAAATTTTTTCTGCTCAAATAATTCTCTTAAAAATCCTCTGTTGTCGTAATAAGTTGGACGTTTGATAATCAATAGTCCTTCAAATTTTGTTTTGATAATTTTCACAAATTAATGAATTTTTTAAATGTATCGCAAATATAATTCAATTCGCTTTTTTTCATACCTTGGTGACATCCAATTAATATCCCATTTTTCATAACATTATCAGCTTCTAAATCACACTTAGTATGTTTTTTATAAACTCTATTTTTCATTACAGGTTGTCTTAATATATTTCCAGTAAATATTGTTCTTGTCTGAATATTATTTTTCTCAAAGAAAATTTGCATGTCTCTTCTATTGAAAAATCTATTTTTCTTAATAACTAATGGAAAAGCTAACCATGGAGTTCTTACTCCAGCGTATTGCTCAGGCAAATCAAAGTACTCTGAGAAATTTGAAAAAAATTTTTTTAAAAAATCAAAATTCTTGTTTCTTAGACTAATATTATTCTTTAATTTTTTGATTTGCTCTAAAGCAAAAGCTGCAGAAATTTCAGAAGGTAAAAAATTATAACCCAAATCTGAAAATATATATTTTGCATCATAATCTATCCCAGTAACCTTTATGTTAAATCTCTTTTCTATTTTTTCAGACTCATTAAATGTTGCTGAAGATCTGCCCCATCCTCTCAATAATTTGGCTCTTTGATATAAATTAAAATCATTAAAGCAAACTATTCCTCCTGTGCCCGCACCACTGATAATATGTGATGCATAAAAACTATTTGTTACAACATCGGAGTATTTACCTGTGTTTTTATTATTAATCTTGTATCCAATTGTATCTGCTGAATCCTCAATGATTTTTAATTCATATTTTTTTAGCGATACTAAAAATTTGTTTCCAGTTTGCAATATTTCCTAGTAAATTTGGTATCATTATTGCAACAGTTTTTTTATTTATGCATTTTTCTATTTGTGATGGGTCAGCTTGAAATTTGTTTTTTTCAACTCCAATAAAATGTGGAATTAATCCTAGTTGATATATTGGAGCTATAGTAGTTGAAAATGTTAAATTAGGTGTAATAATTTCAGATCCTTTTTTTGAAATTAAAGGAGGACAACCCAAGTAAATTAGCAGAGGAACCAGAATTAACCATTAGACCATATTTTTTTCCAAACATTTTGCTAACAACTTTCTCAAGTTTTTTTACATTTTTTCCGTCTACTAAAGAAAGACCCTCGTTTCTTAAAACTCTAGTTACTGCGTTAATCTCTTTAGAGTCATAGACTGCTTTTCCATAATAAATTTTTTTCATTACGCTAAAATAATTAATTTTTTATATAATTTACAATGTCTCTTATATAACTATTTTCAGGTTTCCAACCTTTTAATTTGTCATAGGGATAAATTTTATCTTTGATTTGACGATTAGATAGCCATTTTATTTTTAATTTTTTTTGATTCTTTTTATTAAAAGTCCTCACTAAATCTGAAATTTTTATATAAGCCTTATTTGTAACCAAGTATTTTTTTGGTAAAACATTCTTTTCTAGAATGATTTCTATTGCACCAATTATATCAGTAACATTAAGCAGATTAATACGAAGATTTTTTGAGACTATAGCAGTAGTTTTATTTTTAAGGTAATTCATCTTAAGAGTATAGATGATTTTTTTTCTATAATCATGCTTGCCGAATGTATCTGAAACCATCAATTCATAAAATTTAACCTTTCTAAGTTTTTTTTTGTAATAACCCATAATTGTACTAAAACTTTTTTTGTAAGCGGCATATAAATTTTCTATATTATCTTTTTTAGCTTTACTGTCCTCCCAAACTGTTGAAAAATTTATAAATTTTTTAGCTCCTATATTTTTTAAATTTTCCAAAATTATATTTCCAAATAATACGTTTGAGAAACAAAATTTTTTTATATCCGAGTATTCATGATTTTTAACATAATGTGTTGCACAGTGTATAACAGTATCAACCCTAAGTTTCTTAAGCTTAATGTTTAGTGAATCATAGTTTTTAAATTTAATTACTTTTACATTTTTTTTTAAAAATTCTTTTTTCGGTTTTTTTCTTACAATAATATAGAACTTATATTTCTCTGAAAATTTATTTATGATATTTAAACCAATGAAACCAGAGGAGCCTGTTAATAAAATTTTAAGCACTTAATTTAATAATTTTTTTAAATAATTTGAATAACTACAATTTCCATAGAATTTTATCTGATTTTTAACTTGACTTTTTTTAATCCATTTATTGTTTAAAGCAATTTCCTCTAAACATGCGATTTTTACCCCTTGTCTATTCTCAATTGCATGAACAAATAAAAGTGTCTTAAAATAATCCTCTATGGATCCCGTATCAAGCCATGCTCCACCCCGACCAATGTAATCTGCGGATAATTTATTTTTTTTTTTATAAATATTTAAAAGATCAGTTATTTCTATTTCTCCTCTTTTTGAAGGCTTTAATGTCTTTGAGTATTTAACAACATTATTATCAAAAAAATAGAGACCTGTAACTGCAAGGTTTGAAATATTTTTTTTTGGTTTTTCAACAATTTTTAAAATTTTATTTTTTTTATTTACTTTAGCTACACCAAACAACTCAGGATTTGACACCTTGTGCAAAAGGACTTTTGCTCCTGCCTTTAATTTTGTACAGTTATTTAAATTTTTAGATAACCCTTGACCATAAAAAAAATTATCTCCCAAAATCATCGCAACATTTTTTTTTCCAATAAATTTTTCTCCCAAGATAAATGCATCAGGTAATCCTTTTGGTCTAATTTGTTCTTGATAAGTAATTCTAATTCCGAGATTTTTTCCGTCTTGTAATAATTTTTTGTATTGATCAATCTGACCTTTGTTTACAATAATTAAAACATCTCTAATTTTTGATAACATTAATATTGAAAGAGGATAGAAAATAAGTGGTTTATCATAAATTGGCAACAACTGTTTATTAACAGCTTTTGTAAGAGGGCTCATCCTTGTACCTGTTCCGCCTGCAAGTATTATTCCCTTACTAATCATATTTTCCCAACCTTCGCACGATATCTTTTTTTGCTAAAGATTTGTAGTAAGTTTTATTATTTTTATACCACTCAAAAGTATATTTTATTCCAGTTTTAAAATTTATTTTTGGACGAAATTTTAATTTATTTCTAATTTTTTTACTATCTAGCGCATATCTGACATCGTGACCTGGTCTATCCTTTACAAAAGAAATTTTTACTTTATCGCCAATTTTAATAAGTTTTTTTGAAACATTTAAAATATTTTTACAGACTTCTAGATTAGAAAGATTTTTATTTGAGCCTATATTATAAAACTCTCCAATTTTTCCTTTTCTAAAAACTATATATAAAGCTTCGCAATGATCTTTAACATATAGCCACTCTCTAGAGTTTGTGCCTTTTCCATAAATTGGTAAATTTTTGTTATTTAAAATGTTATAAATTAATTTCGGTATCAATTTTTCTGGATGTTGATTTGGTCCATAGTTGTTAGAACAATTTGTTACAATAGCGGGAATTTTATAAGTCCTTATATACGATGAAACTAAATGATCTGAGGCAGCTTTGCTTGCAGCGTATGGTGAACTTGGATTATACGGATAATTTTCAGATGTTCTGCCCCTTAGAATATCTCCGAAAACTTCATCCGTTGATATATGAATTAATTTTGATCTATATTTTTTTGAAAATAATTTAAAATTTTCTAATAAATTGTAAACACCCACAATATTACTTTGAATAAAAGTTTTTGGATTATCTATAGATCTATCAACATG
>CACIHQ010000023.1 GCA_902586495.1 uncultured Pelagibacteraceae bacterium
TCCTTGAAATTAATAAGTCATCTAAAGTGTAAGCTTGTATCTCTATTTCTCTCTGTTCATTATTTTGTTTGATTAAAGAATTTTGTTGATTTATTGGAGAATTTTCAAAATAAATTTTTTTTTCAGTTTTGTTGCTAATCGCACAACAAATATTTATATCATTAGGTCTAGCCATTTTAAATAAATCTATAGAAGTTTTACTTAAATCTACATTTGTACCATTCCACCCTTTTTTAAAAAGTGTGTATGTCAGAGAACCTTTAAATGGATGATATGCACCAATATCTATGTACGTTCCTTTATTTTGATTTTTAAAAATTCTATTTACCATTACATCTTCAGCAAACTCAGCAAAATGTGAGTTTGGAGATTTATTTTTATATAATTTTTGTAACTTATAGAAAAAATACAAAAATTTATTATCATATTTATTTATCGTCATTTCTCTTTTGAAATTTTAAGCACTCCTATAAATGCTTCTTGGGGTATTTCTACTCTACCAAACTGTTTTGATTTTGCTTTTCCTTTTTTTTGTTTTTCCAAAAGTTTTCTTTTCCTATCAGTTGCACCACCACCATGAATTTTGGTGAGTACATCCTTTTTAAAGCCTTTTATTGTTTCTCTTGCTATAATTTTTCCTCCTATTGCTGCTTGAATAGGTATCATAAAATTATGTCTTGGAATTAAATCTTTTAATTTTTCACAAACCTCTCTCCCAGTTTTTTGCGCAAAATCTTTATGTATCATCATTGCTAATGCATCAACTGGTTCATCGTTGACTAAAATGCCAAGTTTTACTAAATCACCCTCTCTATGTTCAATTATTTCATAATCAAAACTTGCATATCCACTTGTCATAGATTTAATTCGATCATTAAAATCAAAGACTACTTCATTTAATGGTAGTTCATAAGAAATTACAGCTCTATTACCTGAGTAACTTAGATTTTTTTGAATTCCTCTTTTATCTTGACATAATTTTATTATAGAGCCCAAATAATTATCTGGAGTAATTATAGTTGCATTAATCCATGGTTCTTCTATTGATTGGATAAATGTCAGATCAGGTAAGCTTGAAGGATTTTGTAAATCTTTAATTACTCCATTATTAAGTTTTACTTTATATACAACACCCGGTGTGGTTGTTAACAAATTAACATCAAATTCTCTCTCTAATCTCTCAGTAATAATTTCTAGGTGCAGCAATCCTAAAAAACCACATCTAAAACCTAAACCTAGGGCTGAAGAGGACTCAGCTTCATAAGAAAAGCTTGCATCATTAAGTTGTAACTTTGCTAATCCATCTTTTAATTTCTGATATTCGGAACTATCTACTGGAAATAAACCACAGAAAACAACTGGTTTACTGGGCTTAAAGCCTGGTAAAGCTTCAACTATTGGTTTTGAAGCGTCACAAATTGTATCTCCAACTTTTGTGTCTGATAAAACTTTAATTCCAGTTGTTATAAATCCAATTTCTCCTGAATTAAGTTCACTTACATCCTTAGGTTTTGGTGTAAATAAACCCACTTTCTCAACAATATAATCTTGATTAGTTGAAAGCATTTTTATTTTCATATTTTTTGTAATTTTTCCATTTATAACTCTTACTAAAATAACCACCCCTAAATAAGTGTCATACCAACTGTCTACTAATAAACATTTCAGGTCTTGATCTAAATTACCTTTTGGTCCAGGTAGCTGATTGACTATTTGTTCCAATATTTCATCTATACCTTCACCTGTTTTACCTGAACAAGGAATAGCATTTTCAGTTTCAATTCCAATCACATCCTCTATTTGTTTTTTTGTTCTATCTAAATCTGATGCTGGTAAATCAATCTTATTTAAAACTGGTATAATTTCATGATTTATATCCATTGCTTGATAGACATTTGCTAATGTCTGTGCCTCTACACCCTGCGTACTATCAACAATAAGTATAGAGCCTTCACATGCATATAAAGATCTACTAACCTCATAACTAAAGTCTACATGACCAGGTGTATCTATTATATTCAAAATATATTCTTTACCGTTTTTAGATTTGTAATTAAGTTTCACCGTTTGAGCTTTGATAGTAATTCCTCTTTCTCGCTCAATTTCCATTGAATCTAAAACTTGAGCTTTCATCTCTCTTTCGGTCAATCCTCCACATTTATGAATTATTCTATCTGCTATTGTAGATTTTCCATGGTCTATATGTGCAATTATTGCAAAATTTCTTATATGATCAATTGTGGTCATTTTTATTAAGAACGGATCTTTGCGCCAGTTTTATTTTCTACTGTTTCAATAATTAATTTATTAATACTTTCTAATTCATTGTCATTTAATGTTTTCTCTATAGATTGTATAGTAACACTAATTGCTATCGATTTTTGATTCTCAGGAATATTGTCACCTTCATAAACATCAAAAACTTTAATATTACTTATCAAATTCTTGTCTACACTTGCAATGGCATTAATTAAGTCTTGCGCATTAACATCTTTGTTTATGATAAACGCAAAATCTCTTTCAGACTTTTGATAATCTGAAACATTAAATTTATTTTTTTGATCATTTAAGGTTTTTACTGATAATTTTAAATTGTCTAAAAAAATTTCAAAACCTACTAGAGACTCTGTTCTCATATCAATCTTTTTAATTATATTTGGATGAATTTCTCCAAAATAAGCTGCTACTAAGTCTTCGTCTTTTTTTAAAAATAATCTACCAGATTTACCAGGATGATAATAATTTGGAGTTTTGTTGTCTATAAAAAATTCTTCTGATTTATACCCTGCCTCAATTAAAGTTTGGACTACATCTTTTTTGACATCAAAGACATCAACATTTCTCTCTTTTTCAATCCAAGACAATCTTGATTTTTTTCCTGATGACAAACCACATACCACAGTATTTTGTTCACCTGGCTTAGAACCAGTGAAAGTTGGGCCAATTTCATAAATCGATAAATCCTTAAAACCTCTATCAAGATTTTTATTCATATATATTATCAAGTTTGAGAATATTGAATTTCTTAAAACATTTAATTCCGTACTTATTGGATTTACAATCTTAATTTCTTTTTTAGTGTCTCTGAAATAATTATTGTAATTTGAGTCTGTAAATGACCAAGTTATTGCTTCTAGATAACCTTTAGAAGCAATTGATCTCTGTAAAAAATGAAATAATTTTTGGGATTTATTTAGAGTAGACCTCTTTCTTTTCTTGATTGGATCTATAATACTTATTTTATCATAACCACTTATTCTAACCAATTCTTCAACAATATCTATTTCTTGCATGATATCAGGTCTCCATGATGGAACAGTTAATTCAAAAAAATTTTTTTTCTTTTTAAATTTGAAACCAAGATTTTCTAAAATTTTAAAAATTTCTTTAGAAGAAATTTTAAAACCTGCTACTTTTTCAACTAAATTTATGTCAAATTTAATTAATTTTGTTTTATAAGTTTCAATTTTTTGAACATCAATTTTACTGATTTTACCACCACAAATTTCTTTAATTAATATTGCGGCTTTATTTAAGCCATCCTCAATTGATAATGGATCAATGCCTCTTTCAAATCTAAACTTTGCATCAGTATCAAGATTCAATTTTTTTGCCGTGGTTCTTATTGATCCAGGTTTAAAATAAGCTGACTCTAATAATATATTTTTTGTATCTAATTCTGTTCCTGATCTTGTTCCACCAATAATTCCGCCCAGTCCTAAAACACCTTTATGGTCACTGATTACACACATTCCATCTTCAAGCTTATAATCCTTATTATCTAAAGCGGTAAATTTCTCTCCTGATTTTGAATTACGAACAATAACACCCTTCTGGATTTTATCAGCATCATAAGCATGCAATGGACGATTAAGATCGAACATTACATAATTTGTAATATCAACTATTGCAGAAATTGGTTTTTGGCCTATTGAAATTAATTTGTCTTTAAGCCATTGAGGACTTTCAGTATTCTTTACATCAGTAATAAGGCGACTACCAAATATGCTACATCCCTGATTTTTTTCTTTTTTTATTTTTACTTTTAAAGAATGTCTATTATTTGATTTAATTTTTTTTTTCTTAAAATTAATCAATTTTCCGAAGCCTGAAGCAGCAAGATCTCTTGCAATTCCACTTA
>CACIHQ010000024.1 GCA_902586495.1 uncultured Pelagibacteraceae bacterium
CTACACCAGGTAGTTGTTCTAATTCATCAAATGTTTTTGGAACTTTCCCGTTATAATTTTTTTCTAATATATCACAAAGATTGTATATACTTTTTGCTTTTATTCTAAAAATACCAATTTTTTTTATAAGTTTTTCAATTTTTTTTCTTCCTAATTTTAAAAAGTGACTTGGTTTGTAATATTTAGGATATATATTTTTTGTATTAATCGAATATGCTAAAAAATCAAAATCTTACAAGGCAGAATTATGATTAATTATAAATCTTTCAATATTTTAAGTTTTCTTGCAATTCTTCTTTTTTTAAACGCTTGCGGAAATATTTTTAGAGGTGCTGATGCAAGAAAAGTATCACCCGATCCAAGAGAAAGAGTAAAGAAAAATTTAGAGGAGGGAAAAGGTTTCAGACTTAACACTGCTATTAAAGATAGGGTGGGACGAGGAGGAAATTTTGAGTTTGCAAGTTCTAATGAATTATGGAGAGCTTCTTTAGACATTATAGAATTTATGCCTTTAACATCAGCAAATTATAGTGGCGGTATAATTATAACAGATTGGTATACCAATAATAATGACCCAAATGAAACTATAAAGATTACAATCAGATTTTTGAGTAACGAAATACGATCTGATGCCATAGATATAAATGTTTTTTATAAAAAGTGTGAAGCAAATAATAAATGTGTTGTTCAGAAAAATAACAAAAATATTGAGTCGGAGCTTAGGAAAGAAATTCTAAGAAAAGCAGCTATATATCAGAAACAAACTAAAAGCCGAAATAAATCTTTTTATCCAGCACCAAAAATGGGTGGAGAAGCTAATTAAATTTCATTTAAGTGAACAGATATAATTTTAGAGAAATAGAAAAAAAATGGCAAGATTTTTGGCACAACAATAGTATTTTTAAAACAGATACACAAAAAAATAAAAAAAAATTTTATTGTTTAGAAATGTTTCCTTATCCATCAGGTAAAATACATATGGGACACGTCCGAAACTATACAATAGGTGATGTTTTAGCTAGATATAAAATTTTAAATGGCTTCAATGTACTTCACCCAATGGGTTGGGACTCTTTCGGTATGCCTGCAGAAAATGCAGCAAAAGAAAATAATCTCGATCCAAAGGAATGGACAATTAGAAATATTGAAACTATGAAAAACCAACTTAAAAAGTTGGGTCTATCTCTAGACTGGGAGAGAGAAATATCAACATGTGACCAAGAGTATTACAAACATCAACAAAATTTCTTTTTAGAGTTATTTGAAAAAGATCTTGTTTACAGAAAAGAAAATTATGTAAACTGGGACCCAATCGATGAAACTGTTTTGGCCAATGAGCAAGTCATTGACGGGAAAGGATGGAGATCAGGTGCAACAGTTGAGAGAAAAAAACTTAGTCAATGGTTTTTTAATATATCCAAGTTTTCACAAGATTTATTAGATGGTTTAGATGAACTAGAAAAATGGCCGAATAAAGTAAAAACAATGCAAAAAAATTGGATTGGAAAATCATTTGGATGTGAGATTGAATTTGAAATTGAAGGCGACCTACCTGTAAATAAAATAAAATGTTTTACAACAAGACCTGATACGTTATTTGGTTTTTCTTTTTTAGCATTGTCTGTAGATCATGAAATCTCAAATTTTTTTAAAGATGAGCAAGATTTCTTAAAATTTAAGGAGGAATGCTCAAAAACTGGAACAACAGAAGAAGCCATAGCAGTTGGAGAAAAAATTGGATACCAAACAAATCTTTTTGCTAAAAACCCGCTTAAACCAGATCAAAAAGTCCCTGTCTATTTTGCTAACTTTGTTTTAATGGATTATGGTTTTGGAGCAGTTTTCGGATGTCCAGCTCATGATCAAAGAGATTTCGATTTTGCAAAAAAATATGAATTGGAAATAAACACCGTCGTTAAACCCTACAATGAAAAAGATAATTTTGAAGTATCAAAAGAGGCTTATCCAGGACCAGGTATTATTATAAATTCAGAATTTTTAAATGGTCTCGATGCACCGAAAGACTCGGTAATTGAAACAATTAAAATTTTAGAAAAAAAAAATTTAGGCAAAAAAAAAATTAATTATAGATTAAAAGATTGGGGTGTATCACGTCAAAGATATTGGGGGTGCCCGATTCCAATTATTTATGACGATGAGGGTAAAGCACATCCAATTCCTAAGGAAATGCTGCCTGTCAAACTACCAGAGAATATTAACTTAAATGTTAAAGGTAATCCTCTTGATAACCAGAAGGATTGGAGGGAAATTACTATTGATGGAATTAAATATACCAGAGAAACAGATACTTTAGATACATTTGTGTGTTCATCATGGTATTATTTAAGATTTTGTTCCCCTAAAGAAAAAAATTATGGGTTCAAAAAAGAAGATATAGATTATTGGATGCCTGTCGATCAGTATATTGGAGGAGTTGAACATGCAATTTTACACTTGTTATATTCAAGGTTTTTTATGAGGGCAATTAATTACGAAAATCAAAACTTTAAGTTAACAGAGCCTTTCAAAAGTCTATTCACCCAAGGAATGGTATGTCACGAAACATATAAAGACGAAAATAATAATTGGCTTAGCCCTGAGGAAATAGAAAAAGTTAATGATAAATTTGTTAAGAAAAACGATCATGAAATAGTAGTAAAAGTTGGTCCTTCAGAATCAATGTCAAAATCCAAAAAAAATGTCATTGATCCTGAAGACATTATAAATAATTATGGTGCAGATGCTGTAAGGTTGTTTATATTATCTGACAGTCCGCCAGAAAAAGATGTGCAATGGTCTGAACAAGGAATGCACTCATCTTATAAATTTGTTCAAAAATTGTGGATTTTAAATTTGCAAATTACGGATGAAATAAAAAAAAATCATGCTAACGATGCAGATGATGAATTAAAGAAAATAACAAACACTTTTGTAAATAATGTTACTGAAAATTTATCAAAATTTACTTACAATAAAATTATTGCAAATTTTCATGAGATCCACTCGACAATATCAAAATTAATTCAAAAAAAATATTCATCTAAGACAATAATCGAAAACTATAAAAAAATATTAATTTGTATGATCCCAGTTATTCCACATTTTGCCAATGAATGTATAGAGT
>CACIHQ010000025.1 GCA_902586495.1 uncultured Pelagibacteraceae bacterium
CAAATGGAAGATTCGCTAAGGACAGTTACAGAAGATTTATTCAAATGTATAGCAATGTTGTCATGGGCGTTGAGAGTTATTATTTTGAGGAATTAATAGAAAATTATAAGCTAACAAAAGGTGTTTTATTAGATACAGAATTAGATGAAGAGGATTGGGATGGTCTAATTGGGGATTTTAAAAAAGTTGTATATGAGAAAACCAATCAGGATTTCCCACAAGATGTTTATGAGCAATTATTTAGTGCTATAGAATCTGTATTTTTATCTTGGGAAAGTAAAAGAGCAAAAATTTACAGAAAATTAAATCAAATACCATCAGAGTGGGGAACAGCTGTAAATGTTCAATCTATGGTATTTGGAAATATGGGTAATGATTGTGCTACTGGAGTTGTTTTCACAAGAAATCCATCTAATGGATCAAATAATTTTTATGGTGAATATTTGATAAATGCTCAAGGTGAAGATGTTGTTGCAGGAACTAGAACACCACAACATATAACTAAAAAAGCAAAAAATGAAGCTAAGGCCAGAGAACTTTCAATGCAAGAATTGATGCCAAAAGCGTACTCTGATTTAAGTAAAATTTTAAAGAAATTAGAAAAACATTATAAAGATATGCAAGATGTCGAATTTACTGTTGAGAATAAAAAATTATGGATATTGCAAACAAGATCAGGAAAAAGAACAGCAAAGTCAGCTATAAAAATAGCTGTTGATATGGTTAGAGAAAAATTAATTACTAAGCATGAGGCTATCTTAAGAATTGATCCAAACTCTTTAGACTCACTACTGCATCCAACTTTGGATGATAAAAGTTCTTTACAAGTTATTGCAAATGGTCTTCCAGCTTCTCCAGGTGCTGCAAGTGGAAAAGTAGTATTTACTTCAGAAGAAGCAGAGAGATTGAATGAAATGATGCAAGATACAATCTTAGTAAGAATTGAAACATCTCCTGAAGATATCCAGGGTATGCACGCAGCCAAAGGAATTTTAACTGCAAGAGGTGGAATGACAAGCCATGCTGCAGTTGTTGCAAGAGGAATGGGAAGACCTTGCGTATCAGGCTCATCTGAAATTGATATTAATTATGATCAAAAAATTTTTAGGACATCTCGATTTGAGGTAAAAGAGGGTGATACAATTACAATTGATGGATCGACGGGTAGAGTCATTTTGGGTAAAGTTCAAACAGTAAAACCAGAAATCTCAGGTGATTTTTCAAAACTTATGAATTGGGCTGACGATATTAGAAAACTCAAGGTAAGATCAAATTCTGAAACTACTGTTGATACAAAAACGGCCAGAGATTTTGGTGCAGAGGGAGTTGGTCTATGTAGAACAGAACATATGTTTTTTGATGAAGAAAGGATTTTATTGGTAAGAGAAATGATTCTGTCAAAAACGAAAGAGGATAGAGCTGTGGCTTTAGAAAAACTTTTGCCCTATCAAAAAAAAGATTTTATTGAAATACTAAAGATAATGCATGGATTACCCGTTACTATAAGATTATTAGATCCTCCACTTCACGAATTCTTACCAAAATCTGAGAAGGAAATTTTAGAGGTTGCAAATGCAATCAAAATTGATGAGAAAGAGTTATTAGCTAGAATAACCGAACTTCATGAGCAAAACCCAATGCTTGGTCATAGAGGCTGCAGATTAGCCATATCTTTTCCTGAAATTTATGAAATGCAATGTAGAGCTATTTTTGAGGCATTGACAGATCTAAAAATTAATAAGCAAAATTCTGCTCTCCCAGAAATTATGATTCCACTTGTTTCATCTGAGGCAGAAATAAAAATCTTAAAAGAACTTGTCATAAGAACAGCAAGAAAAGTAGAACAAGATAAAAAAATAAAATTAAATTTTTTAATAGGTACAATGATTGAATTGCCTAGAGCAGCCATAAAAGCTCAGGATATAGCAAAGTATGCTGAATTTTTTAGTTTTGGCACAAATGATCTAACACAAACAACTTTTGGTATTAGTCGTGACGATAGTGGAAAATTTTTAAATGATTATTTGGAAAATAAGATATTTTCAATTGATCCATTCATTTCAATTGATGAGGGAGTAAAAGACTTAGTTAAATTAGCAGTTTTAAACGGAAAAAAGACGAATAAAAAAATTAAATTAGGAATTTGTGGAGAACACGGAGGTGATCCAAAAAGTATAGATTTTTGTTCTGCAATAGGTTTGGATTATGTTTCTTGTTCTCCTTATCGAGTGCCTATAGCTAGATTGGCTGCAGCTCAATCTGAACTAAAAAAAAAATTATAAAATAAGTGAAAAAGTTAATAATATTCATATCAATGTTTGTAATTCTTCTTACTATCTCAGTAAATTATTATTTTGAATATATTGGATTAGGTGATCCAGTCAGATATGATAAAGATTTTGTTTACGGTTATGCTCCAAAAGTTGATCAAAAAAAAAAAAGGTTAAAACAATCATTTATTACTATAAATGAAAGTGGTTTAAGATCTATTGAAAATTGGAAAAATTCTAAAAAAAAAAAAATATTATTTATAGGTGATAGTGTTACGTATGGAGGAAGTTATATTGATGATAAAGAAATATTTAGTCATTTGGTATGTGATGAACTCAAAAGATTTACTTGCGGAAATGCAGGCGTAAATGCATATGGGATAATTAATATGGTTCATCGCTCTAGATATGATGAAAGAATTCTTGATGCAGACATAGTGATTTTTTTATTTTCAGGTTTTAATTTTACACGTGAGTATGCGGGTTCTGATATTGCACATTTTTATTTGAATAGAGATAAATTTTTTTTACCTGGATTGATGGAGGCAATGAGTTTCATTTTTACTAAATATGA
>CACIHQ010000026.1 GCA_902586495.1 uncultured Pelagibacteraceae bacterium
AAATTTGTATCGATAGGATAATATTTTGAAATAAAGGTTTTTTTTTTTAATTTTGGATGAAATTGAATTAACTTATTGTACATCCAATTATTATGGGTAATAAAATAAACATTATCTTTATACAAAAATTTTTTTTTTTGGTCCAAGCAATACTTTGAAAGTAAATTTTCCTTCTTTTTTTTTATAGAATAATGCTCTGTTGAATTGATAAACCACATATCATGTAGTGAAACAACTACTTTCTCTTTAAATGATATTAATTCTTTTAATGAAATCATTGATCTATTAATCCAGTGAATATTAATTAAATCAGGTGATAGTTTGGATATTTCTCTTTGAGTATAAGTATTAAAAATATTCAATGATTGGTGAAATTTTTTTTTACTAAAAAAATAAATCAAGATTTTTTCTATGACTCTTAAGTTAAAAATATAAATTTTTTTTAATGAAGAATAAATTTCTTTAGAATATTCAAATTTTTTATAAGCAGTCAAGAATAAAACATTCTTTTTTTTTATTGATTTAAAAATTGAATACGCGGCTATTGATGCTCCCCCTTTATAATCACTAAATGACAATAAAATTATCTTCACTTTTTAAAATAATTAATGTTTTTTTTGTACCATCGACAGATTTCAGGAAGATCATCTTCTAAATTATGTTTTGTGCTCCAATTCAAACTTTTAATTTTATTGCAATTTATTTTATAAATTTTGTCATTAAATGGTCTATCTTTGACAAACTTAATATTTTTTTTAAAGTTTTTATTTAAATATTTTGCTATAATTTTTATTACTTCAATTACTTTAAATTTTTTTTCTGATGCAATATTGTAAACTTGACCAGACTTTCCTTTAAATATTATTTGAATTATTCCTTCACAGAAATCATTTACAGAAAGATAAAATCTGTAATTGTTTCCTTTTCCATGAACAGTCATCTTTTTATTATTAATAAAGTTATAAATTGATTTTGAAATTAACTTCTCAGGATACTGCCTTGTACCATAAATATTATTTGCTCTTACAGTAATGATATTCATTTTATACGATTTATTATAAGCATTCACCATCATATCAGCGCCAGCTTTAGATGCAGAATAAGGATTAGATGGATTTAGTAGTTGATTTTCTTTATATGGTTTAGCGAGATTTTCACCGTAAACTTCGTCTGTGCTTACATGTATAATTTTTTTAACTTTTCTTTTTCTGCAAGCTTCCAAAAAAAAATGTGTGCCTAAAGTATTAGTTTTTGTAAAAATTAACGAATTTCCAAAAGAGTTATCTACATGACTTTCAGCTGCAACATTTATAGCTAAATCAACATTACTAAGATTATCTTGAAGAGATTTAAAATTCAAAATGTCATCACGTACAAAAATGATATTTTTTTTTTTTAATAATTTATTTAAATAATTTTTGTTAGCAGCATAAGTGATCTTATCGTATAGTACAAAATGAGCATTTTTGAAAGTATCATATAATTTTTCAGAAAGATGTGAACCTATAAAACCTGCTGCCCCAGTTATAAAAATTTTTTTAGCCATTAAGCTTTATCTTTTTTTTTAAATTGAAAAATTGTTCTTGTAG
Organism: uncultured Pelagibacteraceae bacterium; assembly: GCA_902586495.1. Lineage (GTDB taxonomy): Bacteria > Pseudomonadota > Alphaproteobacteria > Pelagibacterales > Pelagibacteraceae > Pelagibacter. The sequence continues at coordinate 1,590 of CACIHQ010000026.1, forward strand.
CATAGCTTTGTTTATTTTTACCCCGGTGAATTTTTTAATTTTATGAATATTAAAACAATAATTTTTATCTTTAAATCTTTTTTTGTTTTTAATTATAATTTTTATCTTTTTGTTATCAATAATTGAGTTTACAAATTTGTTTACCGGCAATGGGATCCCTGACCCTACATTAAAAGTGCCTTTAACTTTAAATGTAAACAATTTTTCAAAATATAAACACAGTATCTTTATCGGTAAAAAATCTTTGATCAAATAATAATTATTATCAAATATGATTTTTCTTTTTTTTATTCCTTTTAAAATTATACTTACTAGAGATGGTTTTTTTTTTTTACCAATTTCGTATCCAAAAACATTTGATAATCTCAAAATCACTAATCTACTTTTCAATTTATCTCTGCAAAACTTTTCTGATTTTAAGCAATTCTGCCCATATGTGTTTATTGGCGCTAATTTAGATTTTTCTGATAGATTTAATTTTTGTGAATAAACAACTCTCGAACTTAATAAAAAAAAAATTGTTTTACTATTTTTAATGACATTTGCAATTTTAAAATTCCTATCATTTTTTTTTGAATATTTTTTTTCGTAAAAATTTTTAGAATTACTGAAATTGACAAGAAAATCAGCTTTTGAAATATTAGACATAGAGATATCACTATACTTAATCATTTTTACGATATTTTTTTTTTTTAAATGATTAAATAAATTAAGTTGTATAAAGCTTTTATTACCTATTAAAATCACATTTTTTTTGTATAGTTT
>CACIHQ010000027.1 GCA_902586495.1 uncultured Pelagibacteraceae bacterium
TGCGTTTTTAACAATATCTGAATTGGTAGAAATTTCTAAATTTACCAGTAATCCTTTTATAGAACATATTCTTTTCGCGTCAGCATCATTAATATGTCTTCTATCTTCTCTTAAATGAATTGTAATTGAATCTGCCCCAACTTTTTTAGCAAATTTGGCAGCATAAACTGGATCTGGATGATTTTCACCTCTAGCATTTCTTAAAGTTGCTACATGATCGATATTTACACCTAAACGTTTCATTTTGTAAATCTACTCCCTGGAGTTGTTATAGGAATAAGTTTTAAACTATTTGGTATTTGTTTTTTATTAAAAACTGGCACATCTATTTTAAGATGAGAAATAATTTTACTTTTTATTTTTAGATTTCTTTTATTTGACCTATCAATTATAGAGGCAAATCCTATTAATTTTGCTTTAGCTTTTTTTATTAATTTTACACATTCGATACTAGACTTTCCTGTAGTAATAACATCTTCAATTATTAAAACCTTTGACCCTTTTCTTATCTTAAATCCTCTTCTTAGTGTAAATTTACCCCTTACTCTTTCACAAAAAATAGTTTCTTTTTTTAAAATTCTACCTATTTCATAGCCAATTATTATACCTCCCATTGCTGGAGATAGAATAAGATCGAATTTACTGAAATTTTTTTTAATCTTGCTTGCCAGAGATTTGCATATTTTCTCGGCTAAATGAGGATAACTTAAAAGTTTTGCACATTGAATATATTTTGAAGAATGGAGACCAGATGATAATACAAAATGTCCTTCTAAAAGCGCATCAGTTTTTCTTAAAATATTTAAGGATTTTTTGTGTGAAAGCATTTCTTTTATCTTCGTGTCTGATTATCTTAAATTTTATACCTTTTTGTTTAAGCTCTGCAATAAAATTAGTAAAATTTTTAAGATCTCTAATTATAAGTTGAAACTTGAAATTAATATAATTTGGGTTTTTCCCAACCATTTCGAGATTTGATATGTTTAATTTATGTTGTCCTATAAGTGAACTAACATTACCTAATTGACCGGGTTTATCAGGCAAAGAAATCCATAGAGTCGTATTGTATTTTTTTACTCTTTCTTGTTTTTTTTCTCCTTTATCGTGCCAATACTTTCTAATAGCAGATCTAGCTTTACCGGTTTTAGTAATTGGTATCCAATGAAGTGATGGTGAATTATTTTTGGATGTTGTAATTTTCACAGTATCTCCATTTCTTAAAATACTTTGTAACTCTCCTTTGTTACCGTTAATCTCACAACCAACAGCCGTATCACCTATTTTTGTGTGTACAGCATATGCAAAATCAATTGGAGTTGCGTTTTTTGGCAATTTTATTACAGATCCTTTAGGTGTAAAACAAAATACATTCTCTTGAAACATTTGCATCTTAGTATATTCGTAGGAATGTTCTGGATTTTCATTTTTTTCTATGATTTCAACTAAATCTTTTAACCAATCATATTCTTTCCAAGTTAAAGAATTAAATTTTTCAGAAGATTTATATTGCCAGTGAGATGCAATACCTCGCTCAGCAAAATCATGCATCTTTTTGGTTCTTATTTGTATCTCGATTGGTTTTTTATAAGAACCAATTACTGCAGTGTGTATCGACTTATATCCATTAATTTTTGGTGATGATATATAATCTTTAAATTTTCCTGGAATACAATTCCACTCTTTATGAATTATCCCTAAAGTTTTATAGCAATCATCTATATTATCTAGAATAATTCTAAATCCGATTATATCTGTAATTTGCTCTAATGAGACTCTTTTCTTTTGAACTTTTCTCCAAATTGAAAAAGGAGTTTTTTCTCTACCAAAAATTTTTGACTGGATATTGTCCTGAGATAATAATGTATTTATTTCATTTGATAACGTTTCAAAAATATCTTTTTTATCTAATTTTATTTCGTCTAATCGTTTTTGAATTAATGACCTTGCATCATTATTTAAAATTTCAAAAGATAAATCTTCTAATTCATCTCTAATTCTATGCATACCCATTCTGTCAGCCAAAGGTGCATATATCTCCATTGTTTCCTGAGCTATTCTTTGTCTTTTATCTTTCTTTTTAATTGCTTTGATGGTCCTCATATTATGCAGCCGATCTGCAATTTTAACTAATAAAACTCTAATATCTTTTGACGTAGCTAAAATTAACTTTCTAAAGTTTTCCGCTTTTGAGTTTGGTGATGCAGTATTTTCAAATACAGAAATTTTTGTTACTCCATCAACTAAATCAGCCACTTCAATCCCAAATTCTCCTTTGATCGTCTCATAGGTTGCATAGGTATCCTCGATAGTATCA
>CACIHQ010000028.1 GCA_902586495.1 uncultured Pelagibacteraceae bacterium
ATAGATCAATCCATCTTTTAGAACCTTTGACCTCAACACCAATTAGAGGAACTAATAGTAAAAGTAATATTGATCCAGAAAAAAAAATAATAGAAATTTTAAAAAGATTTTCTCGGTCTATAGATGAAAAAATAAAAATAAAAAATACTCCAATACATAAAAAAATTAGATGCTTAAAAAAAAAGAGGTAATCATTAGTATTTAATTTATCAGATGCAATCAACGAAGTAGATACGAGTGAAAAAAATAAACCCACTAAAAACAGCAAAATTACTAAAGCTAGTATAAATTTATCAATATTTTTCCACCATTTATAATATAATTTTTGAAAAGACACTATCTTATCCATTTAAGTACTTTTTAATAAGTTGATTAAAATAATAACCTCTGTCCTCAAAATCTTTGAAAGTGTCAAATGAAGCAGCGGAAGGGCTAAAAATTATATTTTTTTTTTTTAAATTTTCTTTGTTAATTATTGTAAATATTTTTTTTAAAGCATTACTTAAATTATCAAAATTACTGTACTTAATTTTGCCTCTAAGTTGGTTATTAAAAAACTTTTTATTTTTTCCATATATGAATGCTTTAATATTTGAGTAATATTTTTTATCTAAATTAAATTTATCACCTTGTTTAGGTATTCCACCTAGTAACCAATAAATATTTAATTTTTTTTTTAAAATGGATATTGATGATGCAAAAGTTGTAGATTTAGAGTCATTAATTATTGTTAAGAACGAGTCTTTATAAATTATTTGTTGACGATACTTTAGTCCTTTAAATCTTTTCAAAGTTTTAATAACAATTTTTTTTTTTAATTTAAATTTGTTTGAAATCGCCATTATAAAAGATAAATTTTCTTTATTTGCATCATTTAAAAAATATTCATTTTCTATATTTTTTTGAAAAATTTCTGTTGATTGAGTATCAACCTTTAATATTTTTCTTTTTAATTTTCTTCTTTTCAACTCTTTGGTTATTAGAAAATCATTTTTATTAATAAAACCAAAAGAATTTTTAAAATTACTATTTAGAATTTTAAATTTAGCTCTTACATAGTTGTTTATTGTTTTATGTCTCTCTAAATGATCTGGTGATATATTTAGTAGCACAGCGTATTTTGATTGAAAAATTTGGCTGTATTCAAGCTGATAGGATGAAGCTTCTACAACAAAAATTGTTTTAGATTTTATTTTTTTCGCTGATAAGATTGGATTACCTATATTCCCAACTAATCTAACGTCATATTTATGATCTAATAATATTTCATATAGAAGCTTACAGGTTGTAGACTTTCCATTTGTACCTGTGACAGAAATACAATTATTTTTGTAAAATGAATAAAAAACATCTAAATCAGTATAAATTTTTTTCAAATTTTTTTTTAAAAATTTAGATAATTTACATTTATTTATATTTATGCCAGGACTAATTATGATGAAATCAAATTTTTTTTTTAAAATTGATTTATAGCTAATTGGGTTTTTTAAATTTTTCTTTAAATCATCAAATAAAAAAACTTCACTTTTATTTTTTAAAAACTGTAAGGTAGATAATCCACTCTTACCTAAACCATAAATTAATATTTTTTTTTTTAAAAAGAAACTCAAATTAATCTCCTTTATCTTAATTTGAGTGTTGCCAAACCAATCATTGCCAAAATGATTGAAATAATCCAAAATCTAATAACAACTGTTGACTCCGGCCATCCTTTTTTCTCAAAATGATGATGAATTGGTGCCATCTTAAAGATTCTTTTACCAGTAAGTTTAAAAGATATTACTTGAACCATTACTGATATAGCTTCCAAAACAAAAAGGCCACCGGTTATTGCTAGCACAATCTCATGCTTTGTAATTATTCCAACAGCACCTAAAGACCCACCAAGAGATAGTGATCCTGTATCCCCCATAAAAATTTTTGCCGGTGGAGCATTAAACCACAAAAAACCGAGACATGAACCAATGATTGCTCCGCAAAAAATTGAAATTTCACCTGTACCTTCTATATAAGGTATTTGTAAGTAATCAGAGAATACTACATTACCAGTCACATAACTTATAAAGGCAAAACATGTGGCCACTAATATCACTGGCACTGTCGCCAAACCATCAAGTCCATCTGTAAGATTAACAGCATTTGAAGATCCAATTATAACAAAAACTGAAAATGGAATAAAAAACCATCCAAGATTTACTATGAGGTTTTTGAAAAATGGAAAATATAAATTGGTCATATCTTGGTAATCAACAAAATAAACGAATAAAATTACTCCAATTAGGGCTAATAAAATTTGTAAAATTATTTT
>CACIHQ010000029.1 GCA_902586495.1 uncultured Pelagibacteraceae bacterium
TTAATTTTTAATGAAAATTTAGATAAAATAAAAAAATTAGAAGATAGATCATTAATGATTTATCACAAATCATTAAAAAAAAAATCAACTGTCAAGATTACAAATCCAAAAAATGGCAAGTCTTTAATTGCGGAAGTAAAATCTAATAATCAAAAATTTTCAGATTTTTATAATTCTGTTATATCTAAAAGAATAGCTGAAGATCTGGATCTTGATTTTAATGAACCACTATTGGAAATAATATTAGTTTCAAGAAATTCTACTTTTATTGCAAAAAAAAGTAAGACGTTTGAAGAAGAAAAAAAAGTTGCTGAAAAAGCACCTATTGACGGCATTCAGATAAAAGATCTAAATCCAACATATAAAAAGGATAAGAAAAAGAAAAATACAAAGCTTAAATTTTCCTATTCAATAAAATTAGCAGACTTTTATTATAAAAAATCAGCAAAGATGGTGATTTCACGAATTAAAAATGAAACAAATATAAAAAATTCTAGAATACAACAACTTTCTAAAACAAAATTTAGAGTACTAATAGGCCCCTTTAATGATATAAAAAGTTTAAAAGAGTCCTACGAAAAACTTAGGCCAATGAATTTTGAAAATTTAGAAATACTAAATAATGTTTAAGAAGATTTTTTTAATTAATTTAACAATATTATTTCTTTCAAGTTACTTAAATGCAAATATACAAATAAAGGCTAGAACTGCTATTTTACAAGATTTTTTGTCTGGTGAGGTTCTTTATGAAAAAGATCCTGACAGATCAATTTATCCAGCCTCAATGACTAAAATTATGACATCTATAATTGCATTTGATCTAATTAAGTCAGGTGATTTAAGTTTAGAAGATAAATTTATAATATCAGAAAAAGCATGGAGATTATCTACTGCTGGATACTCTTCAATGTTTATAATGGTTGGTGATGAAGTATCTGTAGAAAATTTACTTAGAGGAATTATTGTTGCTTCTGGAAACGATGCATGCATTGCTTTAGCAGAAGGTATTGCGGGAACCGAGGAGGAATTTGCAATTTTGATGACAATGAAAGCTAAAGAAATAGGTATGGAAAATACAAATTTTACTAATTCATCAGGAATAAATGATCCAGACAATTACTCAACTGTTAGAGATATTCTTATAATGTCTAATTACCTTATCAAAGAACACCCTGATTATTATGAGATGTTTAGTGAAACAAAATTTACTTGGGATAGGACAGGTGGTGACCCCATAACTCAGGGAAATCGTAATCCACTTCTTTATAAAAACCTTGGAGCAGATGGGATCAAAACTGGGTATTTAGCGGTTGAAAAATATTCTCTAGCCTCATCATTAAAAAAAAATGGACGAAGATTAATAGCCGTTGGGAGTGGATTTGAAACTAAAAATAGTAGATCTAGGGAAAGTACTAAGTTGTTAACTTACGGTATTACAAATTTTGATCTCATCGAAATAGCAAAGGCAAAAAAATCTTTAGACAAAATTGATGTATGGTTGGGAAAAGAAAAACAAGTGAATGTATATGTAAATAAGGACATATATAAAACTATAAAAAAAGCACAAAAAAGATTACTAAAAGTTTCAATTAATTATAAGGGACCAGTGGAGGCGCCAATTAAAAAAAATCAAATAATTGGAAAATTAAAAATTTCTTATAATGAAAACATAATCGGAGAATATGATTTGCTAGCAGCTAATGATGTAAAAAAAGTTAATATGTTTTCAAGACTTATGAAGTCTATTAACTATTTGATTTGGGGCGATGTATAATAAGCCTGTTATTGTTTTTGAAGGTATTGAATGCAGTGGAAAATCTTTTCATATTAAGAACGTATGTGAATTTCTTAAAAAAAAAAAGATTCCCTATATATGTTTAAGAGAACCTGGCGGTAGTAAAAATTCAGAAATTATTAGAAAATTAATTCTTAATAAAAAATCAAAATTTAATAGAAATACAGATTTATTTTTATATTCAGCTTCAAAAAGTGAAAATATTCAAAAATTAAAAAAATTTCATAAAAAAAAGATTATACTTATTGATAGATTTACTGACTCCACTATAGCTTATCAACATTTTGGATTG
>CACIHQ010000030.1 GCA_902586495.1 uncultured Pelagibacteraceae bacterium
TAGAAATGCCTGGTGTATGCCAGGAGGAAAAATTGCTGTTTATACAGGAATATTGGATGTAACTAAAAATACAAACGGACTAGCGGCAGTTATGGGACATGAAATTGCACACGCTGTAGCAAAACATTCTGTTGAAAGGGCTAGTAGAGGTACTTTATTAAATGTAAGCACAAAAATTATTGATATTGCTAGCGGTGGAATATTATCTGATATTAATAGAACAACCGGAATGGATACTGTCGGTTTACTATCTCAATTAGGAATAATGAATCCCTTTAATAGAAAACAAGAGAGTGAAGCTGATTACTTGGGTATGATTTTCTCATCATTATCAGGATACGATATAAGAGAAACTTCTAAAATTTGGGAAAGAATGAAAGAATATAATAAGGGTCAAACTCCTCCTGAATTTATGAGCACACATCCTTCAGCAGAAAATAGAATAAAAAAAATTAATGAGTGGACTAACGAGATTATTTTAGATTACCCACCACTTAATATTACGTAATTTATGGTGAGCCGTGATGGACTCGAACCATCGACCCATTCCTTAAAAGGGAATTGCTCTACCAACTGAGCTAACGGCCCAAAATTACATCGTATATACATATTTATTTTAATATTTCAAATAAGAATTTATGAGACAAATAGTTTCTTTCTCACAACTTATCTATGTATTTGTCATGAAATTGATCAAAAGTGCCTTTTTGAATATTCTTTCTAATTTCATTCATTAATTCTTGATAAAAATTGATATTATTTAGAGTTAATAACATCGATCCTAAAATTTCATTAGTATTGAATAGATGATTTAAATAATTTTTAGAGTATTTATTTAAATCTAAGTTTTCACATTTTTCATCAAGAGGTGAATTGTCATTTTGATACTTATTATTTTTAATGTTCAATCTACCATTCCATGTAAATGCTAAACCTGTTCTACCAGATCTGGTAGGCATTACACAATCAAACATGTCAATACCTCTCTTTACTGCTCCCAAAATATCAGATGGTGTCCCTACTCCCATCAAATAATGTGGTTTTTTTTCAGGAAGTTTATCTTTTATATCATCTAAAACCTTAAACATTTCTTTTTGTGTTTCGCCAACGGCTAATCCGCCAATAGCATAGCCATCAAAATCCAGATCTAATAAACCTTTTAACGATAAGAGCCTTAAATCTTTAAATAAACCACCCTGCACTATTCCAAATAAAGCCTTGTGAGGGTTTTTACCAAATGCTTTTTTTGACCTACCTGCCCAATATAATGAAAGTTCCATAGATTTTTTAATTAGTTTGTAATCATTAGTTTTTTTTGGACACTCATCCATAATCATTACAATGTCTGAATTTAAGCCAAGTTGAATTTTAATACTTTCCTCAGGGCTTAAATAAAATTTTTTACCATCGATATGAGAGTTAAAAATTGCTCCCTTTTCTCTATCTATTTTATTGAGTTTAGAAAGAGACATTACTTGAAAACCACCTGAGTCAGTGAGTATTGGTAAATCACAATTCATAAACTTGTGTAATCCTCCTGCATTGTGAATACGTTCAACACCAGGTCGGATCATTAAATGGTATGTATTGGCTAAAATTATATCTGAACCAGTTTTTTTTATATCCTTAATGGTGCAAGCTTTTACTGTTGCTTGTGTACCAACTGGCATAAAAGCTGGAGTTTTGATTTCACCTCTATGTGTCTGTATAATTCCAGTTCTTGCGTAATTATCTTTACTTAATAATTTAAAGGCAAAATTTTTTAATGCCATTAATTTGTTATAGAGATTTGAAACTTATTATCTTGTCAGGATTTGTTACAGCTCCATTATTGTTTTCATCACCACGTTTAATCTTATCAACAAATTCCATACCCTCAATTACTTTTCCAAAAACTGTATATTGTTTGTCCAAAAAAGGAGCAGGTTTAAAGCATATAAAAAACTGACTATTAGCACTATTTGGATCGGACGATCTAGCCATAGATAAAGTTCCTCTATCGTGTGGTAAATTACTAAATTCTTGTTTTAAATCTTGTAAATCAGATCCACCCATCCCAGCCATTTTTAAATTAAAATC